>DAHWHN010000119.1 GCA_027335685.1 Acidimicrobiaceae bacterium
TCCCGGCGGAAGTCACGCAGCTCGCGCTCGGGCCGCCCGCTCACGATCCGGCCGCGGTGGCTGACCGTGCCGCGCGTCGGGACCTCGAGTGCGAGGAGCAGGCGTGCCAGCGTCGACTTTCCCGCTCCGGACTCGCCCACCACCCCGAGGGTCTCACCCTTGGCCACGGCGAGGTCGACGTCGTCCAGGGCCCGCCGGTTCGCATCCCGGGACCGGACGTGGTGGCCTTGCCCGTAGGTCTTCGAGACACCCCGCGCCTCGAGCACCGGAGGCTCTGAGCCGCCGCGGGTCACCGCGGACCCCCCTGTCCCGTTGGGCCCGGTCCGGGAGGGCCCGGTTCCGCCGGGCGCTCCCCGCCGGGCTCGCCTGCCGGAGCACGGGCGCCTGCGGGCACCGGGTTCCAGCATGCGACGACGCGCTCGCCGTCTCGGCGGTCGGCCGGGACCTCCGTGCACCGCGGGACGGCGCGTTCGCACCGGTCACGGAACGGGCAACCCGAGGGGAACCGACCGTCGGCGGGGACCGAGCCGGGGATCGACGGCAGGCGGCCGGTCGGCGTCGGACCGTCGAGGGTGACGGCAGCCGCGGTCGCGACGAGCCCGGCGGTGTAGGGGTGGCGGGGCGCGTCGAGCACGGCGGCGCTCGGCCCGGACTCGACGACGTGACCCCCGTACATCGTGACGACCCGGTCGCAGGTCTGGCTCACGACGGCGAGGTCGTGCGTGATGAGGACGAGGGCGCATCCCTGCTCGTCGACGAGCCTGTCGAGGAGGTGGATCACCTTGGCCTGCACTGTCGCATCGAGGGCGGTCGTCGGCTCGTCCGCGAGCAGGACGCGCGGGCAGCACGAGATCGCCATGGCCATCACCACCCGCTGGCGCTGGCCGCCGGAGAGCTCGTGGGGGTAGAGGCGGGCGCTGCGCGCCGGGTCCGGGAGCTCGACGCGCTCGAGAAGCTCGACCGCCGCTCGCCGCGCGTCCCGGTGCCGCAGGCCCCGGTGGGTGCGGAGCGCCTCGACGACCTGGGCGCCGACGCGTCGCGTCGGATTGAGCGCGGTCGCGGGCTCCTGGAAGATCATGGCGATGCGGTCGCCTCGCAGCTGGCACAGTCGTCGCTCGGGAGCCTCGAGCAGATCTTCGCCGTCGAGCAAGACGTGGCCGTGCGCGGCGAGCCCGTCTCCGAGCAGTCCCATGATCGCGAGAGCGGTGAGGGACTTGCCCGATCCCGACTCGCCGATCAGCCCGACACGCTCGCCGGCGCCGACGTCGAAGCTCACGCCGGTGACGAGTGCCTGGCCGTGGAACCTGACGTCGAGGCCGCGCACCGACAGCGCAGTCATGACGGGGACGTCCGGCTCGACGCGCCGGCTCGCGTGACCGCGTCGTGACGGCGGTCGGCGACGCCGTCGGCGAGCAGGCTGAAGCCGAGCACGCAGAGGAAGATCGCGAGGCTCGGCCACACGGTGAGGAGGACGTCGCTGCCGAGGTAGCTCTGGCCGTCTTGCAGCATCGCGCCCCACGAGGGCGTCGGTGCCGTGGTCCCGAGACCGAGGTAGTCGAGCGCGGCCTCGGCGAGCACGGCAAGCGAGAAGAGCAAGCTCATCTGCGCGACGAGCGTCGTGGCGATCGCCGGGAGCACGTGGCGGCGGAGGATGGCGAGAGGACGCCGGCCGTAGGCGCGGGCCGCGAGGACGTAGTCGGAACCGAGGACGACGAGTGCAGTGCTCCGCGTCACGCGCGTGATGACCGGGACGTACGCGATCCCGAGCGCCAGGGCGACGGTCGAGGTCGACGCACCGATCGCCGCGGCGAGCACGATCGCCGTGAGCAGCGCCGGGAAGCCGTAGACGAGGTCGGCGAGGCGGAGCACGACCTGGCCGACGATCCCACCGCGCTGGGCCGCGCCGAGACCTGCGGGCAGGCCGATGCCGACGGCGATCAGGACCGCGAGCGTCCCGACGTACATCGTCACCTGGCTCCCCGCCATGAGCCGGCTGAGGACGTCCCGGCCGTACTCGTCGGTGCCGAGCAGGTGCGCGGCGCTCGGCCCCGCGAGTCGGAGCGCGGGGTCGACGGCGAGGGGGTTGTCCGGCGTCCAGACGAGGGACACGAGCGCAGCGAGCACGACGGCTGCTGCGATCGTGCCGCCGACCACGAGGCTCACGTTGCGCGGTCGGTGCCGCACGGGGCCGTCGGGCAGGAGGTCCGACGCCGCCTCGTCCGGCCGGCGCGATCGTCCCCCGCGGCTCTCGGCTGCGGAGAACGGGCTCACGATCGCCCCCGAGTCCGTGGGTCGATGAGCCGGTAGGAGATGTCGACGGCAGCGTTGAGCACGAGCACCGTCGCGGCGACGAGCATCGCGATGTCCTGGACCGTGAGCAGGTCGCGGTTGTCTACGGCGTCGAGGAGCAAGGTTCCGATGCCGGGCAGGTCGAAGACGTTCTCGACGACGATCGCGCCGACGACGAGGCTTGCGAGCTCGAGCCCGAGGACCGTCACGAGGGGGATCGCCGCGTTGCGCAGCCCGTGCCGCCGGAGCGCCTGGCCCATGCGCAAGCCCTGCGCGCGCGCCGTGCGGAGGTAGTCGGACCGGAGCTGCTCGAGGACCGAGGCCCGCACGTAGCGGCTGAGGATCGCTCCCTCGACGACGCCGAGGGTGACCGCGGGGAGCACGAGCGAGCGGAGAGCCTGGAGCGGGTCGGACCAACCGGGAAAGCCGCCCGAGGGGAACAGGTGGGTCCGCAACGCGAAGGCGACGATGAGCAGGAGCCCGCCGACGACGGTCGGCACGGCCATCCCGACCTGGCCGACGGCCCCGAGGAGGCTTCCGGACGGCCTGCCGTGGCGCAGCGCGCCACCGACGCCGACAGGCAGGGCGATCGCGAGCCCGACCAGCATCGCGAGCCCGACGAGCGGTCCTGTCACGGAGAGCGCCTGGCCGATCTCCTGGCCGATCGCAACGTGGGATACGTACGACACGCCGAGGCGTCCGTGCAGCAGCCCGGCCGCCCAGTCGAGGTACTGACGCCACAGGGGCTTGTCGAGCCCGAGCTGTGCCGTGAGCTGGCGGACGGCGCGTGGTGTCGCCTGCTGACCGAGGATCACTGCGGCCGGGGAGCCGGGGAGGACGTTCAGGACCGAGAAGACGACGATCGACGCGCCGACGAGCGTGACGAGGACGGTCCCGAGTCGACGCAGGAGGTAGCTGGTCATCGGCTCTCGACGCGCTCGAGCGCTAGGACGCGTACCCCTCCGCCTTTGCCGTCGCGGAGAGGTGGCCGCCGATCGAGACGTGGCTGAGGTCGAACGACTCGGCGATGCCGCTGTCGGGTAGGCCGACCACGTCGGACGCTGCGACGGTCACCTGGTCCGGGTTGTAGAGCCAGTCGTTCACTGCGTCGGCGTTGATCTTCTCGACGATCGCCCGGAAGCCGGCGATCTCGCCCGAACGCGTCGTCGCCTCCTCCGCCGCCGTGAGCATCCGCGCCACGGTCGTGCACCCGGCGTACTTCCAGTAGTACGCGCAGTTCGCGTAGTTGGCGATGTCGCGCGCCTCGACGTGGTCGATGATGGTCAGCTGGAAGTCGCTGTGCTCGAACACGCGGCTGATCCAGAGAGGGAACTGGATGTCGGTGATGGTCGCGCGTATCCCGACGGCCGCGAGCTCGGCCTGGACGAGAGGTCCGGCGGTGAGCGCGTAGCCGTAGGGCGGGAGCGTCAGGGTCACCGCAAACCCCTTCGGGTACCCTGCCTCGGCGAGCAGGCGCTTCGCCTTCCCGACGTTGTAGGCGTAGGTCTTGTCGATGCTCGGGAGGTACCACGGCTCACCGGGCACGTCGTCGCTTCCGATGACGGTGCCGAAACCGGCGGCGGCGGCTTCGAGGATCGCCTTCTTGTCGGTCGCGTAGGCGACCGCCTGCCGGACCTTCAGCTTGCGCAGCGGGCCGGACGAGTTGTTGATCGTGACCTGGATCTTGCCCGCAGTCGGCCCGTCGATGACGGCGAAGGACTTGTCGCCGACGAACTGGCTGACGTCCGCGGGGTCGGGCAGGTTGTCGATGACGTCGAGCGCCCCGCTCTTCAGGGCGCCGACCTCCGCCTCGGGGCTCGAGAAGTAGCGGAAGGTCACCTGGGAAAGGGCCGGTCGGCCCGCCCAGTAGAGCGTGTTCGCGCGCAGGACGACGTCGTAGCCGGGGATCTCCGACTCATAGACGTAGGGACCCGTCCCGACCGGGTCGGTCGAGATCTTGCCGACCGCGCGCGGATCGAGGACGACGCCGTTGCTGTAGGCGGCGAGGCTGTAGAGGAACTGGTTGTCCGGCCTGCTCAGGCGCACGACCACGGTCCGTGGGTTGGGCGACGACACCGAGGCCATCGCCGCGAGCAGGTCGGCGTAGGGGTAGTCCGACCGTGGCGAGGCGGCGCGCCGCAGGCTGAACACGACGTCCGAGGCCGTCATCGGGTCGCCGTTGGAGAACCGCACGCCGCGACGGATCGTGAAGCTGTAGCGCAGGCCGTCGGGCGAGATCGCGTAGCTCGTGGCCAGGACGGGGACGACGTCGCCCTTCGGGTCGAGCTGGACGAGGTGCTGGTAGACGTTGTAGTCGAAGACCTCGTCGATCGCCGCGGACGCGTTCGAGGTCGGGTCGAGCGACGGGGGAGCGACTGCCGAGCCGACGACGAGGTCGCGCGCCGGAGCGGCAGCAGCCGCAGGAGCCCCGCGCACCGAGCCTCCCGTCGTGCCGGTCGCCACGAGGGCGACGCCCGCGACGACGCCCGCCACGAGGGCACCCCCGCGCCGCGCGCGCGTGCTCGTACGGCCGTGCCTCCTCATCGCGCCTCCTTGGCTTCTGCGGTCCGGTCCGTCACCCTACCCACGACCCGGGAGCGCGGGCCGGCGCGGCCGGCCGGCCCGTGCGACCGCGCCGCCGGAGCGGCCATGCCTGCCTCGTCCACGGGCTCAGCCGCGTGGGGTGAACGCCGACGGGTAACGCTCCCGGTAGCTGGCGGCCGACGCGGTCGGACGCGCGGCCACCACCGCGTGGACGATCGCACGCGTCACGACGTCGGCGGCGGCGCCCGACAGAGCGGAGAGCTGGCCCGGGCGTGTCGACTCGAGGCGCAGCCCGCCCTCCGTCGCCGTGGCGGGCAGCTCGCGCTGACCGGTCGCTAGGCAAAACGCGATGTCCCCGTCGGTCATCGTGTGGATCGGCACGACGGCGCGGGCCATGCCGTCGTGGGCGGCTGCAGCGAGGCGGGTGCACTCGTGCTTGGCGAGGGCCGCATCCGTCGCCACGACGGCGAGCAGGGTGTTGCGCGGGCGCAGCGGGACGCGGCCGGACGCGGGGCGAGCCCGCCGGGCGTCGCCGGGCGTCGGCCGGGAGAGACCGGGAATCTCCCCGTCGAGGAGGTGGCGTATGCCGTAGAGCTCGCCGGATCCCGGGTCGGCCACCTCGCCGCCGGAGTTCACCGCGACGAGCGCGGCGACCGTCAGCCCGCTCGGCAGGACGACGCTCGCCGAGCCGACGCCGCCTTTCAGGGACCCCGCCCGCGCGCCCGTCCCCGCGCCGACGGATCCCTGCCGGATGCGACGGTTGCTCGCTGCCTCGGCAGCGGCCCGACCGAAGGACTCGTCGGGACGGTTCGTGAAGCTCCCGCCGGCGCCGAGGTCGAACAGGCACGCCGCCGGGACGATCGGCACGACCTCGCTCGGCCGGTCCCCGACGGGGAAGCCGATGTTGCGCTCGCCGAGCCAGAGCCGGACGCCGCTGGCGGCCGACAGCCCGTAGCTGCTGCCCCCGGACAAGACGATCGCGTCGACCGTGCTCACGAGCGTCGTCGGCGCGAGCGCGTCGGTCTCGCACGACGACGGCCCTCCGCCGCGCACGTCCACGGCACCGGTCGTGTGTCGGGGGGGCAGGACGACAGTCGTGCCGGTGAGCCAACCCCGACCGCGGCGGTCGTGGTGGCCGACGAGCACGCCGGTCACGTCCGTGAGGTCGTTGTGCCGTCCCGGAGCTGCGCGTGTCGCGATCTCGTCCACGTCGTCACGGTAGCCATTGCCCGCTGCGTGGCTCGAGCCCACGGCCGCGCGTCGCGCCCGCCGCCTTCGCCGCCGGCTCGTGACGCGGATCCGGGGCGCTCCGGGTCAGTCGATCAGGCGCATCAGGTTCGCCATCTCGATGGCCGCACGCGCCGTGTCGGCGCCCTTGTTGCCGAGCCGCCCGCCGGAGCGGTCGACGGCCTGGGCAACCGTGTCCGTCGTGAGGACGCCGAAGATCACCGGCACGCCGCTGTCCAGCGCGGCTCGCGCGACGCCGTGGGCGCACTCGTTGGCGACGACGTCGTAGTGGCCGGTCTCGCCGCGGATCACGGCGCCGAGGACGAGGACGGCGTCGAAGCGCCCGCTCGCGGCGAGCCGTGCCGCGACGAGTGGCAGCTCGAACGCGCCGGGGACGGAGACCACCGCGATCGCGTCGCGCTCGACGCCGTGGGCGACGAGCTCGGCGAGCGCGCCTCCGAGCAGCGACGTGGTGACCTCCTCGTTGAAGCGGCTCCAGGCGATCGCGAGGTGGAGGCCGTCTCCGTCCTCTCTCGCCGTCAGCGACCCTGTCCCGGCGGGATCAGCCGGTCCCGCCACCGCTCGGCGCGTCGCCGATGAGATGGCCGAGCCGCTCGCGCTTGGTTCGTAGGTAGGCACCGTTCTCCTTGGTCGGGGTGGTCTCGATCGGGACGCGCTCGACGATCTCGAGGCCGAACCCTTCGAGCCCGCCGCGCTTCGCGGGATTGTTCGTGAGCAGGCGCATCGCCGTGACGCCGAGGTCGACGAGGATCTGCGCGCCGATCCCGTACTCGCGGCTGTCGACGGGAAGCCCGAGCTCGAGGTTCGCGTCGACCGTGTCGAGGCCGCCGTCTTGCAGCTCGTACGCCGCGATCTTATGTGCGAGGCCGATGCCACGCCCTTCGTGCCCACGGAGGTAGACGACGACCCCGGTGCCCGCGTCGGCGATCCGGCGCAGGGCCATCTCGAGCTGGGGACCGCAGTCGCAGCGGGTCGACGCGAACACGTCCCCCGTCAGGCACTCGCTGTGGACGCGGACGAGAACGGGCTGGTCGCCACCGATCTCGCCGCGCACGAGGGCGACGTGGACCTCGTGGTCGATCAGGCTCTCGTACACGTGGCAGGTGAACTCGCCGAACACGGTCGGCAGGCGTGCGCTCGACACGCGGCGGACGAGCACCTCGTTGCGGCGGCGGTGGCGGATCAGGTCGGCGATCGTCACGATCGCGATGCCGTGCTCGGCCGCGAACTGCTCGATCTCGGCGTGGTCGGCCATCGCGAGCCCGTCGGCCGAGACGAGCTCGCAGAGCACGCCGGCCGGGGCGAGCCCGGCCAGGCGAGCGAGATCGACGGCGGCCTCGGTGTGCCCCGCACGCTTGAGCACCCCGCCGTCGCGGGCGCGCAGGACATGGAGATGTCCCGGGCGAGCGAGGTCTGCCGGGCGCGTCTGTGGGTCGACGAGCGCACGGATGGTCGCGGCCCGGTCGGATGCGGAGATCCCCGTCGTCGTCCCGGCGATCACGTCGACCGTGACGGTGAAAGCGGTCCGCTGGGACTCGGTGTTGCGCGCGACCATCAGTGGCAGCTCGAGCTCGTCGGCCCGCTCGTTCGTGATCGCCGTGCAGATGAGACCCGACGTGTGCTTGACGAAGAAGGCGATCCGCTCGGCCGTCGCGTGCTCGGCCGCGACGACGAGGTCGCCCTCGTTCTCGCGGTCCTCGTCGTCGACGACGAGCAGCATCTCGCCACGGCCGAACGCCGCCACGGCCTCCTCGATCGTCGCGCGCGCCACGGCAGCCTCCGGCTAGGTCCCCCCCCGATCGTAGGGCGTCGGCGTGCCGGCCACGACCAGGCGCTCGACGTACTTCGCGACGACGTCGACCTCGAGGTTGACGAGCGACCCGGCTCCCTTCACGCCGAGGGTCGTCACCGAGATCGTGTGGGGGATGAGCTCGCAGCTGAACGAGCGAGGCCCCGCCTCGACGACCGTGAGGCTGCAGCCGTCGACGGTGATCGAGCCTTTCTCGACCACGTAGCGAGCCAGGCCGGGATCGAGGGTGACCCGCAGGTGCGGAGCCGCCTCGAGGATCGTCCCGACGCCGTCCACGTGTCCTTGGACGAGGTGGCCGCCGAGGCGTGCGCCGAGGGCCACGGGGCGCTCGAGGTTGACGCGGTCGCCGGGCGTGAGCGCCGACAGGACCGTCCGGGACATCGTCTCGTCCACGGCGTCGGCTGCCCAGCTCTCGCCGTCGAGCTCGACGACGGTGAGGCAGCAGCCGTTGACGGCGACCGACGCGCCGACCTGCGAGCTCGCGGCGACGAGGGGTGCAGAGAACCACAGCCGCGTCGTGCCCGCACGGCGCGACACCGAGTCGCAGTGTCCGAGCTCTTCGACGATGCCGGTGAACATCACCGCACCACCTGGTGGGGCGGGTCGTCCCGGGAGAGGGAGAGCTCGAGGCGCAGGTCGGGGCCGAGGCGCTCCACGGAGACGAAGCTACCGCGGGCGAGCTCGGCCATCGTCGCAGCGCCCGGGCCGGCGAACAGCCCGAGGGCGTCGTCTCCCCCGAACAGCGCAGGAGCGACGTAGAGCACGTAGCGGTCGACGAGCCGCGCCGCATGGAAGGACCGGGCGACGTGGGCGCCGCCTTCGACGAGCAGCTGCAGGACGTGGCGGCGGCCGAGCTCGTCGAGCACGTCGTCGAGCTCGCCCCGCAGCGACAACGCGGGCTGGGCGCGCGCCGAGGGCCCCGGGTCGCCGAGGACGACGCGCAGCGGGTCGCGTCCCGGCACATCGCGGACCGTCAGCGCGGGGTCGTCGTGCCGGACCGTGCCCGCGCCGACGAGGACGGCGTCGCTCTCCGCCCGGAGCCGGTGCGCGTCGGCACGCGCCGCCGAGCCGGTGATCCACCGGCTGTCGCCGTCGGGGGCCGCGATGCGCCCGTCGAGGGTCATCGCGAGCTTGAGGACGACGAGGGGTCGTCCGGTCCGCCGGTGCGTGAGGTACGGCGCGAGGGAGCGCTCCACCTCGGCCGAGCGCACCCCGACGTCGACCTCGATCCCCGCGTCGCGCAGCCGTGCCACGCCGCGCCCGTCCACCCGCCGGTCGGGGTCGAGCACGCCGACCACGACGCGCCGCACCCCTGCTCGGACGAGCGCGTCGGCGCACGGCGGCGTGCGGCCCTCGTGCGCGCACGGCTCGAGCGTGACGTACGCGGTCGAGCCGAGCGCGGCGTCGCCGGCGGCGGCGAGCGCGACCACCTCGGCGTGGGCGCCGCCGGGAGGTCGGGTCGCTCCCGGGAAGGATGCGCCGGACGGCGTCACGACGACGCAACCCACCCACGGGTTGGGCGAAGTCGCCGTCCGGACCGACTCGCCGGCGGCGATCGCGGCAGCCATGTGCGCGCGGTCGGCGACGACGCGGTCTGTCTCGTCCCCGGACTCCTCCCCGGCCGGCCTCGCCGGTCCCGGCCTATGCGCCGCGGCGCGCCGAGCGGACGGCATCCATCGTCTCCATGATCGCAAGGGTCTCGTCGAGGGGCATCTGCGAGCTCTCGAGCAAGCCTGCGCGCACGCACCGGGCGACCTCGTCGGCCTCGTGGCGAAACCCGCGTCCCGGCTGTCGGTGCTGGTTCTCGACGCGCGTGGTCTCGCCGTCGCGCCGGATCACCGAGTACGACGTCGGGGCGTAGAAGACGCCGTCGATCTCGACGCGTGCCTCCGTCCCGACGATCGCGGCGCGGTTGGGGCTGCGCGCGAGAAGGGTGCAGGTGAGCACCGCCTGCGCGCCGCTCGCGTAGCCGAGCAGGATCGACGTCTGGCTGTCGACGCCCGTCGCTGTCGCGTCGGCGAGCGCGAGGACCCGGTCGGGCTTTCCGAGCACCATCGACGCGAACGAGACGACGTAGATCCCGAGGTCGAGCAGCGCGCCGCCGCCGAGCTCGGGGGCAAAGAGACGGTGGCGCGGGTCGTAGGCGAACCACTGGCCGTGGTCCGCGTGGACGCTCACGATCCGGCCGAGCGCTCCCTCGTCGAGCAGCCTGCGGATCGCGACGATGTGGGGGAGGAAGCGGGTCCACATCGCCTCCATGAGGAACACGCCGTGCGCGCGAGCGGTCGCGACGAGCTCGCGGGCTTCGGTGGCGTCCATGGTGAACGGCTTCTCGACGAGGACGGCCTTGCCCGCGCGCAGCGCCGCGAGGCAGTTCGGGTGGTGCATCGGGTGGGGCGTCGCGACGTAGACGGCCTCGACCTCCGGGTCCTCGACGAGGCTCGCGTACGAACCGTGGCGGTGCGCGATGCCGAACGCGTCAGCGAAGTGCTCCGCTGCGTCCCGGCTGCGTGAGCCGACGGCGACGACCCGGCCGGAGGTCGTCGTCGCGAGGTCTTCGACGAAGGCACGGGCGATCCCTCCGGTGCCGACCACGCCCCAACGCAGCACGTCGCTTGCCATCGGACCTCCTGATCGCAGGCCGTCTCGACGACGGCGGTTGCTCTACGGTAGGGCAATGACCGCAGTCACCTGGGTGGGCAGCCCCGAGAGCGCGCGGCTGGTTGACGCCGACGGTGTCGGGATCTACGTCGACCGCTGGCTCCCGCCGGGCCACCCGAAGGCTGCCGTCCACGTCGCGCACGGAATGGGCGAGCACGCGCGCCGCTACGGGCGGCTCGCGTCCGCGCTCTGCGCAGCGGGGTACGCCGTCTACGCGGACGACCACCGCGGCTCGGGGCGGACCGGGCTCGACGGTGGTGGCCTCGGCGATCTCGGCCCGCGTGGGATGCAGGGCGCGCTCGACGCCCTCCACGTGGTGACGGCGCAGGTGCGCGCGGAGCACCCCGGCCTCGCCGTGCACCTGGTCGGGCACAGCTGGGGGTCGTTCCTCGCGCAAAGGGCCGTCGAGCGCTGGGGCGACGAGCTGCGCGGCGTCGTGCTCTCCGGCTCCACCCTGCTCGTCGAGCAGTTCCGGCCGGCCGGCGACCTCAACGCGCCGTTCCATCCCGCCGCGACCCCCTACGACTGGCTGACCCGCGACGCGCGAGAGGTCGCCCTCTATATCGAGGACCCGTGGTGCGGCTTCGAGGTGGCCTTCCCGGTCGAGGAGCTGCGTGACCTCGACGGCCCGCCGGCCGGCGGCGTGCCGGCGGGCCTCGCGGTGCTCGTGCTGAACGGCTCGCAGGACGCCGTCGGCGGGGTGAACGGCGGCGGTGCGGCACTGGCGGAGGCCTACCGGTCGCTCGGGCTCGCCGACGTGACGTACCGGGCCTACCCGGGCGGGCGCCACGAGCTGTTCAACGAGACCAACCGCGACGAGGTCACCGCAGACCTGATCGCGTGGCTGGACGATCGGGTGTGACCGACGCGGACGGCACCGGGACGCGCCGCGGGTACTTCCGTGCGGTCGCTCTCGACGTCGACGGCACGATCGCGGAGCACGACGAGATCTTCCCGGGGGTCCTCGAGGCGCTGCGGCGCGCGCGCTCGGCGGGCATCGCGACGTTGCTCGTCACCGGACGGATCATCGAGGACCTGCGGGCGACGTTTCCGGGTCTCGAGGGCGAGGTGTCCGCCGTCGTCGGCGAGAACGGTGCAGTCGTGTCGAGCGCCGGACAGGTGCGCGCCCTTGCTGCGCCGGTCGATCCCGCTCTCGGCGCCGAGCTCGGCAGACGGGGCGTCGTCTGGCGCCAGGGGGAGGTCCTGCTCGCGTGCTCGGCCGCCGACGAGCTCGCGGTCCTCGCCGCCGTCCGGCACCTCGGGCTCGACTACCAGCTCGTCGCGAACCGCGACGCGCTCATGGTCCTTCCTGCCGGCGTGACGAAGGCGTCGGGCCTCGCCGCGGCCCTCGGCGCGCTCGGCTTGTCGCGTCACAACACGATCGGCGTCGGCGACGCCGAGAACGACCACAGCCTGCTCGACGCGTGCGAGATCGGTGTCGCTGCGGCAGGCGCCGTCGACGCGCTGCGAGCCCGCGCCGATCTCGTCCTCGGCGGCGCGGCCGGCGGCGGCATCGTCGAGCTTCTCGACGGGAGCCTGCTCGCGGGGTCCGAGCGGTGCCCGCCGCCGCGCTGGTCGGTGCAGCTCGGCACCGACGCGTCGGGGCTCGCGGTCACGCTGCCGGCATCACAGGTCAACGTCCTCGTCGCGGGCCAGACCGGAGAAGGCAAGTCCTACCTCGCCGGCCTCGTCGCCGAGCAGCTCGTCACGCTCGGCTACAGCATCGTCGTGCTCGACGCCGAGGGCGACCACGTCGGCCTCGGCGAGCTGCCCGGGGTGCGCGTCGTCGACGCGTCCTCGGGCATCCCGCTGCACGACGCGGTCGACGTGCTGTGCTGGCCGGGGGAGAGCGTCGTGGTCGACCTGTCGGGCCTCGCCGTCGACGACCAGTACGCCCGCGTCGAGAAGCTCGCCGCGGAGATCGAGGCGGAGCGGGCCGCGCGCGGGGTGCCGCAGTGGGTCGTCGTCGAGGAGGCGCACCGGGCCCTCGGTCGCCGTCGCAGCTCCGCGCTGTTCGACACCGGCGCGCGCGGCTGCGTGCTCGTCACCTGGCGGCCCGACGAGCTGGCGGACGGCCCCGTCGAGGACCTCGACGCCGTCGTGGTCGTCGGGTCCGGTTCCGCCGACGAGCGGCTCGCCCGTGTGCTCGCGCGTGTCGCCGGCGTCGACGCCGGCGTCGCCGCGTCCGCGATGGCCGGAGCCGGCCACCGTGCCCTGATCGGCCGGCGGAGCACACCGGGCGTGCTCGTCGCGTTCGACCCGGGCGCCCGGCGCACGTCGCACTTTCGGGCTCTTCTGACCTTTCCGGGGGTGCCTTGAGCTGGGTAGACGCGGTGCACGCCGCTTCGCACCTACGATTCCGGCTGTCAACGGTCGGGTCGAAGGGAGCGAAACGGCGTGCGAGACGCGAAGC
>DAHWHN010000122.1 GCA_027335685.1 Acidimicrobiaceae bacterium
GCCTGCTCGGCGGGGCTCGGGACGCCGAGGCGGTCGCGCAGGCGCCGCCAGAGCTCGGCCTGCCAGCGCGCCGTCGACGAGATGCCGCCGTCGCCGCCGCGGGCCCAGTCGAGGAGGATCTCGGGGCGGTGGACGCCGTAGCGGTCGTAGAGGTCGGCGAGGTGGCGCGCAGTCGAGAGCCGCCGGTCGTCGTCGCCGGCGTCGGTCCGCAGGTGGTCGGCGAGGGGTGCCAGCCAAGGCTCGTCGAGGTGCGCGCCCACGAGCTCGAGGAGCGGCCAGGCGAGGCGCTCGGGCGTCCACGGGCTCGAGTCGGGGTCCTCGCCTGCGACCTCGGCGAGGACGTGGCGCACGAGCGTGCCGGGGAAAGGGAAGGCGACGTTCGCGCAGACGCCGTCGGCGTGGCCGTCACGACGGCCGAGCCGGCCGGCGAGCCGTTGGGTGAGCCACCGCTCGACGCCTCGCGTCGGCACGGAGACGATCTCCGTGGCCATCGGGTCGTCGAGCGGTGCGGCGAGGAGGTCGCCGAGCATCTCGGCGAGCAGGTCCGCCCGCTCGGCGCGGTGGACGACGAGCACCGTCGTCAGCCCCGGATCCTGCGCGTTGCCCAGGTGGCGGCGACGCGGCGGACAGCCATCGCGCCGACGCTACCGTCCCGTGCCCGCGCCGTCGGCGGCTCGCCGCCCCGCCCCGCCCGCCGCTTGGCCAGAGGCCCTGCGGGCAGCTCTGCCGGGCATCATGGAGCCGGTGGTCGGGCTCGAACCGACGACCTGACGATTACAAATCGCCTGCGCTACCAGCTGCGCCACACCGGCCTCGACGAGAGACTAGAGCGAGTCGCGGCCTTGCTGCGTCACGGGCCGCCGGGCCGCGCGCCGCGCCGGCCGCCAGGCCGAGCGCTGTGCCGCGGCGTGGTGCCGTGCGTGCGGCGTCGCTGCGGTGCGACCCGTACGGCCAGCTAGGGTCAGTGCCCGTGCTCGGCCCGATCGCGCGTGGTGCGACGCAAGCCAAGCGGCGCAGCCCGCGCCGCATCGGCGTCGCCGTCGTCGCCGTGCTCGTGCTCGCCTTGTTCGTCGGCGAGGTCGTCGACCAGGTCGTCAAGGCCTCCACCCCGGCCGCGCTCCGCTCGATGCGGTCCTGGGTCGCGGCGGTGACGCCGATCGTCGCGGCCTCGACTGCGTCGGCGTCGACGCTGCGAGATGTCCGGGAGCTGGCGGACCTGCCCGCGTGCGCGCAGCAAGGCTGCCAGCGGCGCACCTTCGACTCGCTCCTCGCGCAGCTCGAGAGCGGGACCGAGCAGGACGCGGCCAGCCTCGCCGACGTCGGTCTCGTGCCACCCGACGCGAGGTCGGGTGCGCTGCTCACCGCCGCGCTCCACGAGCGCGCGAGCGCCGTGAGCGACGTCGCCGGAGCCGCGACGCTCCTGCTCGGCTCGTCGGACGCGCACGCCGTGCTGGCCCGAGCGCAGGGCCTGCTCCTCGCCGCCGGGAGGGACCTCGGCGACTCCGACGCGGCGTACGGCTCCTTTGCGAGGTCCTTGCCCCGCGGTGTCGCACGTGCGCGGCTGCCCGCCTCGCGCTGGGTCGACCGGTCGTCGACCTGGAGCAGGTCGAGCGTGCAGCTGTGGGCCGACCGCCTCCTCGGTGACCGGCTGCTGCGGACGACGACGACCATCGCCCTGCTCGCCGTGTCGACGGAGCCGCCCGTGCTCCGGATCGAGGGCCTCGGCCGCGTGCCGAGCCGACCGGGCACCACGACGCCGACCGCCACGACAACCACGACCACCACCACGACCACCACCACCACGACCCTTCCCCGTGTGGCGACGCGCGGCTCGACCTCGGCGGGGTCCACGACCCGTCCGTCCACGACCCGTCCGTCCACGACGACGACGGCGCCACCCACGACGACGACGCTGCAGATCCCGCCGGCGGGCAGCCGGTCGGTCCTGCCACCGACCCGCCGCCTCGTCGTCGACGTCGTCGTCGCAGACGAGGGCAACGTCTCGGCGCGCGCCGTGACGGTCGGCGCGCGACTCGTCGCGGTGTCGGGGAAGCTGGCCGCAGGCTCCGACACCGTGACGGCGCAGGCGAGCGCGGGCGCGCTCGCGCCCGGGGCCGCGCGCTACCTGCGCCTGCGCCCGCTGCGCGTCGTCCCGGGCGAGACCTACGACCTCCACGTGACGGCGTCGGTCCCGGGCTGGCCGGTGGCGTCGGACTCGGTCGTCGTCCAGGTGGCCGGCTGAGCGCTCCGGCGACCGGCGCTACGCGTCCGGCGCGCGCGTCGAGCCGGACGCGTAGGCGTCGAGGGCGCGCTGGACCACCTCGCGGACGGGCACGCCCTCGCGCTCGGCGAGGCGCGCCGCGTCGTCGTGCTCGACCTTCACCCGGCCCGCGGCGACCTTGACGCGCACGGCGGTCCCGTCGAGGTCGACCTCGACGACCGTGCGCTCGAGGGCGTAGCGGTCGACGAGGTGCGCGCGAGCCCCGAGCGATCCGGTGTGCCGCAGGAGGGTCGAGCGCAGCACCGCCGACCGATCGAGCTCGGCGAGGACGCTCACGACATGGCCGGGCCTGCCCTTTTTCATGAGGACGGGAGTCGTCCAGGCGTCCGACGCACCGGCGGCGAGCAGGGCGGCGACCGCGTCGGCGAGCTCCTCGCCCGTCGCGTCGTCCACGTTCGCCTCGACGAGCAGGAGCGGCTGCCCGGCGGGAGCGGGGATGCCGGTCGGGCCCGGAGCCGTGCCGAGCACGACTTGGGTGCAGTTGGGCAGGCCCTCGAGCTCCCGTCCGCCGGCGCCGTAGCCGGTCGAGAGCACGGTCATCTCCGGCATCGGCCCGAAGGTGGCTCCCGTTGCCGCGAGGATGGCCGCACCGGTCGGTGTCGTCAGCTCGACGCCGGCGCCGTGGCCGTAGAGGGGCGCGCCGGCGAGCAGGCCGAGGACTGCCGGAGTGGGGACCGGGAGCGTACCGTGCGCGCTGTCGACCGTCCCCGAGCCCGTCGCGACCGGGCTCGCCGTGACCTGCTCGACGCCGAGCAGCTCGAGGGCGGTCATCGTCCCCACGATGTCGACGATCGTGTCGTGCCCACCGAGCTCGTGGAAGTGCACCTCGTCGGGCGGCGTGCCGTGGATGTGGCCCTCGACTTCGGCGAGCAGGCGGAACGCCGCCGTGGAGCGGTCGAGAGCGCGCGCGTCGAGAGATCCGGCGTGGAGGATCTCGAGCACGTCGGGGAGCCGGCGGGCCGGGCCCGACTGCGTCGCCGTGACGACGGCACGGACGGCGGCGAGGCCGCCACGGCGCACGCGCGTCACCTCCATCGCCCAGTCCGGCAGGGGCAGCGTCGCGAGCGCGGCACGCAGCTCCGCCTCGTCCGCCCCCGCGTCGAGCAGGCTCGCCAAGGCCATGTCGCCGGCGATCCCGGCGAAGCAGTGGAACCACGCGACCCGCCCGGCGACCCCCCCTGCGGCGCGCCATGCCGTCGTGGCCGAGGGCTCGGGCGAGCTCACGGCAACGGCGCCGATGCCGGGCGTGCCTGCCGGCCGAGGATCCGAGCCGCCGCGCAGGCGGCGCCGTAGCCGTTGTCGATCCCGACGACGGTGACGCCCGCGGCGCACGAGGAGAGCATCGCGAGCAGGGCCGTGACCCCCTCGAGGCTCGCTCCGTAGCCGACGCTGGTCGGCACGGCGACCAGCGGCGCCGCGCTGATCCCGCCGACGACGCTCGCAAGCGCGCCCTCCATCCCGGCGACGACGACGGCGACGTCGGCCCCGGCGATCTCGTCGTAGGAGGCGAGCAGCCGGTGGAGCCCCGCGACGCCACAGTCGGCGAGCAGGACGGGCGAGAAGCCGTAGGCGCGCAGGGTCGCCAGGCACTCGTGCGCGACGGGCAGGTCGGCGGTGCCGGCCGTCACGACGGCGACCCGCCCCGCGCGTCCCGACGCCGGGCGCCAGCAGACGAGGGTTGGCGCTCCGGCCGTGGGGAGCTCGGGCGTGAGCACGCCGCCGGGGTTGCGCTCGAGCGCCGCTGCGACCTGGTCGCTG
Organism: Acidimicrobiaceae bacterium; assembly: GCA_027335685.1. Lineage (GTDB taxonomy): Bacteria > Actinomycetota > Acidimicrobiia > Acidimicrobiales > Bog-793 > JAJZCK01. Next base: position 4,040 of record DAHWHN010000122.1, read on the forward strand.
TCGGCACGGGTCAAAAGGACCGGGCCGGATCCGTGCGCGAGGAGCTCCGCGACGATCTCCGCGCACTGCGCCGGGGACTTGCCCGGGCCGTAGACAGCCTCGGGGAGCCCTTGGCGGACCTGGCGGTGGTGGTCGACCCGGGCGAACCCGAGGTCGGCAAAAGGGAGGCGGCGCAGTCGCCGCGCCGCGTCGTCGGGGGCGACCGCGCCGGAGCGCACGTCGTCGAGCAGGGTCGTGAGTTCGATGTCGTCCATGGAGGTCACTATCCTGCCAGCATGACCGCGAGTGCCGGATCGTTCGGCCGTATCGCCTACCTCGGACCTCCCGGTACCTTCACCGAGGAGGCGCTGCTGTCCGAGCCCGACCTCGCCGAGAGCGAGCTCGTCGCGGCGCCGACGATCGCCGAGACGTTCGCGACCTTGACGAGCGGCCGCGCGGACGCCGCCTTCGTGCCCATCGAGAACTCGATCGAAGGGCCGGTGAACGCCACGATCGACCAGCTCGCCTTCGCCGACGACCTGCTCATCCAGCGCGAGGTCGTCCTCGACGTCCACCTCGACCTCGTCGGGTGCGCCGGTGCCGACATCGGCTCGGTCCGGCGCGTGCTCACGTTTCCCCACGCGAGCGCGCAGTGCCGCGGCTTCATCGCGACCCACCTGCCCGAGGCCGAGCTCGGCGCGACGAACTCGACGGCCGACGCCGCCCGGACGGTCGCGGAGAGCGGGCGGCGGGACCTCGCCGCGATCGCCGGCCCTCTCGCGGCCAAGCTCTACGGCCTCGACGTCCTGGCCCACGCGATCGAGGACCACGGGGGCAACCAGACCCGGTTCGTCCTCGTCGCACCGGGGGTCGTGCCCGCCCCGACGGGCCACGACAGGACGACGGTCGTCTGTTTCCAGCACGCGGATCGTCCCGGGAGCCTCTACGCGATCCTCGGGCAGTTCGCCGCGAGGAGCCTCAACCTCAGCTTCATCGAGTCGAGGCCGACCAAGCAGGCTCTCGGCCAGTACTGCTTCGTCGTGACCGTCGAGGGCCACATCGCCGACGAGGTGCTCGGCGACTGCTTGACGCAGCTGCGCACCGAGCTCGGCGAGGTCCGCTACCTCGGCTCGTACCCGGTGCCCGGTGCGGTCGCGTCGCAGCGCCGGTCCGAGATCGACGCGGAGCGGCGTGACGCGGAGTCCTGGCTGATGGGTCTGCGCGCCCGTGTCGCGCCGGGCGCGTGACGCCGTAGGGCTCGCCGTGGAGGGATGGCAGAGCGGACGAATGCGACGGTCTTGAAAACCGTTGTGGCCATCGGTCACCGTGGGTTCGAATCCCACTCCCTCCGCCACGGCGTCCTCACGAACGAGGACCTCGACGTGACGATCGTTCCGGCCGGCAGTGCCCGCGCACCAGCCGACCGGAGATCGTGACCTTCGACCCTTGCGCGCCCGGCCCGGACGCGTCAGCCTCCTCGTAGCGGACCGCTCGCCGCCAGGCGGGAAGGCGGAGCCGGGGACCGAGGGGAGGTGGGCCGAGATGGCCGAGGCGCGTGCGGTGCTGCTCGGCACCGACGGGATCGAGCGCCTTGTCGGGCTCCTCGCAGGTCGCGGCTACCGGACGCTCGGCCCCGTCGTCGCCGACGGCGCGATCGTGCCGGGTCCGGTCAACTCGAGCGCCGACCTGCCACGCGGCGTCCACGACGACCAGTCGCCCGGGAGCTACCGGCTCTCGCGGGACGACGACCCGTCGCTGTTCGCCTGGGCGGTCGGGCCGCGCTCGTGGAAGGCCGAGCTCTTCCCGCCGGGTGCCGTGGTCTTTCGGACCTCCGGGACGGGTAGCGAGGTGCAGGTCGTCCCTGTCCTCGACGACGCGGCTCCGGTCGCGTTCGTCGGTGCCAGGCCGTGCGAGCTCGCCGCGCTCGGCATCCTCGACCGCGTCCTCGGTGCGTCGGAGCACCCCGATCCCCTCTACAGCGCCCGGCGGGCCGCCGCGTTCGTCGCGGTCGTCGAGTGCGCGCGGCCGGCTCCGACCTGCTTTTGCACCTCGATGGGCACCGGTCCTGCGGCGGGAGCGGGCTTCGACCTCGCGCTGACCGAGCTCGTCGGCGACGGCGGCCACCGCTTCATCGCACGCGCCGGGTCGTCGGTCGGCGACAGCGTGCTCGCCGAGCTTGGCGGCAGGCCCGTGCCGCCGGCCGCCTGGGACGAGCGTGCCGAGTTGCTCGAGCGATCCGAGGCCGCAATGTCACGCCGGCTCGACACCGACGGGCTCGCTGCCCTGCTCGCCCGCAACCTCGAGCATCCGCGCTGGGACGACGTCGCCGAGCGGTGCCTGTCCTGCGGCAACTGCACCCTCGTCTGCCCGACGTGCTTTTGCAGCGCCCTCGACGACGTGAGCGACCTCTCGGGAGCGACAGAGCGCCGCCGCCGCTGGGACTCGTGCTTCGACCTCGGCTACTCCGAGGTCCATGGCGGGCCGGTGCGCTCCTCGACGAGGTCGCGCTACCGCCAGTGGGCGACGCACAAGCTCTCGACGTGGTTCGACCAGTTCCAGACCGCAGGGTGCGTGGGATGCGGCCGCTGCATCACCTGGTGCCCCGTCGGCATCGACATCACCGAGGAGGCAGCAGCGATACGCGCGAGCGACGGCGAGACCGTCAGGAAGGACGGGCAGGCATGATCGAGGCCATCGCGGAGCTGGTCGCGGACCATCCGCTGTTCCGCGGGCTGCCGGCGGACGTCGCCGAGCTCGTCGCCGGCTGCGCGCGCAACGAGGCGTTCGCGACAGACGAGCTCCTGATCGCCGAGGGCGCGCCCGCGGAGAAGTTCCACCTCCTGCGCCGGGGTCGGGTGGCGCTCGAGATCCGCAAGCCCGGGTCGGGCCAGCTCGTCGTCGAGACGCTCGGGCCGGACGAGCTCCTCGGGCTCTCCTGGCTGTTCGGATCGAAGCGCTGGCACACCGACGCCCGGGCTCTCGAGCCCGTCGGCACGGTGGCCGTCGACGCCGAGTGCCTGCTCCGCAAGGCAGAAGCCGACCCGGTCTTCGGCTATGCGCTGATGAAGCGCGTCGCTCCGGTCATGCTCTCCCGCCTCCAGGCGACGCGGCTTCGCCTTCTCGACCTCTACGGCCATGGCGCCGACAACAGCTGACGGCGCCGTGGCGACGGCGGACGGTCGAGCCGACGGCACGTCGCTCTGGCCCCTGCCCTACCGCGTCGCCTGGCGTCGTCGCGAGACTGCCGACGTCGTGACGGTCGCCCTCGAGCCGGTCGGGGCTGCCGCCGCGCCCTACCGTGCCGGCCAGTTCCACATGCTGACGGCATTCGGGGTCGGCGAGGTGGCGATCTCGGTGAGCGGGACGCCGGGGACGCCGGGACCCATCGAGCACACGATCCGCGACGTGGGCGCCGTGTCCCATGCCCTCGGCCATGCGCCGGTCGGCGCGCTGCTCGGGCTGCGCGGCCCGTTCGGGACGGATTGGGGAGTCGACGACCTCGCGGACCGTGACGTGCTCGTCATCGCCGGCGGGATCGGCCTCGCGCCGCTCCGGGGCGCGATCCACCAGCTCTCGCAGCGCCGCGGCACGGGCTCGTTGACCGTGCTCGTGGGCGCGCGCGATCCCGACCAGCTCGTCTTCACGGCCGACATGGAGCAGTGGCGAGCGCGGGGGGCGACGGTGCTGTGCACCGTCGACGCCGCCGCACCCGGATGGCGCGGCGAGGTCGGCATCGTGACGACGCTGCTCACGCGCCTGGCGTTGGCCCCCGAGCGCACCGTGGCCCTGCTCTGCGGGCCGGAGGTGATGATGCGCTTCGCCGCGGCCGACCTGGTCGACCTCGGTCTCCACCCGGACCGGATCCGGGTGTCGCTCGAGCGCAACATGCAGTGCGGTGCGGGGATCTGCGGCCACTGCCAGCTCGGGCCACTGCTGCTGTGCCGGGACGGGCCCGTCCTGCCCTACGGCGGCACCGTCGCGGCCCTCCTCGGACAACAGGAGCGATGAACGTGCGCCCGACCCTTGCGGTGTGGAAGTTCGCCTCGTGCGACGGCTGCCAGCTCACGCTGCTCGACTGCGAGGACGAGCTGCTCGCCGTCGCCGAGAGCGTCGAGATCGCGTCCTTCACGGAGATGTCGAGCGCGACGGTCGACGGCCCCTACGACGTCTCGCTCGTCGAGGGGTCGATCACGACGGCCGCAGACGCCGAGCGCATCCGCGCCGTGCGCGAGGCCTCCGGCATCCTCGTGACGATCGGCGCCTGCGCCGCCGCCGGCGGGATCCAGGCGCTGCGCAACTTCACGACGGTCGCCTCCCTCGCCGGCAGCGTCTACGCGCACCCCGAGTACCTCGACACCCTCGAGACCTCGACCGCGATCTCCGACCACGTCCCGGTCGACATCGAGCTGCGCGGCTGCCCCGTCGACCGTCACCAGCTCCTCGAGGCGATCACGGCCCTCCTCGCGGGGCGGCGCCCGGTCCTCGCCTCCTACAGCGTCTGCCAGGAGTGCAAGCAGCGCGGCACCGTCTGTCTGATGGTGGCCCACGGCCAGGCGTGCCTCGGCCCGGCGACACGGGCCGGCTGCGGAGCGCTCTGCCCGTCGCTCGACCGGCCCTGCTTCGGCTGCTTCGGCCCGGCGGAGAGCGCGAACACCGCATCGCTCGCGACCCGTCTTGGCGAGATCGGCGCGTCGGGCAGCGAGATCCGCAGGCTGTTCCGGACGTTCAACGCAGCGGCCCCGGAGTTCGAGAAGGAGAGTGTCGCCCATGACGCATAGCCGGCACGGCGGCGAGTTCGCGGTCGACGTCCCGGCCCTTGCCCGGGTCGAGGGCGAAGGCGGCCTGCGCGTCGAGGTGCGCGACGGCGCGGTGACCGACGTCGCGCTGCGGATCTTCGAGCCGCCGCGGTTCTTCGAGGGGTTCCTGCGTGGCCGCAGGTTCGAGGAGGTTCCCGACATCACCGCCCGGATCTGCGGGATCTGTCCCGTCGCGTACCAGATGAGCGCGTGCGCTGCGATCGAGGACGCGTTCGGCGTCGCAGTCGACGAGCGGGTCGGAGCGCTGCGCCGCCTGCTCTACTGCGGCGAGTGGATCCAGAGCCACGCCCTGCACGTCTACCTGCTCCACGCGCCCGACTTCTTCGGCTGTGCGGACGCGGTCGAGCTCGCGCAGCTCGACCGTGCGGCGGTTACGCGTGGTCTCGAGCTGAAGCGCGTCGGCAACTTGTTGATGGAGGCCGTCGGCGGCCGGTCGATCCACCCGGTCAACGTGCGCGTCGGCGGCTTCTACAAGGCGCCCCGGCGCGAGGACCTGCGCGCGCTGCTCGAGCCGCTCCGCCAGGCGCTCGGCGCCTCGCTCGCGACCGCCGAGTGGGTCGCAAGCTTCGACTATCCCGACGTCGACGGCGACTACCACTTCGTCGCGCTGCGGCCCGACGGCACGTACCCGATCGACTCCGGACCCGTCGCCTCGTCCCACGGGCTCGAGACCACGCCGGCCGGCTTCGCCGAGCTGGTCGTCGAGGAGCACGTCGAGCGGTCGACCGCGCTGCACGCCCGCCTCGCGGGTCGCGACACCTACCTGACCGGGCCTCTCGCTCGCTACGCGCTCAACTCGGCCAAGCTCCCGGAGCTGGCGCGCGAGGCGGCAGCCGCCGCGGGCCTCGGCCCGGTCTGCACGAACCCGTTCCAGAGCATCGCGGTGCGTGCGGTCGAGCTGGTCTTCGCGTGCCACGAGGCGATCCGGATCATCGAGAGCTACGAGCCTCCGGAGCCGCCGGCCTCTGCCGTCTCCCCCGTCGCCGGGTCCGGGGCGGGCGCGACGGAGGCGCCGCGGGGGCTGCTGCTCCACCGCTATGGCTTCGACGCCGACGGGCTCGTGCGCGAGGCGCGGATCGTGCCGCCGACGTCGCAGAACCAGCTGACGATCGAGGACGACCTGCGCCGGGTCGTCACGAGCTACGTCGACGCAGGTCTCGACGAGCTGACCGCGCGCTGCGAGCAGGCCGTGCGCAACCACGACCCGTGCATCTCGTGCGCGGCGCACTTCCTCGACGTCGACGTGGAGCGGTCGTGACCGCCCGCGTCGTGGTCGCGGGGATGGGCAGCGAGTACCGCCGGGACGACGGTGCCGGACCGGCCGTCGCACGGATCGTCGCGTCCCTCGCCGGCGACGCCGTGGACATCGGACCGCTCGGCGAGCCGCTCGACCTGCTCGGTCGCTGGGACGGAGCGGAGCTTGCCGTCCTGGTCGACGCGACGTGCGGCGGCGCCCGTCCTGGCAGGGTCGTCGTGCACGATCTCGACATGCTCGCCGCCGGTGGACCGCCGGCATCCGCCCACAGAGACGTGGTCGCCGGGGGGTCGAGCACCCACGGCATCGGGCTCGTCGCTGCGCTCGCGATCGCGCGGGCTGCCGGCCGGCCACCGGGACGCGTGGTCGTCGTCGGCATCGAGGGGAGGGACTTCGACTTCGGCGTCGAGATGAGCCCTGCGGTCCAGGCTGCGGTGCCCGAGGCCGTGGCGACCGTGCTCCGGCTCGCCGGCCTCGACCCAGCCCCAACCTCACCAGGTCCAGACCCTGTCCTAGCGGGCCCAGCCCCCGCTGGCCTCGACGTCCGGCCGTGAGCGTCATGGCAGCCGTGCGGGTGCGGGTGCGGGTCGTCGTCGACGGGGTCGTCCAGGGAGTCGGGTTCCGACCGCACGCGCACCGCCTCGCGACCGAGCTCGGGCTCGACGGCTTCGTCGGCAACGGCTCGGGCTCTGTCTTCGCCGAGGTCGAGGGGGCCGAGGACGCCGTCGCCCGGTTCCTCGAGCGGCTCGAGCTCGACGCGCCTCCCCTCGCGCGGGTCACCGGGGTCCACGCCGAATGGCTGCCGCCGCTCTCGACGGGCTCGGCCACGTGCCCGTCGCAGGGCACCCGCAGCGGCTTCGCGATCGTCGGGAGCCGGCCGGATCGTGGTTCCGGCCGGTTCGTCGCGCCCGACGCCGCCGTCTGCGAGCGATGCCTCGCCGAGCTGTTCGACCCGGGGAGCCGGCGCTACCGGCACCCGTTCATCAGCTGCTCCGACTGCGGCCCGAGGTTCACGATCGTCCGGTCCCTGCCCTACGACCGGGCGACGACGTCGATGGCGGACTTCGAGCTGTGCCCGGCCTGCCGGGCCGAGTACGACGACCCGCGCGATCGCCGCTTCCATGCCGAGACGATCTCCTGTCCCGACTGCGGACCGCAGCTGTGGTTCGAGGACGCGTCCGGAGTCGTGCTGACCGGCTCCGACCGCGCGATCGCCGCGGCCCAGGCGGTGATTCTCGGTGGTGGGATCGTCGCCGTCAAGGGTCTCGGCGGCTACCACCTCGTCTGCGACGCGCGCGACGACGGCGCGCTCGCTCGCCTGCGGCGTGCGAAGCGGCGGCCGCACAAGCCGGTGGCCGTCATGGTCCGAGACGTCGACGACGCGCGCAGCCTCGCCGATCTCGACGCCGACGAGGAGCGGGAGCTGCTGTCGCCGGCGCACCCGATCGTGCTCGCCGCGCGGCGCGCGTCGGAGCCACTCTCGCCGCTCGTCGCGCCGGGGGCACGCCTCGTCGGCGTGATGCTCGCCTACACGCCGCTGCACCATCTCCTGCTGAGCCCGGCGCCTGGCTCGCGCGACCGCACGGGCGGTCCACTCGTCGTGACGAGCGGCAACGCGTCGGGCGAGCCCATCTGTGCCGACGGTGCGGAGGCACGGCGCTGCCTCGCCGGGGTCGCGGACGCCTACCTCGACCACGACCGGCCGATCGAGCACACCTGCGACGACTCGGTCGTCCGTGTCATCGACGGCGCGCCGATGCCGGTCCGCCGGAGCCGGGGCTACGTGCCACTGCCGGTCGACCTCGGGCGCGAGGTGGCACCGGTGCTCGCGGCCGGGGGCGACGGCAAGGGGACCGTCTGCCTCACGGCCGGCCGTCTCGCCGTCGTCTCGCCGCACCTCGGCGACATCGAGAGCTTCGAGGCGCGCCGGCTGCTCGAGACCACGGCGGACGCCTTGTCGTGCCTCTACGCCGTCCATCCCGAGGCTCTCGCGTGCGACGAGCATCCCGGCTACGCGACGCGCCGGTGGGCAGAGCGCATGGCGAGGGGTCGGCCGGTCGTCCACGTCCAGCACCACCACGCGCACGTCGTGTCGCTCCTCGCGGAGCACGGCCGGGTCGGCGAGGAGGTGCTCGGCGTCGCCTTCGACGGCACCGGGTACGGAACGGACGGGACGATCTGGGGCGGCGAGCTTCTCGCCGTCGGCGAGGACCCGGGCCGGGTGGAGCGCGCCGGCCACCTGTCCGGCGCGCTCGTGCCCGGTGGCGACGCCGGAACGCGCGAGCCGTGGCGTGTCGCCCTTGCCTACCTCGACGCGGCCGGTATCTCCTGGGACAGCCGGCTCGCGCCGGTCGCCGAGGGCGTCGCCCGCGGCGAGCTCGCGCTGCTGCGGCGCCAGCTCGACACCGGGCTCGCGTGCGTGGCGTCGACGAGCGCCGGTCGGCTGTTCGACGCGGTCTCCGCCCTGCTCGGGATCTGCGAGCACGCGACCTACGAGGGCCAGGCTGCCGTCGAGCTCGAGGCGGTCGCCTGGGGCGCCCCCCCGGCGCGCTTGCCGGCCTTCTCGATCGACCGGGACGGCGTCGCCGACCCCGCCCCCGTGCTCGCGGCCCTCGTCGAGCGGTCGATCGCCGGCGAGCCGCCCGGTCCGCTCGCGGGAGGCTTCCACGACGCGCTCGCGGACGCCGTCGTGCACATGTGCGTCCTCGCGGCCGGGCGGCGTGCCGTCACCCTCGCGGGGCTGACCGGCGGCGTGTTCCAGAACGCGCTGCTCGTGCGCTCGTGCCGCCAGCGCCTCGAGGCCGCCGGTTTCGAGGTGCTCGTGCACCGCACGGTCCCGCCGAACGACGGCGGCATCTCCCTCGGCCAGGCGGTCGTCGCCTCCTGGCCCGTCGCCTCCTGGCCCGTCGCCGAGGGTGCGGTCGTGCCGGACGGGGAGCGTTGAGCCCATGTGCCTCGGCTTGCCCGGCAAGGTGACGGAGGTCTTCGAGGACCGTGGGACGACGATGGCCGTCGTCGACTTCGGCGGCGCGTCCAAGCAGGTGTGCTGCGCGTACCTGCCCGAGGTCGAAGTCGGGCAGTACGCGCTCGTCCATGCCGGGTTCGCCCTCACGGTCCTCGACGAGAAGGCGGCCCTCGAGACCCTCGAGCTGCTCCGCTCGCTCGGCACGGTCGCCGACGAGCTCGGCGGTCCGGAGCTCGGCGGTCCGGAGCTCGGCGGGGGGCCTGGCGAGGTGGGCGCGTGAAGTACCTCGACGAGTTCGCCGACCCGGAGGTCGCGTTGCGCCTCGTCGAGCAGATCCGGGCGCGCGCCACGCGGAGCTGGACGGTCATGGAGGTCTGCGGCGGCCAGACGCACTCCCTCGTCCGCAACGGGATCGACCAGCTGCTCGATGGCGCGGTCGAGTTCGTCCACGGGCCGGGCTGCCCGGTGTGCGTCACGCCGCTCGAGACCATCGACCGAGCCCTCGCGCTCGCGAGCCGGCCGGAGATCACGCTGTGCTCGTTCGGCGACATGCTCCGCGTCCCGGGCAGCCACGAGGACCTGTTCGCGGTGCGTGCCCGAGGGGGGGACGTGCGGGTCGTGTACTCGCCTCTCGACGCCCTGCGCGTCGCGGAGGCCGAACCGGAGCGCGAGGTGGTCTTCTTCGCCGTCGGCTTCGAGACGACGGCACCGGCCAACGCGATGGCGGTCGTGCGGGCGCGTGCGCTCGGCGTGGAGAACTTCTCGATGCTCGTGAGCCACGTGCTCGTCCCTCCGGCGATGGCGGCGGTGCTCTCGTCACCGACCCGGCGCGTCGCAGGCTTCCTCGCTGCGGGACACGTCTGCACGGTGATGGGCACGCGCCAGTACGACGCGCTCGTCGAGCAGTTCCACGTGCCCGTCGTGGTCGCCGGGTTCGAGGCGCTCGACCTGCTGGACGCGACCTTGCGCGTCGTCGAGCAGCTGGAGGCGGGGGAGGCGCGCCTCGACAACGCGTACACGCGCGCGGTCGACAGGGCGGGCAACGAGCGGGCACAGCGCGTGCTCGCCGAGGTGTTCGAGGTCTGCGACCGGACTTGGCGGGGCATCGGCGACATCCCCGCGTCGGGGTGGCGCCTGTCCGGCGCGTTTCGTGACTACGACGCCGAGCTGCGATTCGACGTGGGCGAGGTGCGCGTCGACGAGGCACCCGACTGCCGTGCCGGCGAGGTCCTCCAGGGCCTGGTCAAACCCGACAGCTGCGCGTGCTTTGCCACGACGTGCACGCCGCGGACGCCCCTCGGCGCGACGATGGTCTCGAGCGAAGGGGCGTGCGCGGCCTACTACCGCTACCGACGCTCGGGGGTCGCGACGGGGGCACGGGCACATGGCTGACGGCAGGAGCGTCGAGGTGGCACAGGCAGATCCGGCCGAGTGGAGCTGCCCCGTTCCGATGCGGGACCACGACCGCGTCGTGCTCGGCCACGGCGGTGGCGGGGTGCTGACGGGCGAGCTGATCGATCAGGTGCTGCTCCCGGCCTTCGGCACGCTCGAGGACGCGTCGCCCGGGCGCGACTCCGCTCTCGTCGCGCTTGGCTCGGACACCTCGGCTGGCGTGACGACGCTCGCGTTCTCGACGGACTCCTACGTCGTGCAGCCGCTGTTCTTCCCCGGCGGCTCCATCGGGGACCTCGCGGTGAACGGGACGGTGAACGACCTCGCGATGAGTGGCGCCGTCCCCGTCGCGCTGTCGTGCGCGCTGATCCTCGAGGAGGGTGTCGAGATCGCGGTCGTGCGCCGGGTCGCCGAGGCGATGGGGCGAGCGGCCCGCGCCGCCGGCGTCGCGATCGTGGCGGGCGACACCAAGGTGGTCGGCCGCGGGTCGGCCGACCAGATGTACGTGACGACGAGCGGGATCGGCGTGGTGGCGCCGGGCTGCCGGATCGGCCCCGAGCGCGCGCGGCCCGGGGATGTCGTCGTCTGCTCCGGTGCCGTCGGCGAGCACGGGGTCGCCGTCATGAGCGTGCGGGAGGGGATCGACTTCGGCACCGGGGTCGCGAGCGACACGGCACCGCTCTCCGGTCTCGTCCAGGCGATGCTGCGCGCCTGCCCTGGAGGTCTCGGGGAGGGGATCCACGTGCTGCGCGACCCGACCCGTGGGGG
>DAHWHN010000037.1 GCA_027335685.1 Acidimicrobiaceae bacterium
CTGGGACGTCATCCCGGGCGCGGAGTCGAACGCCGAGCTGCGCGCGCGGACCACGGCAGCGATCAGCCGGATCGCGGCCGCCCACCCGGGCGCGACGGTCGTCGCCGTCTCGCACGCCGCGGCGATCGCGTCGGTCCTCGCGGCGACCGCCGCCTCACGGCCCTTCGCCTTCGTCTCGGTGGACAACGCCTCCATCTCGAGCGTCGTCGTGGACGGCGACCGCCAGACGCTCCGGCGCTTCAACGACACCGCGCACCTCGACAAGCTGCGCGCCTGACCCCTCCGCCGGGGCCGCCGCTCGGCGCGGGGCCGAGGCCGGCCCGCCACGAGGCGCCGCGTCGGGACGCCCGTCGGCGCCGTCGGCGCGCAACGGCAGCTCGACGGTGAACGTCGCCCCCTTGCCCGGCGCGGTGTCGAGCCGCACCGAGCCGCCGTGCGCGAGGGCGATGGACTGGACGATCGACAACCCGAGGCCGGTCCCCCCGCTGCCGCGCGTGCGCGAGGGGTCCGCGCGGTAGAAGCGCTCGAAGACGCGGGCCGCGTGCTCGCTCGTCATGCCCGGCCCCTCGTCGCGCACGACGAGCTCGCCGTGGTGCTCGACCGCCCGGACGGCGATGGCGATCGGCGAGGCGTCGGGCGTGTAGCGCAGCGCGTTCTGGACCAGGTTCGTGACGACCTGGCGGAGAGCCTGCTCGTCGCCTGTCACGACGACCGGGCCCGGCGCGTCGAAGGTGATCTCCCGGTCCGGCGCGAGCACCTGCGCGTCGGCTGCGGCGTCCGCGGCGAGCGCGACGAGGTCGACCGCGACGTGCTCGAGCGGCCGGCCCTGGTCGAGACGGGCGAGCAGGAGCAGGTCGTCGACGAGCAGGCCCATCCGCACGGCCTCGTCCTCGATCCGGCGCATCGCGAGCGCGAGGTCCTCCGGCCGGTTCGCGGCACCCCGGCGGAACAGCTCGGAGTAGCCCCGGATCGACGTCACGGGCGTGCGCAGCTCGTGGGACGCGTCCGCGAGGAACTGGCGCAGCCGGGCCTCGGAGCGCTGCTGCTCGGCGAAGGCGTGCTCGATCTGACCGAGCATCGTGTTGAGCGACGCGCCGAGACGGCCGACCTCGGTCGTCGGCTCGTCGCGCGCGACGCGGCGCGACAGGTCGCCGGCGGCGATCGCCCCGGCCGTCCGCTCGATGTCGACGAGAGGCCGCATGCCGACGCGCACGACGACGTAGCCGAGGCCGAGGAGCAGGACGAGCACCGCCGCGGAGGCGAGGAGGTCGATGCCGACGAGGTGGTGGAGGACCGCGTCGAGGTCCGCGAGCGGGATCGCGACGAGGGCGACCGAGGGGGTGGTCGTGTTGAGCGGCACGGCGATCAGCCGGTACTGGAAGCCCGGGTCGCCGACGGCCCCGACCGTGAAGTCGACGTCGTGGGCGTCGCCGAAGGGCGTCGAGATCGACTGCAGGCTCGTCTCGGTGCGGGTGACGATGTCGCCCGGCACGGCGGGGCGGGGACCGAGCGGCGTGCTGCCCTGGAAGATCTGCGTGAGGATCGTCCCGTGGCCGTAGACGATCGCGCCGTAGGTGCCGCGTGGGGTGTCCTGGCGGAAGTCGAGCGCGCCGCCGAAGCCGGGCCCGCCGAAGCCGGAGTTGACGTTGAGCAGCGAGTAGACCTGGCGGAGGAAGGGGTTGAGCGAGGTCTTGACCTGCTGGTCGACCTGGCTCGTGAGGAACGACTCGACCTGGCCGTAGACGACGACGTCGGCCGCGACGAGGCCGACCGCGGCGAGCAGCAGGAGGCCGAGAAGGAGCCGCGCGCGCAGCGAGAGGTCGTGGGCGCAGCGCCGCAGGCTGGCCAGCGCCGCGGCGAGACGTCCCCGCACGGGTCCTCAGGCGCTGCCCGGGACGCGCATCGAGTAGCCAGCCCCCCGGAGCGTGTGGATCAGTGGCGGGCCGAGCGTGTCGACCTTCTTGCGCAGGTAGCTGATGTAGGTCTCGACGACGTTCGCGTCGCCACCGAAGTCGTACTCCCAGACGTGGTCGAGGATCTGCGACTTCGACAGGACCCGGCGGGGGTTGAGCATCAGGTAGCGGAGCAGCTTGAACTCCGTCGGCGTGAGCTCGATCGGCGTCGAGCCGCGGAAGACCTCCCGGGTCTCCTCGTCGAGCTCGAGGTCCGCGAAGGTGAGGCGCGACGAGCCCTCGCTCCCCTCCTGGACGCGCCGCAGGACCGCCCGGACCCTGGCGAGCAGCTCGGCGAGCGAGAAGGGCTTCGCGACGTAGTCGTCGCCGCCGAGCGTGAGCCCGCGCACCTTGTCCTCCGTCGCGTCGCGCGCCGTGAGGAACAGGATCGGAACCCGGCGCCCCTCCTGGCGCAGGCGCCGAGCCACCTCGAAGCCGTCGAGGTCCGGCAGCATGACGTCGAGCACGACCAGGTGCGGCCGGAAGGTCGTGACCTGCTCGATCGCCGCCCGGCCTGTCGCCGCCGTGGCGATCTCGAAGCCCTCGTAGCCGAGGGCGGTCGAGACGAGATCCGTGATGTTTGGCTCGTCGTCGACGACGAGGACGCGACCTGCTGACTGCTCCACGCCGACATCATGACAAACTGTCCTGTGACTTTGCTGTGGGATCGCTGGCGACCCGTCGCGTCCGCCGGCGCCGTGCGCCAGCCGGCGCACGCCTAGCATGCCGGCATGGCTCCACGCGAGGTGTCGGTGTCGAGGACGATCCCGGCACCTGCCGCGACGATCTTCGCCGTGCTCGCGGATCCCTCGAAGCACCCGCTCGTCGACGGGTCGGGATCGGTGCGCGACGCGCGCCCGGGCTCGGCCGCCCGGCTCGGCCTCGGGAGCAAGTTCTCGATGGACATGCGGATCGTGGTCCCCTACCGCGTGACGAACACCGTCGTCGAGTTCGAGGAGGGACGGCTGATCGCCTGGCGCCACCTCGGCGGCCACCGCTGGCGCTGGCGGCTCGAACCCGCGGGCGACGCGACGGTCGTGACGGAGACCTTCGACTGGTCGACGGCGATCTCCCCCCGCTTCATCGAGCGGCGCGGCTACCCGGAGAGCAACCGCGCGTCGATGGTCGCGACCCTCGAGCGGCTCGAGCGGCTCGTCTGCGGCGAGCCGGGATGAGGACCGCCGACATCGCCGACGGCGAGATCCGGCTCGGGCAGTTCCTCAAGCTCGCCGGGCTCGTCGCGAGCGGCTCGGATGCCAAGCAGCCGCTCGCGGCGGGCCTCGTGACGGTCAACGACGAGGTCGAGACGCGGCGCGGACGGCGCCTGCGCCCGGGTGACGTGGTCGTCTGCGGCTCGGAGGCGGTGCAGGTCGCCACGACCGGGCAGACCGGTGCGCTGTTCGAGCTCGGCGACCCCGGTCCCATGCGCGACCGTCTCGTCGCGTCCGTGCTGCGCGGCGAGAAGACCGCGACGACGAGCCTCGAGGTCTTCTACACGATCGGCGGGATGCGCCTGCCTCGTCCGGGGGACCGCTCGACCCTCGTCGGCAGCGCGGGGCAGGCGCTCGGCCTCGTCGAGGTGACGGACACCGCGATGCTGCGCGTCGGCGACGTCGGCGACGACGTCGCGCGCGCCGAGGGCGAGGGCTTCCGCGACGCCGCGGCGTGGCGCCGGGCCCACGAGCTCTACTGGTCGGGCTTCGTCGGCGAGATCCGGTCCCGCCTCGGCGACGAGAGCTGGGTGCTCGACGACGACACCCCTGTCGTCGTCGAGTGGTTCCGGCTCGTCGACGCGGGCGGCGACGCGCCGGGGCCGGGGCCGGGGCCGGGGATCCCGGCGAGCTCGTCGAGGCTGGACGCGTTCTCCTCGGCCCAGTAGCTACGGATCCCCTCGGGACCCTTGCGCTCGGCCCAGTCGTCCATCGTCGGGCGGTGCGCCACGAAGCTCATGAGCGGCACGCCGTAGCCGCAGGAGTCCGCGACACGCTCGACGTCGACGACGACGACAGAGCGCGCGCCGACCCCGACCTTTGGGAACCGCCCGGCGAGAGTCGCGAAGCGCTCGTCGTCGACGAGAACCGCCTCGGCGTGGCCGTGGAGGCGCACGATACGCGGCGGGCCCTCGAAGGCGCAGAGCATCACGACGATGCGGCCGTTCTCGCGGAGGTGCGCGATGGTCTCGACGCCGCTGCCGGTCTGGTCGAGGTAGGCGACGCGGCGCGGACCGAGGACGGCGAGCTCGCCGCGGTTGCCCTTCGGCGAGCAGTTGACGTGGCCGTCCGGGTCGAGCGGCGCCGTCGCCACGAAGAAGACCGGCTGGGACTCGACGAAGCGGGCGAGCCGCTCGTCGATCTCGTCGTAGACCCTGCCCATCGCACAACGCTACTGCGGTCCGTGAGCTAGACACGGCACGTGGACGGCGGGGCTGCGAGGATCGTCGGGCGCCGCGCCCTGCCCTGCCACGGCGGGCGCCTCGCCCGCCTCGACGTCGGGGCGGGCACCGTCGTGCGCAGCTGCCCGGTCTGCGGGAAGAAGTACGCCGTCTCGTTCGTCGCGCAGCCCGAGCTCAGCGCGCGCGTCGGCCTCGACCTCTACAGCCTCTCGATCGCGCCCTGGGTCGACGGGCGCACGAGGCGCCGGCTCGAGCGCGAGCGGTCACGCGCGACGACCTCTCCCCCGCTGCCCTTCGACGAGACCTGGCGGGAGCTGCGCGCCTGAGAGGTGGCCACCGATGCCCGTCGAGCCGGCGCTACGAGCCGGCACGAGCACCGCGAGCGGACTCGCGCATCGGGCGGAGCGCGCGCTCCATCACGACAAGCTCGTCGAGCATCGCGGTGACCGCCTCGTCCATCACCACGTTGGGCACGAGGGCGCCGTCGTCGCCGACGAGCTGTCCGACGAAGGGGATCGACACCGCTTCGGCGAGCGGGTACATCTTGAGAGTCGTCACGACCTGCTTGATCATCTGCGCGGCGCGGGTCCCGGCCGAGACGCCGCCGTAGCTCGCCAGGCCGACCGGCTTGTACTGCCACTCGAGGTTGAGGTAGTCGATCGCGTTCTTCAGCGCCGCGTTGAAGCCGTAGTTGTACTCGGGCATGACGAAGACGAACGCGTCGGCACGCTCGACCGTCCTGCTCCAGGCGCGCGTGTGCTCGTGCTCGTAGCGGCGCAGGCGCGGGTGGTGCGGCTCGTCGAACAGCGGGAGCCCGACCTGCGCGAGGTCGACCATCTCGACGCAGAAGCCTCCGTGCGCGCGTGCCCGCTCCTCGACCCAGCGCGCGACGGGCAAGCCGACGCGCCCAGGACGCGTGCTCGCGATGACGATCTCGAGGACCGGCTCAGCCATCTCTCTCCTCTGCTCGCGCGCGGCGTCGCCGCGCCGACTCCTCGTGCCCGCGAGCCACGCTACCGGCGCAGCCGCACGACGGCCCGGTAGCGTCGAGCCGTGGCGAGCGAGGCGACCAACCGGCCTGCTCGGCCGTCGCCGAGCTGGAGGACCCACGACGTCTGGGCGATCGCCGGCTCGGCGTTCTTCGCGGACCTCGGCTACCAGGCGGTGCTCGCGGGCTTCCCGCTCTTCCTCGTCCTCTCGCTCCACCAGCCGACCTGGGAGTACGGCCTCGCGAGTGCCCTCAGCTACGGCGGCGGTGCCCTGTTCTCCTACGCGGGAGGGCGGCTCGGCGACCGGATCGGCCACCGGCGCCTCGCGCTCGTGGGCAACGCCGCGATCCCCCTGCTGTCGCTCTCGGCTCTCGTCGCGAGCCCTGCGTGGGCGATCGGGCTGTTGACAGGAGGGTGGTGGGCGCGCAACCTGCGGTCGCCGTCGCGCCGGGCCATGCTCGCCGAGGCCGTTCCCGCCAGCTCCGAGCGGCCAGCGGCCTTCGGCTTTCTCCACGCGCTCGACGTCGGCGGCGGCGCGCTCGCCGGCCTCGGCGTCCTGCTCGCGCTCCTCGACCACGTGGCGTTCAGGTGGATCTTCCTCGTGACGGCGCTGCCCCTCGCGGTCTCGACCCTCGCCCTGTCACGCGCGCGCGTCGGCCGCAAGCGCGCGACGACCGGCCGGGACGAGGCAGGTGGCGCCGGCGCGGAGCGGGGTAGGGCGGGGCGGGGTAGGGCGACCGCGACGGCGCAGCTGTCCGACCGGCGTGGCCGGCGTGCGCTCCTCGTCGCGGCCACCCTCTACGGCTTCACCTTCTACAGCGCCGGGTTCCCCGTCCTCACCGTCGCCCAGTCGAGCGGGCACCTCAGCGACGGCCTCGCTGCTTTCCTCCTGCTCCAGGCCTCGTCGGCAGCGACGGGCTACCTGCTCTGCGGCCGGCTGGGGACGGGTCTCGCCCGGCAGTTCACCCGGCTCGGGCTGCTCGGCTACCTCGGGACTGCCGCCGGCGCCGGTCTGATCGCGCTCGCCGACGGCGAGCACCTCGGACTTGGCGTGCTCCTGCTCGGCGTCGTGGTGCTCGGCGTCGCGCTCGGCGTCGTCGAGTCCCTGGAGCCGGCGACGATGTCGACCCTCGGCGTGTCCGGCAGCTCAGGGCGCAGCTTCGGCGCCCTGTCCGCGGCGCGCAGCACGGGCACCTTCGTCGGGAACCTCGCCATGGGCCTGCTCTACGCGATCGGGGCCGACGCCGCCTACGGCTACGCCGCGGCGGTCGCGCTCGCGGCCGCGGCCGTCGTGCTCGCAGCCGTTCCTGCGTTGCGGCGCGGCGAGCACACGACGGCCGGCGCGGCGGTGAGCTAGACGACGCGCGCCATGTTCGCGAAGCGCGCGTAGTGGCCGACGAAGGCGAGCTGGACCGAGCCGGTCGGGCCGTTCCGGTGCTTCGCGACGAGGATCTCCGCGGTGCCCTGGTCGCCCGACTCGTGGTTGTAGACCTCGTCGCGGTAGATGAACATCACCACGTCGGCGTCCTGCTCGATCGCACCGCTCTCGCGCAGGTCCGCGAGCATCGGCCGCTTGTCTGATCGGCTCTCGAGACCACGGGAGAGCTGGCTCAGCGCGACGACGGGGATCGCGAGCTCCCGGGCGAGGATCTTCAGGCCGCGGCTGATCTCGGAGATCTCGACCTGCCGGTTCTCCGCGCTGTTGCGGCCGGTCATGAGCTGCAGGTAGTCGACGACCACCAGGCCGAGACCCTCGCGCGCCTTCATGCGCCGCGCCTTTGCCCGGATGTCCATGACCGTGACGTTGGGGTTGTCGTCGATGAACAGCGGGGCGTTGCCGAGACGGCCGATCGCGTGGCTGATCTTCGACCAGTCGTTCTCGACGAGCCGTCCGTTGCGCATGCGTGTCGCGTCGACGCGTGCCTCCGCGCACAGGACGCGCTGGGCGATCTCGAGGTGGCTCATCTCGAGGGAGAAGAAGAGCACCGGCGTGGCCTGGGTCGCGGCGTGCGCAGCCATGCCGAGCGCGAAGGCCGTCTTGCCCATCGACGGCCGTGCGCCGACCACGACGAGGTTCGACGGCTGGAGCCCGGCGAGCATCTCGTCGAGATCCTGGTAGCCCGTCGGAACCCCGGTGATCGACTCGTCGCGGCCGTAGAGCTCTTCCAAGCGGTCGAGGCTGCGGCTCAGCAGGTCCTGCAACGGAGCGACGCTGTCGGTCGTGCGCCGCTGCGCGACGTCGAACACGAGCGTCTCCGCCCGGTCGACGGCTTCGGTCACGTCCTCGGGCAGCCCGTAGCCGATCTCCGCGATCTCCTGGGCGACACCGATCAGGCGGCGGAGCAGCGCGTTCTCCTCGACGATGCGGGCGTAGCGCGCGGCGCTCGAGATCGCCGGCGTGTTCGCCTGCAACGAGACGAGCGCCGCCGTCCCGCCGACCTCCTCGAGCACCCCCGCCCGGCGCAGCTCCTCCGCGACGCTCACCGCGTCGGCCGGCTCGCCCCGGCCGTAGAGCGAGACGATCGCGGCGAACACGTGTCCGTGGGAGGGCCTGTAGAAGTCCGCGACCGAGCACCGCTCGATCGCGACCGCCGTCGCGTCCCGGGAGAGCAGCATCGCCCCGAGGAGCGACTCCTCGGCCTCGAGGTTGTGCGGTGGGACGCGGCTCGTGCTCGCCGGCGGCGGACCGTCTGCGTGCCTGCTGCGCCGGCGTGACTCGTCGAGTGGCTGGAGCATCGTGGCAGTGAGCCTTCACCGATCGGCCTGGGGGTCACCAGGGCAACTTCCAGGGGATAACACCGCCGGCGCTGTGCACGAGCCGGGGAAAACCGGCACCGGCTTGTGGGCAACCTCGACCCGCAGACCTGCCGAGCAGGCCGGCGAGGCGCACGGCGCGAGCCCGCCGTGCCGGTAGCTCGTCCGCCGCGATCGGCCCACGACCACCGAAGCTAGCGAGGGGGTCTATCACCGGCCCGGGACAGCCGGGCTGCACCCGGGCGCCGGCGATCCGGCCACGCGCGCCGCGCGACCACGGCCCCGCTCCGAAGGGAGCGGGGCCGTGGCACAGACCCAGAGAGGTAGGCCGGTACCCGGGCGGTCACGGCAACCCGGGTGCGACGACCGCGACGCGTCGACCGAGGCATGTCGGCCGAGGCACGACTACTCGGCGACGACCTCGATGGTCAGGCGGAACTCCACGTCCGCGTGGAGCCGCACGGGCACCTCGTGGGTCCCGACCGACTTGAGCGGCTCGTGGTCGAGCAGCTTGTGCCTGTCGACGACGACCCCCGCTTGGCGCTCGACGGCCTCGACGACGTCCGACGAGGTGACGGAGCCGAACAGCTTGCCCTCGCGCCCCGCGCGTGCCGGGATCGTGAAGACCATCGGCACGAGCTTTTGCGCGACCGTCTCCGCAGCCTCGCGGTCGCGCGCGTCGCGCAGGTCCCTCGAGCGCCGCATCGACGCCGCCTGGCCCGTCACACCCGGCGACGCGACGATGGCCTTGCCGGTCGGCACGAGGTAGTTCCTCGCGTGCCCGTCGGCCACGTCGACGATGTCACCGCGCTTGCCGATACCTGCGACGTCGGCACGCAGGACGACCTTCACTCGCCGACCTCCTCGTCCGAGACGCCTCCGACGGCCACGAGGTCGTCGGCGCCGGGCGCGTCGTCACCGGCCATGGCCCCACGCGGTGCCGGTGCCCCGGGACGGCCGCCCTGACGGCCGCCCTCGCGTGCGCCACCCTCACGGCCGCCGCGGCCGCCGCCGCGGCCGCCGGGACGCTCGGTCGTCGTCCGCTGCAGGTAGGGAAGCAGGGCGAGCTCGCGCGAGCTCTTGATCGCCACGGCGACGGCGCGCTGGTGCTGCGCGCAGTTGCCCGAGACTCGGCGCGCCCGGATCTTGCCACGGTCGGACATGAACTTGCGGAGCAGGCTCACGTCCTTGTAGTCGACGTACGCGCTGCTGTCCTTGCAGAACACGCAGACCTTCTTCTTCGTCCGCCGCCCGTTGTCCTTCGGTGCCCGCCGTGTCGAGCGGTCCCGGTCGTTGCTCCGTGCCATCTAGAAAGGCTCCTCGTCCTCGGCTGCGTACCCGGTGTCGGCCGGAGCGCGCGACGGCCGGGAGCCGGCCGGCGCCCCTCCGGCCCCAGGACCGTCTCCACCCGGCCCGCGCCGCTCGTTCTTCACGACCTGGGCCGTGGCCCAGCGCAGGCTCGGGCCGAGCTCCTCGGCGACGATCTCCACACGCGAGCGCTTGTCCCCTTCCGGGGTCTCCCAGCTCCGCTGCTCCAGCCGACCCGTCACCAGGACGCGCGCGCCGCGCGTCAGGCTCTCGCTCACGTTCTCCGCCATCTCCCGCCAGCACACGACGTCGAAGAACGACGTCGCCTCCTCCCACTCCTGGGTCTGGCGGTTCTGCCAACGGCGGTTGACCGCGAGCCCGAAGCTCGCCGTGGCCTGACCGCTCGGGGTGAAACGCAGCTCCGGGTCACGCGTGACGTTGCCCACCACCGTGACCGTGTTGCCGTTCGACATCTCGCTCTCTCCGTTCCGCTCGCTGCTAGCCCGCCGAAGCGGGTGCTTCGTCCGCGACGGGCGGGGCTGCCGCGACGGGCTTGCGCCCGGCAGCTCGCTCGGGCTGGCGGATCACCCGGTGGCGAAGCACGTCGTCGGAGAGAGCGAGCATCCGGTCGACAGCGGCGACGGCGTCGGGCTCGGCGACCACCTCGACGAAGACGTAGTAGCCCTCGCTACGGTGGTTGATCTCGTAGGCGAACGGCCGACGTCCCCAGCGGTCGACCCGACCGGACGTCCCGCCTGCGGCTCGAACCTGCGCCGTGATCTTGTCGATGGTCCCACGGATGACGCTCTCGTCGAGAGAGGCGTCGAATATGACGGCAATTTCGTATGGCCGCAAGGCGGCTCAACCTCCTCCGGACCCGGCGCACGGGGCGCTCGGGACCCCGGTCGGGCCGGGGCAGGGGCGTGTGTGACGCGGTCATGGTAGCCGAGATGTGCCCCACCGTTCGACGGGGCCCCGCCCGTCCCGCAACGCCCGGCAGGCCCCCCCGGGGGGCGGCGGCGGTGCGGGGGTGCGGCTGCGAGCTGGCCGGCGCGGGTGACGTGAGGCTAGGTGCGCCCGGCCGGGCGCGGGCGCCGGCGGGCGACCTGCGCGTCGAACATGCGGAGCAGGTGGTTCCACCCGCACTCGACGCACACCTCGACGATGTAGAAGTCGACCCGCTCCTTGCTCCGGGCGAGGCTCAAGAGCTCGGACTTCGAGTCGATCGCCCGCCCGCTCGCAGGCAGCTGCGGACCGAACGCGAACGAGACGTGGACGAGGTTGGCGAGCTCGCAGATCGGGCACTCCACCTCGCTCGCCTTGCCGAGGTTGCGCGCCACCCGCAAGAGCTCCGGCTGCGCATCGCAGACGTCCAGCCGGGACAGCCGGCCGCGGCGGTACTCGCGGACGGTCGCGTCGCGCGCGAGGCGGTACTCGACCTGCCCGAGACCGGTCGGGACCGTCCCGCCGGGCGACGACTGGGGCCCTGTTGGCACCCCCCAAGGCTACCGGACGCCTCCCGCCTCCCCCGCACGCCGGGCTGCCGGCGCGTGACGACGACAGCGACATATCGTCCCGATACATCGACGTGCTATAGTCGACGTGTGCTCGAGCTGGCGATCCTCGGCCTGCTGACGCGTGGGCCGTTGCACGGCTACGACCTGCGCCGGCGCCTGCGGGACGGGTTCGGCTCGATGGCCCACCTCTCCTTCGGCTCGCTCTACCCGGCACTGGCCCGCCTCGAGGCGGCCGATGCCGTCCGCGTCGTCGCCGACGGCGACGCGCCCCCGCGGCGCACGGCGTCGCCCGCACCGTCCCTGCTGCCGCTGACCGGTTCGCTGACCGGCGAGCGGGCCGCACACGCAGCCCGGCGAGCGACGGCCAAGGCGGCCGTCGCGCTCGGGGCCCGCAGCACGCGCTCACGCAAGGTCTACGAGATCACCGCGACAGGCCAGCGCCTGTTCGAGCAGCTCCTCGAGTCCCCGACGGCGAGCGGCGACGAGATGCGCGCGTTCTCGCTCCGGCTGTCCTTCGCCGACCACTTGAGCCCCGGGGCGCGCGTCCGCCTCCTCGAGAGCCACCGCGCGCGCCTCCTCGAGAGCCTCGAGCGCGCCCGGCTCCACGTCCTCGCGGCACCGGACGAGCTCGGGCACTACGAGCGGGTCGTCGCCGAGCACGCGCTCGATGCCCTCGAGCACGACCTCACGTGGACCGAGAGCCTCCTCGCCGAGGAGCGCCAGCGCGCGACCGGCGCCAGCGCCACCGCTGCCGGCACCGGCCGGCACGCCGCTCTCGTCGTCACCCCCGGTGCCGCCCACCCGGGCAGGCCGGTGGAGCCAGGCGGCCGTCCAGATCCCGACCCGCCAGATGCACACGAAAGGACCGATCGATGACGACGCACCACGACAACGCAGGAGCCGGGCACGCAGGAGCCGGGCACGCAGGAGACGGGCACGCAGGAGACGGCGACCGTGCAGCGCCGGGCGGCGCCCGCGGGCACGGCACCGCGGCGCGCAGCCGCATCAAGGTCGCGGTCGCCGGCGTCGGCAACTGCGCGAGCGCTCTCGTCCAGGGCGTCCACTACTACGCGTCGGCGGAGCCGGGCGAGCCGGTGCCCGGCCTCATGCACGTCGTCCTCGGCGGCTACCACGTCGGCGACGTCGACTTCGTGGCCGCGTTCGACGTCGACGCGACCAAGGTCGGCCTCGACCTCGGCAAGGCCATCTTCTCCGGGCTCAACAACACGATCCGCTTCGCGCCCGACATCCCGGACCTCGGCGTCACCGTCGAGCGGGGGCCGACCCTCGACGGCCTCGGCAAGTACTACCGCGAGGTGGTCGAGGAGTCGCCGGCACCGCCGGTCGACGTCGCCGCAGTCCTGCGCGCGAGCGGCGCCGAGGTCCTCGTCTCCTACTTGCCGGTCGGCTCCGACGCCGCGCAGAAGCACTACGCGACCGCGGCGCTCGAGGCCGGGGTCGCCTTCGTCAACGCGATCCCCGTGTTCATCGCGAGCGACCCGACCTGGGCGAGGCGCTTCGCGGACGCCGGGGTGCCGATCATCGGCGACGACATCAAGAGCCAGGTCGGCGCCACCATCGTCCACCGCGTCCTCGCGCGGCTGTTCGAGGACCGCGGCACGGTCCTCGACCGCACCTACCAGCTGAACGTCGGCGGCAACATGGACTTCAAGAACATGCTCGAGCGCGACCGCCTCGAGTCGAAGAAGATCTCGAAGACCCAGTCGGTGACGAGCCAGATCGAGCGCGCGCTCGCCTCGGACTCGGTCCACATCGGTCCGTCCGACCACGTGCCGTGGCTCGAGGACCGCAAGTGGGCCTACATCCGCCTCGAGGGTCGCAACTTCGGGGACGTGCCGCTCAACGTCGAGCTGAAGCTCGAGGTCTGGGACTCGCCCAACTCCGCGGGCGTCATCATCGACGCGATCCGCTGCGCGCGCCTCGGTCTCGACCGCGGGCTCGGCGGCCCGCTCCTCGGACCGTCTGCGTACTTCATGAAGTCGCCGCCGGTCCAGTACCGCGACGAGGACGCCCACCGCATGGTCGAGCAGTTCGCCGCAGGGACCTGAGACCCGCGAGCGCGTCACCGGGCCGCCGGACCTGCGGGCCCTCGCCGGCGGCCCGGGGCCGGGGTCTCAGCTCTGCTGCTCCCACCACGTGCGCAGCCGTGCACGTGCGGCGTCCTTGCCGAGGAGCCCTTCGTCGAGCCGGAGCTCGAGGAGGTAGGCGAGAGCCCGTCCGACCTCACGACCCGGGGCGAGGCCGAGCTCCGCCATCACCTCGACGCCGTCGAGCTCCGGCCTGATCGCGTCGAGCTGCTCACGGGTCTCGAGGTCCGCGAGCCGCTCCTCCAGCTCGTCGATCCTGCGGGCGAGCGCGGCGGCCTTCTGCTTGTCCCGGGTCGTGCAGTCGGCCCGCACGAGCTCGTTGAGCCTGCCGAGCAGGGGTCCCGCGTCACGCGCGTAGCGGCGCAGCGCCGAGTCCGT
>DAHWHN010000071.1 GCA_027335685.1 Acidimicrobiaceae bacterium
CGATCACGACGGGGATGAACAGCGGCACGACCGCGAAGGACGTGAGCAGGCGCGCGAGGCGCGTGTCGGACAGCCGGCCGTAGAGCGCGACGAGCCAGGCGAGCAGGAGCACGACGGCCACCGACAAGGCGGTCACCCACACCGTCGCGACGAGGTCGGCGAGGAAGCTGTGGCTCGAGAGCACCTCCCGGTAGGCGCCGAAGGTCGCGAACCGGCCGTGCGAGGAGACCTGGTGGAGCGCGATCGAGGAGATGGCGGCGTTCGCCCCGCCGAGGTGGCCGAGCGTGTAGATCACGGTCACCGCGATGGGGAAGCCGATGAAGACGGCGACCAGCACGACCGGCGGGCTCGCCGCGAGGAAGTACCAGCCGCGCCGGATCGCCGTCTTCATTGCACCTGCCTGTCAGCTCGTGGGAGTTCTCGACCGCTGCCCGGTACCGCTCAGCCGACCGTGCTCTGCCACTTGCTGTTCATGTCGCTGTCGGTGTTCGCCGAGTACGGCAGCGCCGGCGAGGAGCTGTAGCTCGCGAACTCCGCGGCGATCGACTTCGGCAGGTACTGGAACTCGATCGCGGGCGTCCCGTTCATCGCGCGGACGATGCCGACCTGCTGGGGGTTCTCGAGCGTCCAGTTGATGAACTGGAAGGCAAGCGCCTTCTCCGTCGCGGAGATGTTGGCCGGCACGCCGAGGTAGTCCGGGCCGCCGGCGAGCGGCGGAGTCAGCTCCATCAGCTTGATCGACTTCGGGAGCTGCCCGTCGTGCAGGGCCGTCGTCGCCTGGTCGGACCAGACCGCGCCCATCGACACCGCACCGGAGGCGAGCAGGGTCAGCACGCCCTGGTTCGAGTTGGGGTACTGCTGCTGGAAGATGTCCGGGGTCAGCGACTTGAGCTCGGCGAGACCGGCCGACCAGCTCGCCTCGGACTTCGGCGAGTAGCCGAGCGACATCTTCAAGTTGTCCGCAGCGGGCGTGTACTTCGACAGCACGGCCTGGACGAAGGCCGAGCCCGACCCGCCGTCGGCGGGGTTGCAGTACGTGAACTGCCCGGGGTGGGCCTTGATCCACGCGAGCAGGCCGTTGAGGGTGGTCGGCGGGTTCGGCACGGCCTGGGAGTTGTAGGCGATGAGGACCTCGGAGCCCCTGAGCGGGGTCGCCTCGCCGTTCACGACCTTGAACGCGTCCGGGTTGATCTCCTTCATGAGCGGGACCTCGGACGGCGTCACCGGCGTTAGCAGCTTGGCTGCGGCGGCCTCCGCGGGGACCGCTCCGTCGACGATGTCGTAGACGCTGTTCTTGTGGGCCTTCGCGGACGCCGCGAGCTCGTCGAAGACGACCGAGTTCTCCGAGGAGTCGGTCGAGAAGACGAACTTGATGTGGTCGCCGGGGTGCGACTTCTCGTAGCGGGGGATCAAGACGTTCGACCACAGGTTCTGGACGTTCACGTCGCCCTGGGAGAAGACCGTGATGGTCCCCGTCGGGGCGGCCGCCTTGCGCGGCGCGGTGCTCGCGTACGCGCCCGCGACCGACGCGGACAGCGCTCCCGCGCCGAGCATCCCGCCGGCGAGCAGAACTCGCGCGCCGCGTCCGCTGAGCGAGCGCATCTTCCGTGCTTGCATCTCGTTACCTCGGTATTCGGTTGGGGAAACAGGGACATGGACCACGACGCGGTCCGTGCAATCGGTCACGATAGACGGGCCAGGTGAACGGAGACCGACATCTTGGTGAACGCGGGCCGCTCGTCTGCGCCGGCGACCGTCGGGCCGTCCGGGCACGATGGGCACGACACGGCCGATCGGCTCCCGAGGGCGGCACCACCACCACCACGAACCCGACCACCCCCCTCCACGGTCGCACGGACCCGACGGCCCCACGCGGACTCTGCCGAGCGCGTCCGCACCGTCCATGCGCGCTGCACGCACGCGGCACGCACAGCGCGCGTGGCGCGCAGGCTGGCCCTCCGCGCGGCAAGACCTTCACACAACTCGTCCGTCGTGTCAACCATGTGTCGTGACATCCTGACATTGCCGAGCCCGCGCGCCCGGACGAGCTGGCCCGACGCGCGGCTCCGGTGACGACGCCGAGCCCGGCCATCGGGCCTGAGCGCGGTGCCGCGCGAGCGACGGGCAGCGCGCTACAGGTAGCTCCGCTGCTCCTGCTTCACCTCGTCGTAGGCTGCGCGGGCCTCGCGGGTCGACTCGATCACGGCGACCTGCGCGACGGGCACGTCCCACCACGACGCGCTGTCGGGCCCGGGCAGCATCGGATCGGTCTCGACGGCGACGAGGACGGGGCCGGCGACCGAGCGGGCGTGCTCGAGCGCGGCGCGCACCTCGTCGGTCGAGCTCGCCCGCACCACCGCCACGCCGAGGCTCGCGGCGTTGGCAGCCAGGTCGACCGGCAGGACGTCGCCGTCGAGGCGGCCCGTCGCCGGGTTGCGGTAGCGGTAGGCGGTGCCGAAGCGCTGGGAGCCGACCGACTCCGACAGCGCGCCGATCGACGCGAAGCCGTGGTTGTCGACGAGGACGACGACGAGGTGGAGCCTCTCTTGGACCGCGGTGACGAGCTCCTGGGCCATCATGAGGTAGGAGCCGTCGCCGACGAGCACGCAGACGTCGCGCTCGGGTGCGGCCATCTTCACGCCGATGCCCCCCGCGATCTCGTAGCCCATGCAGGAGTAGCCGTACTCGACGTGGTAGCTCTTCGCGTCCCGGCACCGCCAGAGCTTGTGGAGCTCGCCGGGCAGCGACCCCGCGGCGCAGACGACGACGCCGGTCTCACCGAGGAAGTCGTTGACGGCCCCGACGATCTCGGCCTGGGCAGGACGCGGCGCGTGCCGGGTCCCGACGACGGCGTCGACGGTCTCGTCCCAGGACCGCCGGAGCGACGCGGTGCGCGCCACGAGCTCGTCGTCGACGTGGAAGCCGGCGAGCAGGTCCGTGAGCGCCTCGAGCGCCGCGCGAGCGTCGCCGACGACGGCCACGCCGGCGTGCTTGGCCGCGTCGAAGCTCGTGATGTTGACGTTGACGAAGCGGACGCCCTCGGCGGCGAACGCCGTCCGGGACGCGGTCGTGAAGTCGGTCCAACGCGTCCCGATGCCGATGACGACGTCGGCGGCACGGGCGAGCTCGTTCGCCGCGTGCGTGCCCGTCGCGCCGAGCGCGCCGACCGACTGCGGGTGGTCGTAGCGCAGCGAGCCCTTGCCGGCCTGGGTCTCGCCGACGGGGATGCCCGTCGCCTCGGCGAAGCGGCGGAGCGCCTCCGTCGCCTCGGCGTAGATCACGCCGCCGCCGGCGACGACCAAGGGGCGGCGCGACGCGCTGATCAGACGCGCCGCGCGCGCGAGCGACCCCGCGTCGGGGACCGGGCGGTCGACGTGCCAGACGCGCGGGGCGAACAGCTCGGCCGGGAAGTCGTACGCCTCGGTCTGGACGTCCTCGGGAAGCGCGATCGTCACCGCACCGGTCTCGGCCGGGTCGGCGAGCACGCGCATCGCGCCGAGGAGCGCGTCCGGCAGCTGCTCGGGCCGGTGGACGCGGTCGAAAAAGCGCGAGACCGGGCGGAACGCGTCGTTCACGGAGACGTCGAGCGAGACCGGGTGCTCGAGCTGCTGGAGGACCGAGCCGGACGCGCGCGTCGCGAAGGCGTCGGAGGGCAGCAGCAGCACCGGCAGCCTGTTGATCGTCGCGAGCGCGGCCCCCGTCACCATGTTCGTGGCCCCCGGACCGATCGAGGTCGTGCACGCGAGCGTCGAGAGCCGGTTCGACATGCGGGCGAAGCCCGCGGCGGTGTGCACCATCGCCTGCTCGTTGCGCGCCTGGTGGTAGGGAAGGAGCGAGGGGTCCGCGAGCTCCATCTCGAGAAGCGCCTGGGCGATGCCCGCGACGTTGCCGTGGCCGAATATGCCGACGGTTCCCGCGACGAGCCGGCGGCCGACGCCGTCGCGCTCGCTCCACTGCTGGGCGAGAAAGCGCGTCGTGGCCTGCGCGACCGTGAGCCGCTCACGTCCCATCGTGACCTCCGTATCCCGCTCTCGCATCTCCCGCTCCCGCTCCCGCATCTCCCGCTCCCGCATCTCCCGCTCTCGCAGGCTTCGACCGCGTCGCCTCGTCCGGACCGGTCGTCGCGGCGAGCAGGCGCCCGTCGACGGCCTGGGCCGGCCAGGTCTCGCGGACCCAGGCGTGCGCGGGGTCGTCGCAGGCGAGCCACGCCCGGCGGCCCGGGCCGGCCATGACGTTCAGGTAGTAGAGGTCGTAGCCGGGCGCGGCCATCGTCGGTCCGTGCCAGCCGTGGGGGACGAGCACGACGTCGCCGTCGCGTACCTCGGCGAGCACGTCGATCGGCCGCTGCGCGCTCCCGTAGACCCGCTGGAACGCGACGCCGCGGCGCGAGCCGTCGACGTCGGTGCCGCCCTCGGGGGCGAGCTCGGTGCCGCCCTCGGGGGCGAGCTCGGTGCCGCCCTCGGGGGCGAGCTCGGTGCCGCCCTCGGGGGCGAGCTCG
>DAHWHN010000074.1 GCA_027335685.1 Acidimicrobiaceae bacterium
CGGCTTCATCGGTACTACGGGGCTGTCAGACTCCTCGTTCCCGTGCATCTCAGGATTACGGCCTTGGCCTTGCCTGAGCGGCCCGCCACCTGATCACGGCGACGGGCGGGGACGAGGCCTCCCGGTTCTCGTGCATGGAGACTCCGTGCATGCAGTGGTTCTCCGACCGCGCGGGGTCCTCCCGCAGCTCGCGCATAGCGCTGCGGGCGACGTGGCCTTCCGCTTGTAACAAGAGCGTCGGCACCCCGACCTCCTTGATTTCGCGACTCAATAGCCCTGCCTGCACGTACCCCTGTCAACGCTTCGCCGCCGTCCTCACGGACGCCGACGCATGACTCGGGGCCATCGTGGGTCGCTACCCCTTCGACGTAGAGCGTTCTCATCTCCTTCTCCATGCCGGTTTATCCCGGCGCTCTGCTACTCCAGGAGGGCCACCTCTGGGGCCGCAAGGAGGTCGCGATACCGGTCGCGTCGATCTCACGCGCCGCTGCGGCCGGGATCACCGTGGACTTGACGAGAGAACAGATCGGCGACCTCCCGGCGGTGGAGATCGGCCACCCGGGGACGTAGCCGGCGAGGGCGAGCCCGGCGCGACGTCACGCGCCGTGGCCCCCCGCCGGTCACAACCACCCGAGAGTGGCCGGGATCATGTAGAGGCCGAATGCGATCACGACGAGGCAGAGCGCCGTGACGACCACCCGGTGGAGACCGCGCATCCGGTACTGCTCGGGAAGCGCCTTCGCCTCGAGCGCGAGGAGAAAGCCGAGCACGACAGGGAGCAAGAGCGCGTTCATCACCTCGACGTCGACCACAAGGGTCACGAGGTCCAGGCTCGCGAGCACGATCACCGCCCCGACCACATGCGCGAGGACGTAGGTGACGGTGAACTTGGCCGTCTGCCGGTCGGGCCGCCGGTTCAGCGTATGGGTCCAGCCGAAGACCTCGGAGATCCCCCAGGCACCCGCGAGGGATGCCACGAGCGCTGCGACGAGCGCGGCACCGAGGAGCGCGGCACCGAGGAGGACCTTGGCCCCGATGTCGCCGACGAAGGGCCGCAGCGCCGCCGAGATCTCACCGACGGTGTCGAGCATCGCCCCGGGATGGGCAAGACCGACGGTGGCCGCGAACGCGAGCACCATGACGACCATGATCGCCTGGGTCAGCACCGCGCCGACGGCGGTGTCACGCCGCTCGGAGCGGATGTCGCTCGGACCGAGCCCCTTGTCGATCACGGCTCCCTGCTGGTAGAAGATCATCCAGGGCATGATCACGGCGCCGACGTTCGCGGCGAGCAGCAAGACGTACGAGCTGTCGTGCAGAGGCACGTGGCCAAGCCCCGAGCCGATCGCGTGCAGGCTCGGGTGGGCGAGGATCATCGCGGGGACGAACACCAGCTCGGCGAGGCCGCACGCGATCCCGATCCGCTCGGCCCGGCGGTAGCTGCCGGTGAAGGCGATCCCGATGAGGAACGCTGCGGCCACCGGGACCGTGAGCGTGCGGGAGATCCCGAACAGCTCTCCGACGCCCGCGACGCCCGCGAACTCGGTGAGCAGCGCACCGATGCTCGTCGCGAACAGCGTGCCGGCCGACAGCATGGCCCAACCTCGACCGAAGCGCTCGCGGATGAGCGCCCCGTGCCCCTTTTGGGTCACGATGCCGAGACGGATCGTGATCTCCTGGACGACGTACAGGATCGGCACGAGCACGAGCTGGGGCAGGACCATCGCGTAGCCGAACTGCGTCCCCGACTGGGCGGCCGTCACCAGGCTCCCGACGTCGGTGTCGGCGAGCATGACCACAAGCCCCGGACCCCACACGGCGAGCAGCACGAGCATCGGCCAGCGCCGCCGGCCCGGAGAGAGCGCGGCGTGTGCCGGCGCGGCGTGTGCCGGGTGCTCGGTCTCGGTGTCGAGCATCGCGCCTCCCGCTCTCTCCGCCCTCCCGGGCGGGAGGATCTCAGGTTCGCCTGACAGTATCACTCAGGTCTACCTGACCCACGGAGACGCCGGCCCGATCCGGCGGGGAGCGCTCGAACCTCCAACCTCGCGGTCCAAAGAGGGGGTCATCGCGTGACGAGCTGTCCGGCACCGCTTGTCGGGTGCGTCGCTAGCTGGGATGATGTCGTGCACCGTCTGCGGCGAACCAGCAGATCTCGTCTGGAGCGGCTGTACGGCGAGAACATCCCGCGTGCCGAGGAGCGCGTCGCACTGTCGCTCGCCGGCGCGTACGACGACCCGATCGAACGGCGACGAGAATGGCGGCACGATCCTGGCAGGCGGGCCGGGCGGAAGCGCTCGCACTCGGCAAGCGGAACGACGAGCCCCCACCGAGGCGACGGCGCGCTCGTTGCACGAGGTGGTCGTCCACGGCGGTCCGGAGCGGATCGTCGTCGCCTCGTGAACGTCGCCTTGATCTGGTCTTTTCGAGCTGGCGGGGGAGGGCTCGAACCTCCAACCTCCTGATCCAAAGTCAGGCGTTCTGCCGGTTGAACTACCCGCCACCGATCCGGCCGCGCAGCACGCAACCGACTCGCGGTCCAGCCTCGCACACCGACCGGAGCCGGCGCGCCCGGCGTCGACCGGCAGCTCCGGAGTCGACCATGATGGACGGGCATGCACCGGGCCATGGACAGCACTGCGCTGCGCAGGCGGAGACGTGGCGTGCACCGGGCACGCTCCCGTCCCGGCCGGCCCCGTCGCTCCTTGTGATGCCCACCGACACGGGCGCTCGATCCGCGCGACCCTCGGTCCTGCTCCTCGGGCGCGATCAGCGTGTCGCCGACCACCTCGGGCTCGCCGCGGCGGCGACGGCGCGCACCTGCCTCGTGCTGTTCGTTCTCGACGAGCAGATCCTCCGGCTCCCGACGACAGGTCCGAACCGCGTCGCGTTCCTCCTCGAGTCGCTCGCCGACCTGCGCGCGTCGTTGCGGGCGCGCGGCGGCGAGCTGTTCGTCCGACGCGGCGACCCCGCGGCCCTCGCCCTTGCAGCCGCACACGCGGTCGGCGCGCGCACGATCCACCTCTCGGCCGATGTGACGTCGGTCGCGCGCCGCAGGCATCGCGCGCTCGCCGAGCGCTGCGCCGCGGACGGCATCGAGCTCGTCGCCCATGCCGGCGTGGCCGTCGTCGACCCCGACGCGCTGCACCCGAGCGGGGGGGACCACTACCGGGTCTTCACCCCGTACTGGCGAGCGTGGACGGCAGCACCGAGACGGCAGCTCGCACCTCCCCCGGACGAGCTCTGCGCCCCCGAGGGCCTCGACCCGGGCGTGCTGCCCGACCTCGCCGAGCTCGACGCGGGCGCCGATCCGGTCGGGCGCCACGACTTCGCCCCGCTCGGCCTCGCCGCGCCGTCGCCGCGCCGGGACACCGGCGGCGAGGGCGAAGCCTGGCGACGGCTCGACGCGTTCGCCGCTCGCGGCGGGCTGGCCGACTACGACGCAGCGTGCGACGACCTCGCCTCGGACGCGACCGCTCGGGTCGCCGCGGCCCTCCACTTCGGCTGCATCTCGCCGCGGCAGCTCGAAGCCTGGGCGCTCGAGCACGCCGACGTGGACCGGGTCGCCGGCGGCGTCGGGGCATTCGTGCGCCAGCTGTGCTGGCGGGACTTCTTCCTTGCCGTGACGCGGTCGTTCCCGGCGATCGGCCGCGCCGACTACCGACCGCGTCCTGTCGCGTGGCGGCAGGACCCCGACGAGCTCGACGCGTGGAAGCAGGGCCGGACGGGCGTCAGCCTGGTCGACGCCGCGATGCGCCAGCTGCTCGACGAAGGCTTCGTCCACAACCGGGCACGTCTCGTCGCCTCGTCCTACCTCGTCAAGACCTTGCGCCACCACTGGAGCGAGGGGGCGGCCCACTACCTCTACTGGCTGAGCGACGCCGACGTCGCGAGCAACTCGGGGAACTGGCAGTGGATGGCGGGCACCGGGAACGACACCCGGCCGAACCGCGTCCTCAACCCCGAGCGCCAGGCCAAGCGCTTCGACCCGGACGGGACCTACCGCTCCCGGTACCTCGGGCCTCCGCCGTGGGCGACGACGCACTGACCACCGCGGCGCCGCGCGCAGCGCTTCGCACCGCGCGCGTCGCCATGGGCTAGCCTCTGCGGCGCTATGGGATCCCTCATCAAGAAGCGCCGCAAGCGCATGCGCAAGAAGAAGCACAAGAAGATGCTGAAGCGCACCCGCTGGCAACGTCGCTCCAAGTAGTCCGGCGATCGGCCCCCGGCGGCCGCCTGCAAGGCGGTCACGGGCGGCCAGGGCGGTCCCGGCGTCCGGGCACGCTAAACCGTGCGTCCGACGTTGATGCTGACGCGCCCGCCGTCGGCGAGCACTGCTCCGGCGACGTCGTCGCGAAGCTGCGGCGCCGCCTCCGCGGTGCACGGCACGAACCACGTCGCGCCGCTCCCGGCGAGCGCGGGTCGCTCGCCGGTCACGCTCGCGATCAGGTCGCGTAGCGCCGCGAGGCGTGGCTCGACGGCCAGCGCGGCGTATTCCAAGTCGTTGCGCCCATCGCGGCACTCACCGCGACCGATCTCGTCGAACGCGCGGTAGACGAGAGCGGTCGAGACGCCGAAGGACGGCGTGCAGCACAGGTAGGTGGCGTCGTCCGGCTCGAGAGGCCGGACGACCTCGCCGACACCGGCCACGAGCGCCCGGCCGCCGACGACGCAGAAGGCCACGTCCGCACTGAGGCCGACGGCGAGCCCGGGATCGCCGACACCGGCCCAGCGCAGCACGGCTGCAGCGTCGGCCGAGCCACCGCCGAGCCCGGCACCGGGCGGTATCCTCTTCACGAGGCGCACCCGGGCGGACCGTCCGACGAGGCGGAGCGCCTTGACGACGAGGTTCTCCTCCCCGAGCGGCACGTCGAGCGCTCGTGCCCCGGCGCCGTCGGCGCGCCCGCCTGGCGCGCTCGCGGCGGTGCGGCCGGGGCCCAGCCAGGCGACCTGGTCGACGACCTCGAGCTCGACCGGCAGACACGCGAGCTCCTCGATCTCGAGCTCGTCGCCGAAGTCGAGCGTCACCATCTCCGACTCGAGCAGGTGGTACCCGTCGTCACGCCGCCCCGTGATCCGCAACGAGCGGGTCAGCTTGGCGCGTGCGCGTTCGCGATGGATCGCTGGCATGCTGCCAGCTTGCCCCACTCCGCGACCTCGAGCTCCTCGGCACGCGCGCTTGCCGGCACTCCGGCACGCTCGAAGGCCGCCGGGTCGACGAGCCCGGCAAGCGAGCGGCGCAGCATCTTGCGACGGCCGGCGAACCCGGCGCGCACGAGCACCCCGATCTCGGCATAGCTCGCGAGCCCCGGCGGGACAGCCGGGCTGTCGCGACGCACGATCTCGACGAGCGAGGACTCGACGTTGGGCCGAGGGTGGAAGACTCCCGCCGAGACCTGGCCGGCGAGGCGAGCCGTCGCGAAGTACGCGATCCGGACGGTGACCGCGCCGTAGGCCTTGGTCCGCGGGGACGCGACGAAGCGTTCCGCCGCTTCGCGCTGGACCATGACCACGAGGCGCTCGACAGGCGGGACGGACTCGAGCACGTCGACGACGAGCGTCGTCGCGATGTTGTACGGCAGGTTCGCGACGAGGACCCACCGCCCGCCGCCCGCGAGGATCGTGCCCCAGTCGGCGTGCAGCGCGTCCGCCTCCACGACGCGTACGCCAGGCGGCACGACCGTGCGGAGCACGCAGGCAAGCCCGCGGTCCACCTCGACCGCGACGACGCGCGCGCCTGTGGCCGCGAGCGCGAGGGTGAGCGAGCCGAGACCGGGGCCGATCTCGACGACGTTGTCGCCGTGCGCGACGCCGGCGAGCCGGGCGATGCGCTCGACCGTGTTGGGATCGGTGACGAAGTGCTGGCCGAGGGACTTGGCCGGGGAGAGACCGTGCTCGTCGAGGAGCCTGTGGATCTCGGTGCGGCCGAGCAGCCGATGGTCGCTCACACGCGCCCGGGCGTGCGCAAGGCGAACACGGTCGCGGCCGCGGCGCTCGTCGCCTCGGCGACGGCCTCGACGGCGACGCCTTTCAGCTCGGCCACGAGGGCTCCGACGAGGGGGACGTAGCCCGGCTCGTTCGGGCGACCTCGGTGCGGCACAGGGGCGAGATAGGGCGAGTCGGTCTCGACGAGCAACTTGTCGAGGGGGCAGAGCACGACGGCCTCGCGGACCTCGGGCGCACCCTTGAAGGTCGCGATGCCGCTGAAGGAGAGGTAGGCGCCGGCGTCGAGGCAGCGACGCGCCTCGTCGGGACCTCCCGTGAAGCAGTGGATCACCGTCCTGTCGGGGATCCCCTCCGCGTCGAGCACGGCGAAGGTGTCGTCCCAGGCGTCGCGGGTGTGCACGACGAGGGCGAGGTCGAACCGGTGCGCCAGCGCGACCTGCGCGGCGAACGCGTCCCGTTGAGCCTCTCTCGGGGAGTAGTCGTAGTGGTAGTCGAGGCCGCACTCGCCGATCCCCACCGTCGAGCCGGGCAGCCCGCGCTCTGCTGCCCGACCCGAGAGCATCTCCTCGGCCAGACGCGCGACTCCCTCGACGCCCGACGCCGCGTCGTGAGGATGGAGCCCCACCGTCGCGTACAGCTCGGGACCAAGGTCGCGCTCGGTGTCGCCGGACCCGCTGCGCTCGCCGGGC
>DAHWHN010000060.1 GCA_027335685.1 Acidimicrobiaceae bacterium
ACACGTTCATCCACGAGAACATGCGAAAGCGCTTTCTCGACGGCTTCCACTACGACGCGCACCCGATGGGGATGCTCGTCTCCGAGATCGCTGCGCTCTCCACCTTCTATCCGGAGGCGAGGCGGATCTTCGACCTCGACCAGCGTCACGACGACATCGTCCGGCTCATCGCGAAGACGCCGACGCTCGCGTCCGCCGCGCACCGCCACAGTGCGGGGATGCCCTTCGTCTACCCCGACAACACCCTCTCGTTCGCCGAGAACTTCCTCTCGATGATGTGGAAGATGGCCGAGCCGCGCTACGAGGCGCACCCGACGCTCGCCCGCGCGATCGACGTGCTGTTCGTGCTCCACGCCGACCACGAGCAGAACTGCTCGACGACGACGATGCGGGTGGTCGGCTCGGCGCACGCCGACCCGTACTCGGCCTGCGCCGCCGCCGCCGCCGCGCTCTACGGCCCCCGCCACGGCGGCGCCAACGAAGCGGTGCTGCGGATGCTCACGGCGATCGGATCGATCGACAACGTGGCGGACTTCGTGCGGTCCGTGAAGGAGGGCCACGGCCGGCTCCAGGGGTTCGGGCACCGCGTCTACAAGAACTACGACCCGCGCGCGAAGATCGTCCGTGAGGTCGCCTACCAGGTCTTCGAGGTGACCGGCAAGAACCCGCTCCTCGACATCGCCCTCAAGCTCGAAGAGACGGCGCTTGCCGACGAGTACTTCGTCTCCCGCAAGCTCTACCCCAACGTCGACTTCTACTCGGGCCTGATCTACCAGGCGATGGGCTTCCCGGTCGACATGTTCCCCGTGCTGTTCGCGATCCCCCGGACCGCAGGATGGCTCGCCCACTGGACGGAGATGCTCGACGCGAGCACCAAGATCGCGCGGCCCCGCCAGCTCTACACCGGGCACCCCGAGCGCCCCTACGTCGCGGTCGGCGAGCGCTCCTGACGATAGGGGCCTGCCCCGGCCGCACGAGCCGGCGCCGGGACCTCCATCTCTGGCGCGAATGGCGGCGATGCGCTAGACAGATAGTCGTAACCAGTCGGAGGGGGTCCGACCGTACATAGGGGGGGTCCGGGCGACACCCCGCCGGTCCAGGCCGGCGGGGTGTCGCCGCGTCCTGGCCGGGATCACGGAGCGGCGCTGCGTGCCCGCGCGACGGCGAAGCAGGCGACGGCCGCCGCGGCCGAGACGTTGAGCGAGGCGATCGGACCAGCGAGCGGCACGCGGGCGAGCACGTCGCAACGGTCCCGGGTCAACCGGCCGAGACCTCTGCCCTCCGCGCCGAGGACGAGGGCGAGCGGCTCGCTCGCCAGAGCGAGCTCGTGCACGTCGACGTCGCCGTCCCCGTCCAGGCCGACCGTCCAGACGCCCTCGCGTCGCAGCAGCTCGAGCGCCGCGCCGACCCCGGGGACGAGAGCGATGGGGAGGTGCTCGATCGCACCCGCCGCCGCCTTCGCAACCGTCGCAGTGACGTGAGCCGAGCGGTGCCTCGGCAGCACGGCACCCGTCGCGCCGGCACAGAGCGCCGAGCGCAGGATCGCCCCGAGGTTGTGCGGGTCCGTGACGCCGTCGAGCACCACGAGGAACGGCCGGACACCCCCGTCACGGCGCGTGAGCGTCTCGAGCTCGGCGGCCTCGAGCGGATCGGCCGTCGCGAGCACGCCCTGGGGCACCTCGCTCGCCGAGCGCTCGACGAGCTGGGCGACGCCGACACGGCGGACGGGCGTGCCGACGCGCAGCGCGAGGGTGGCGATCTCGTCGAGGACGCGCGACGGCTCGCGACCGTCCGCGACGAGGACCTCGTGCACCCGCCGCCGGCGGGCGAGGAGCAGCTCGCGCACCGCTTGGCGCCCCTCGACCTGAGCGCCGCCGAGACCGCCGTCGCCCCGCCGGCCGCGCGCTGGCGCTCGCGCCGTCACCGGCTCGGCTCGGCTCGTGCGAGGAGCGCGACCGCGACGCAGCCGAGGCCCTCCAGCCTGCCGAGGCTCCCCAGCCCTTCGGGGCGAGTCGCCTTGACGTGGACGGGTCCTCCGGCGGCGCGCGACAGCAGCGCCCCCATCTCGGCCGCGACCGGCGCGAGCCGCGGCCGCTCGGCGACGACGGTGCAGTCCGCGTTGACGAGCTGCCAGCCTGCACGTTTCGCACGTGCCGCGCACTCGGCCAGCAGCACGAGGCTGTCCGCGCCGCGCCAGCGCTCGTCGGTGTCGGGAAAGTGCAACCCAATGTCGCCGAGGCCGGCCGCGCCGAGGATCGCGTCCGCCACGGCGTGCGCGACCGCGTCGGCGTCGCTGTGGCCGACGAGCGGTGGCTCGCCGGGAAACGAGACCCCTCCGAGGACGAGGGTCCTGGCCGCCGTCTCGTCGACCGCGCCCTGCAGGTCCACCGCGGGCAGGTCCAGCGTGGGCGCGTCCTTGAAGCGGTGCACGTCGACGCCGAGCCCGATGCGCAGGTCGCTCACGACGACCGCCTCGGCACGACTCGAGCTGCGCCCTCGGCCGGCTCCGGTGACGCCGCCCGGCGAGCCAGGTGGGACTCGAGCACGGCGAGATCCGGCGCGCTCGTGAGCTTCACGTTCTCGACCTCGCCGGCGACGACGACGACCGTGGCGCCGATCTGCTCGACGAGGCCCGCGTCGTCGGTCGCGTCGGCGCCGAGCGCGTGGGCGCGGCGCAGCACCGACGCCCGGAAGGCCTGCGGGGTCTGTACCGCGACCAGGTCCTCGCGCGCCAAGGTGGCGACGACGCGCTCGCCCGCGACCCGTTTGACGGTGTCGTGGAGCCCGATACCGGGTACCGCGCCGTCCGCGCCGCGCCGGACCGACTCGACGACGGCGGCGAACAGCTCCCGGCTCGCGAGCGGTCGCGCGGCGTCGTGGACGACGACCACGTCGGCGGAGCCCGGGACCGCCGCGAGGCCCGCCCGCACCGACGCCGAGCGCGTCGCTCCCCCGGCGACGACGGCATCGGCACGGCCGGCCCACGTACCAGCCTCGACCACCGGCCGGGGAAGGACGAGCACGACGCCCGAGGACACCGAGCGGGCCGACTCGATCGACCACGCGAGGACCGGCCGCCCTCCGAGCTCGGCGAACTGCTTCGGTGCGCCGAAACGGCGGCCGTCGCCGCCGGCGACGACGATGCTCCAGGTCTCCTGCACGCGCGACGCCCGGCCCTACGGCAGGGCGGAGTTCAACCGCTCCTCGGCCTCGGCCTCGCTCACGCCGATCGCGAAGGTGAGCTCGGAGACGAGGATCTGGCGGGCACGGGTCAGCATCCGCTTCTCCCCCGCCGAGAGGCCCTTGTCCTTGTCGCGGATCGAGAGGTTCCGGACGACTTCCGCGACCTGGTAGATGTCGCCGGACTTCAACTTCTCGACGTGGTTCTTGTAGCGGCGCGACCAGTTCGTCGGCATGCGCGCTTCCTTCTTGCGCAAGACGGCGAACACCTCCTCGACCTCTTCGTCGTTGATGACCTCGCGCAACCCCACCTCGTCGGTGTTGTCAGCCGGCACCATGAGGGTGAGATCCCCGTAGGCAAGCCGGAGGACCAGGTACTCCCGCTTCTCGCCGAAAGCCTCGCGTACCTCTCGCTTCTCGACGACCGCTGCGCCGTGATGGGGATAGACGACCTTGTCGCCGACGTCGAACACAGATCAGCTCCTCGAAGCTCAACGGCTGGACGCGCCGTGAGCTGCTCGGCCGGCGCGGACACGCGTCCGCCACGACGGCGCGCAGCGCTATTCTACCGGCTCCCGGACGTGTCCCTCGGACGTCGCCCGCTGCTCAGCTGTAGCGGTAGAGGATGCTCGTCTCGGCGAGTCGCGCGATGCCCTCCTTGACGAGACGGGCCTGCTCGAGGTCGATGCCGCCGACGTCGGCAAGCTCCCGCTCCGATGCCCGCACGAGCCCGTAGAGGTCCCCGAAGCGCTCCACGAGACGCGCGGCGGTCACGCTCGAGAGCTGCGGCACACGCTTGAGCAGGCGCAAGCCACGGGGAACGAGCAGGTCGTCGAGGCTGGGCGGAGTCACACCGGGCACCGCGAACACCTCGACCACTCGCTCGAGGCCGAGCAGGTCCCCCGTCGGGAGCCGCGACAACGCTGCGATCGCGTCGTCGCAACAGGCGCCGCCGAGGGCGCCACGGTAGTCGTCGGCCACGAGTCGCAGCTCGTCGCCGACGCCGAGCATCAACTCGGCGAGCTGCAGTCTGAGGAGCTTGCCGTGCCCGCCCAGCTCGTCGAGGAGCTCCGCGATCTCGGCGCCGACACGGGTGGCCATCTCGGCGCGCTGCAGCACCGACGCGACGTCGCGAACGGTGACGACGTCTTCGATCTCCGAGGCCGTGAGCGCAGAGGTCACCTCGTCGAGCCGGGCACGAAATCGGTCCAGGGTCTGGAGCAGGTGGTTCGCCCGACCGACGATCATGTCCGTCGGGCGGAGCTGGCGCTTGACGTCCCCGCGGTACAAGGTGATCGTCCCCATCTCCTCGGAGACGGCGACGACCTGGACGTCGACGCAGCGGGCGACGCGTTCGGCCGTGCGGTGGCGGGTGCCGGTCTCCGACGTGCGGGCCGTCGGGTCGGGGACGAGGTGGACGTTGGCCCATGCGATCCGGTCGCCGGTGCGGTCGAGGACGATCGCACCGTCCATCTTGGCGAGCTCCGAGAGCCGCTGCGGGCTCATCTCCGCGTCGATGTGGAACCCGCCCGAGCAGATGTTGAGCACGTCCGGACCGTCGCCGAGC
The DNA here is from genome assembly GCA_027335685.1 of Acidimicrobiaceae bacterium. Classification (GTDB taxonomy): domain Bacteria; phylum Actinomycetota; class Acidimicrobiia; order Acidimicrobiales; family Bog-793; genus JAJZCK01. Next base: position 4,748 of record DAHWHN010000060.1, read on the forward strand.
ACGATCAGCGCACCCATGCGCGCCCGCAGGATCCGGTCCAGCCCCTCGCGCAAGGCCGTGCCAGGCACGACCTGGGTGAGCAGCTCGCCGAGCGAGGCATCATCCGGCGCGCTCACGCTCGCATCGTAGCCAAGGGGCGTGCCAGACCCGTCGCGCTGCACCTAGCGCGGCGCGAGACCGAGGGCATCGACGGCCTCCGCGAGCGTCGCGGCCCGCACGACGGACAGCCCGCCGGCGGGATCGGGCGCGGACCGCGGCACGCACGCACGCCCGAAGCCGAGGCGTGCTGCCTCGTCGAGACGCCGATCGGTATGGACGACCTGGCGGAGCTCGCCTCCGAGCCCGACCTCGCCGCATGCGACGAGATCCGGGCCGATTGCCACGCCGGTGAGCGCCGACACAAGGGCAAGGCCGAGACCGAGGTCGAGAGCCGGCTCGCCCACCTTCACGCCGCCGACGACAGAGGCGAACACGTCCATCGAGGCCAGGCTGCACCCGACCCGCTGCTCGAGCACGGCGATCGCGAGCGCGAGCCGACCGGCCGGGATGCCCTGGGCGGAACGCCTCGGCGTGGCGAGCGAGCTTCGGGCCACGAGTGCCTGGAGCTCGACGAGAACGGGCCGACGACCTTCGAGAACCGGCACGACGACGCTCCCCGCGATGCCAGGCCGCCTGTCGCCGAGCAGCAGCCTGCTCGGGTCGTCCACCCCCTCGAGGCCGTGCGCCGTCATCTCGAACACGCCGAGCTCCCCGGTCGGGCCGAAGCGGTGCTTGGCGACCGACAGCACGCGCAAGGAGTGGTGTCGCTCCCCGTCGAAGCTGCAGACCGTGTCGACGAGGTGCTCGAGGACACGGGGTCCGGCGAGGGCCCCGTCCTTCGTGACGTGACCGACGAGGATCGTCGCCACCCGCGCCGTCTTCGCGCGCTCGACGAGCTGGGCGGTGCACTCGCGCACCTGGGTCACGCCACCGCCGCTCGACGCGACCGCGGGATCGGCGACTGCCTGGATCGAGTCGACGACGAGAAGGTCCGGACCGAACGCGTCGGCTGCGTCGAGCGCGGCCGGCAAGGACGTCGTCGAGACGATCCCGACCCCGTCGACCGCTGCGCCGAGCCGCTCGGCACGCCGTCGCACCTGCTCGGGCGACTCCTCGGCCGCGACGATGAGCGCCCGGCCGCCGCGGCGGGCCCAGGCCGCCGCGAGCTGGAGCAGCAGGGTCGACTTGCCGATCCCCGGCTCGCCACCGAGGAGGGTCACCGAGCCGGGGACCAGGCCCCCAGCGAGTGACCGGTCGAGCTCGGCGAGCCCCGTCGAACGCGGCAGGCCGGCCTCGACGGACACGTCGCGCAGCGCGACTGCCTCGACGTGTGGCCGCGCGGCACCTGGCGATCCGAAACCGCGGCTCGACGCAGCTTCGGCACGCTCTTCGACGAGGGAGTTCCACTCGCCACATTGCGGGCAACGTCCAGCCCAGCGCAGCTGCACGGACTGACAGGCGCGGCACCGATGGACCGTCCGCTCTCGCACGGGGCGCACACTACGCCCCGGCTGTGACGCCGACCCTGCTAGGAGTCGGCTCCCGCCCCGGCGAGCTCGACTGGTGGCGGCTCGAGCCCCTCGATGGACCGGAAGACCACCTGGTCGCCCTCGGCGTCGACGACGATCGTCTCGCCGACACGGAACTCCTTCCAGAGGATCTTCTCGGACAAAGGGTCCTCGATGAGCTGCTGGATCGCGCGGCGCAACGGCCGGGCCCCGAGAGCCGGCTCGTAGCCCTTCTTCGCCACGAGCTCCTTTGCCGCGATCGTGAGCTCGAGCCCGATCCCCTGCTTGTCGAGCTGCTCCCGCACGCGCTTGATCATGAGGTCGACGATCTCGGTGACCTCGTGCAGCTGCAGCTCGTGGAAGACGATGACCTCGTCGATCCGGTTCAAGAACTCCGGGCGGAAGTGGCCCTTCAGGGCCTCCTGGACCTTGGTCTTCATGCGCTCGTAGGTGACCGCCTCGGTCGTCTTCGAGAAGCCGACCGATACCTTCCGCAAGTCCGCCGTCCCGAGGTTCGACGTCATGATGAGGACGGTGTTCTTGAAGTCAACCGTCCGGCCCTGCGCGTCCGTCAGTCGGCCGTCCTCGAGGATCTGGAGCAGCGCGTTGAACACGTCGGGATGCGCCTTCTCGACCTCGTCGAAGAGCACGACGGCGAACGGCTTGCGTCGCACCGCCTCGGTGAGCTGCCCACCCTCCTCGTAACCCACGTAGCCGGGCGGCGAGCCGACGAGACGCGAGACGGTGTGCTTCTCCATGTACTCGCTCATGTCGAGCTGGATCAGCGCGCTCTCGTCGCCGAAGAGGAACGACGCGAGGGACTTCGCGAGCTCGGTCTTGCCCACACCGGTCGGGCCGAGGAAGATGAACGACCCGCTCGGCCGCTTCGGGTCCTTGAGCCCGGCTCGCGTCCGCCTGATCGCCCGCGAGAGCGCCTTCACGGCGTCCTCCTGGCCGATGATCCTCTTGTGGAGCTCGTCCTCCATGCGGAGCAGCTTCGAGGTCTCCTCCTCGGTCAGCTTGTAGACCGGGATGCCCGTCCAGTTGGCGAGAACCTCGGCGATGACGTCCTCGTCGACGACGTCGAACAGCTCGACGCCTTCGGAGCGCCACTCCTGCTCCATCGCGGACTTGCGCTCGAGCTTCGACATCTCCTGGTCGGCGAGGCGCTTTGCCTGCTCGAAGTTCTGCTTCTCGAGTGCTGCGTCCTTCTCGAGGCGGATCCTGCTGATCTCCTCCTCGAGCTTGCGGTGCTCGGGCGGCGTCGCCATCCGACGGATGCGCAGACGGCTGCCAGCCTCGTCGATGAGGTCGATCGCCTTGTCCGGGAGGTAGCGGTCGGAGATGTAGCGGTCCGCCAGGTTCGCCGCCGCGACGAGGGCCTGGTCGGTGATCGTGACCTGATGGTGCTGCTCGTAACGGTCGCGCAGGCCCATCAGGATCTCGATGGTGTGCGCGAGGGACGGCTCCTCGACCTTGATCGGCTGGAAGCGCCGCTCGAGAGCCGCGTCCTTCTCGAGGTGCTTGCGGTACTCGTCGAGGGTCGTCGCACCGATCGTCTGCAGCTCGCCTCGAGCGAGCATCGGCTTGAGGATCGAGGCAGCGTCGATCGCGCCCTCGGCCGCGCCCGCCCCGACGAGCGTGTGCAGCTCGTCGATGAACAGGATCGTGTCGCCGCGCGTGCGGATCTCTTTCAGGACCTTCTTCAGACGCTCCTCGAAGTCACCGCGATACCGGCTGCCCGCCACGAGCGCACCGAGGTCGAGTGTGTACAGCTGCTTGCCCTTCAGCGTCTCAGGAACGTCGTTCGCGACGATCTGCTGCGAGAGCCCTTCGACGATCGCCGTCTTGCCGACGCCGGGCTCGCCGATGAGCACGGGGTTGTTCTTCGTGCGCCGGGACAGCACCTGCATGAGCCGCTCGATCTCGCGGTCGCGGCCGATGACGGGGTCGAGCTTGTGCTCCCGGGCCAGCTGGGTGAGGTTCCTCCCGAACTGGTCGAGCACCGGCGAGCCAGCCGGGGTCTCCTGGCCCGACGAGCCGCCGGTGCCCGCGCTCGCGGTCTCGCGACCTTGGTAGCCGGAGAGCAACTGGATGACCTGCTGGCGGACACGCGGGAGGTCGGCCCCGAGGCTCTGGAGGACCTGGGCTGCGACACCCTCGCCCTCGCGCACCAAGCCGAGCAGCATGTGCTCGGTGCCGATGTAGTTGTGGCCGAGCTGGAGGGCCTCGCGCAACGACAGCTCGAGGACCTTCTTCGCACGCGGCGTGAACGGCGGCGAGCCCGTCGGCGCCGAGCCAGCCGGCCCGATCGTCTCCTCGACCTTCTCGCGCACCGCCTCGAGGGAGATGCCGAGGGACTCGAGAGCCTTGGCCGCAAGGCCCTCGCCCTCGTGGATCAGGCCCAGCAATATGTGCTCGGTCCCAATGAAGCTGTGGTTCAACAGGCGCGCTTCCTCTTGCGCCAGGACCAGCACCCTGCGTGCCCGATCAGTGAATCGCTCGAACAAGTCGGACTCCCTCGACGGCTTTGCCTGGTCCACAGTCTATCGAGCGGGTCCCTCGACCTGGCACCGGCGTGCGCGGGCCCGTCTCGCGCCGCCAGCCGACCCGGTGCACGGCGCTGACCTGGGCATTGCTCGATCCGAGCGAGCGTGGCGTATCGTGCAGTCAGTGAACGCGCCGGACCTCTTCGCGCTCGCGGTGCCCGACGCCGAGCTTGCCAGGATCGAGTCCTGCCTGCATCGCGTCGTCGAGCTCGGCGACCCCTTCCTCGACCAGATCACGACCTACCTGATCGACGCGGGCGGCAAGCGGCTGCGCCCTGCGCTGACGGTCGCGTCCGCGTCGCTCGGCGCGTCGGGACGGGACTGGATCGACGCCACCGAGGAGACCCTTCTCGGCGGCGTCGCCGTCGAGCTCGTCCACCTCGCGTCCCTCTACCACGACGACGTCATGGACGAGGCGACCCGCCGGCGTAACGTCGTCAGCGTCAATGCCCGCTGGGGCAACCTGCTCGCCATCGTCGCAGGTGACTTCCTCCTCGCCCGCTCCGCCGAGATCGCGGCGAGCCTCGGCAACGAGGTCGCCGGCCTGCTCGCGTCGACGCTCGCCCGGCTCTGCAAGGGCCAGGTCGCCGAGGTTCGCGCCGCGTACCGGGTCGACCGGACCGAGCAGGAGTACATCGGGGCGATCGCCGACAAGACGGCGGCGCTCATGTCGACGGCCTGCCGGATCGGTGCGATCACGGCGTCGCTCGCGCCCGAGCAGGTCGAGACCGTGACGACCTTCGGCGAGTGCCTCGGGATGGTCTTCCAGATCCGAGACGACGTGCTCGACGTGCTCGCCTCCGAGCAGGAGCTCGGCAAACCCCCCGGCCAGGACCTCGCCGAGGGCATCTACACGCTCCCGGTCCAGCGGGCACTCCAGGACCGCGCAGCGGGGCCCGTGCTACGCGAGCTGCTCGGTCGTCCCCTCGATCCGGACGAGGTCACCGAGGCGCGCACGATCGTTGCAGGCTCGCCGGGGATCGCCGACGCCGCAGTCGTCGCGCGCGACTACGCCGTCGACGCCATCGACGCCGCGCGCAGCCTCGGAGACGGCCCGGTGCCGTCCGCGCTGGTCCAGCTCGCGGCCAGCCTGCTCGAGGACCTCGAGCGCTCGACGCGAGCGCTGGCCAGCTAGGTCGCCTGGGCGTCCGCCGCCTGCGTGTGTCAGCCGTCCTCGTCCGGGCTCGCTGGCTCCTCGCGGTCCTCGCGCTGCTCGGGGCGCAGGGCGGGGAAGAGCAGGACCTCGCGAATCGACGCGGCGTCCGCGAGCAGCATCACGAGGCGGTCGACGCCGATCCCGAGCCCTCCCGTCGGTGGCATCCCGTGCTCGAGGGCCCGGAGGAACTCCTCGTCGACGACCATGGCCTCGTCGTCGCCGGCGGCGCGTTCGAGCGCCTGCGCCTCGAGCCGGCGGCGCTGCTCGTCGGGGTCCGCGAGCTCGGTGAACGCATTGCCGAGCTCGCGACCTGCGACGACCGGCTCGAAGCGCTCGACGTACCCGGCCTTCGTGCGGTGGTCCCGGGCGAGCGGCGACACGTCGCGCGGGTAGTCCATGACCATGACCGGTCCCCAGAGACCGGGCTCGGTCGTCTTCTCGTAGATCTCGAGCATGATCTTGCCCGACCCCTCCGACGGGGACACCGTCACGCCGAGATCACCGGCCACCCGGGCCAGCTCGTCGCGACCGACGTCGAGATTGACGGCACGCCCCGTCGTCTCCTCGATCAGCTCGGCCATCGTCGCGCGCCGCCAGGGAGGCGTCAGGTCGAGCTCCCGGTCCTGGTAGACGAGGCGCGTCGTGCCCCGGGTCGCGAGCGCGACGCCTGCGACGAGCTGCTCGGTCAGGTCCATCATGTCGGTGTAGTCGGCGTAGGCCTGGTAGATCTCGACGCTCGTGAACTCCGGATTGTGCCGGGGCGAGAGCCCTTCGTTGCGGAATATCCGCCCGATCTCGTAGACCCGCTCGAAGCCGCCGATCACGAGCCGCTTCAGGTGGAGCTCCGTGGCGATGCGCAGGTAGAAGTCTGCGTGCAGCGCGTTGTAGTGGGTCACGAAGGGCTTCGCGAGCGCTCCACCGGGGATCGGGTGCAACACGGGGGTCTCGACCTCGACGAAGCCGCGCTCGTCGAGAAGGCGGCGGACGGACGCCACCGCACGCGACCGCAGCAGGAACGTCTCGCGGACGCCGTCGTTGGCCCAGAGGTCGACCTCTCGCTGGCGGTACCGCAGGTCGGGATCGTGCACCCCGCGCCACTTGTCGCCGAAGCCGTGCCGTGCCTGCGCGAGAAGCGACCAGGTCGCGACCTGGACCGACAGCTCCCCCCGGCGCGTCCGGACGACCTCGCCGGTCACCCCGACCCAGTCGCCAAGGGACAGCCTGGTCAGCTCCTCGAAGCGGTCCGTCGACGACGCGACCGCGAAGAGCTGGACCGACCCGCTCCAGTCCCGCAGCTCGGCGAACGCGACCTTTCCCTGTGGACGGGTCAGCATCAGCCGACCTGCGACGCACACGACGTGACCCGATCCTGCGCCGGGCTCCAACAGCTCGTGGCCCACTCCGACGGACGACGCGGGCACCGTCCCCGGGAAACGGTAGGGGACGTCGATCGGCAGGGGGCTCACCGCGCACCCGGGCGGGCGGGCCGGCTGCCTGCGTTCCGCTCGAAGACGAGGCGGAGGCCGTGGAGCGTCAGCCAGGGCTCGTGGTGCGATACGACGTTCGCGAACGGGACGACGAGACCGGCGAGACCACCGGTCGCGATGACGGTGGCCTCGCCGAGCTCGCCCCGGATCCTCGTGCACAGACCTTCGACCAAGGACGCGTAGCCGAAGACCGCCCCGGACTGCATCGACTGCGCGGGAGTCCGGCCGATGACCGCCTCCGGGGCGACGAGCTCGACGCGCCGCAGCGCCGCAGCATGCTCGAACAGCGCGTTCATCGAGATCTCGATGCCCGGGACGATCGCGCCGCCGAGGTACTCACCGGCCGCGGAGATCGCGTCGAATGTCGTGGCCGTGCCGAGGTCGACGACGATCGCCGGACCGCCGAACAAGTCGAGGGCCGCGACCGCGTTCACGATGCGGTCCGCACCGACCTCGCGTGGGTCGTCGTACAAGATGGGCATGCCGGCCTCCACGCCAGGCCCGACGACGACGAGCGGGACGTCGAACCAGGCGGGCACCATCTCGCGCAGGGCGGCCGTGACGGCTGGCACGGACGACGAAACCGCGACGCCGTCGATGGCGCCGGACAGGCCGCCGGCGGTGCCGCCAGACCCGGGAAGCGCCGAGCTCGTCGGCCCGTTCACCCCGAGACCCGCGAGACGGAGCAGCCCGGCCAGGAGCAGCGCATGCTCGTCCGCCGTCCGGTCGGCAACCGTGGCCACGCGCCAGCTCCGGACAAGACCAGGCAGCTCACCAGCCCGGCGACCCGCTCGGGCCGATACCGGTCCGGCGGCGTCGTCGAACACCCCGACCACCGTCTGGGTGTTGCCGACGTCGAGAGCGAGCAGCATGGCGTACTGGTCTACCCGATGGAGCGTGCACCTGCAGACGTCTGTGCCCTGCGGCCGCGCCGTCAGAGCCGGGGCGGCTGCCGCGAGCGTCCCGGCGGCGCGCTCACGGCAGGGGGCACGGCTCGACGCGCCGGACCAACTGTGCGACCGCCGTGTCACCTCCGAGGGCGTCGCGCCAGCCGGCCGGTACCCGGGTCGGATCGAGGTCTTCGAGAGGAGCGAGCACGAACGCGCGCTCGCGCAGACGCGGGTGCGGCACGACCAGCACCTCGTCCTCTATCACCTCGCCGTCGATGAGGAGGATGTCCACGTCGAGAGTACGGGCGCCCCAGTGCTCGGCCCGCGTCCGGCCGGCGTCGGCCTCGAGCCGGCGGGTCGCCGCGAGGAGCGCCCGGGGTGCGAGGACCGTCTCGAGGCGCACGACGCAGTTGAGGTAGGGACCCTGCCCTGCAGGCCCACCCACCGGAGCCGTCTCGTAGACCGGCGAGCACTCGAGGTCGGGGTCGAGGCGCCGCAGGCCGTCCAAGGCGCCCGCGAGATAGCCGACACGGTCACCGAGGTTCGATCCGAGGCCGAGGAAGACGCGCACGGCCTAGCCGGCCAGGTCCGTCGCGGGCGGCGGGCGCCTCGTGATGCGGACGCCGACGCTCGCGACGTCGACGGGCACCGGCGGACGCAGCTTTTGCACGGCGACCGTCACGGCGGTGACGCGCCCGTCCGCGAGGACGCGGCGCGCGATCGACTCCGCCAGGGACTCGAGCAGCTGGTGGTGCTCGCCGGAGACCACCGCCGCGGCACCGACGGCGACACTGCCGTAGTCGACGGTGCGGGCGAGGTCGTCGGCACGCCCTGCCGGCTCGAGGTCGATCTCGAGCACGAGGTCCACCTCGAAGGGCTGGGGCTGGTCCTGCTCGCTCGCGAGCGCACCGTGGACGCCAAGCGCACGGATCCCCGTGATCTCGATCGTGTCGCTCACGCCGGCCTCTCCGGCGCGCCGGTCGGTCGCTTGCGCGCCCGCCCGCTACGTGGCCTCGGGACGCCACCGGGCGCGGCGGCGGCGCGGATCGGCGGCGCCTGGCCGACGGGGGCATCCTCGGGGTGCCGGCGGCCGGGGAGCCCCGAGCCGGAGTCAGGCGGGACAACCGAGAGGACGGGACCCTGGGCCGGTGGCCGGGAGGCGCGGCGCGGCGCGGCGCGCGTGACCGGCTCGGTCGCAGCCACCGGCTCGTCCGGAGCTACCGGAGGGACCAGGAGGACCGGGTCGGGAGGGGGCAGCTGCGCGACGAGACCGACGATCGAGCGGCCGGAGGATCCGAGCTGCCGACGGACGAGCTGCTCGACGGCGTAGATCGCGCGGGGCGCGTCGGGCAGGAGCCCGCACCAACAGAGGAAGCCGGCAGCGACGCCGGCAACCCGCTCGCTCAGCTCGTCCTGGTGGAGCAGGAGGCACTCGCCGTCGCGGAGCCATGCGAGCATCGCCGGGTACAACATCTCGAGCACGTCCCGGACGTCGTCTTTCGGGGGCAGGCCGACATGCACGGCGGGTAGGCCGAGCTCTTCGTAGGCACGAAGGTTGTGTGGCGACGACAGCAGTGACACGACCCGCGTGAAGCCTTGCGCCTCGAGCCAGAGGATCTCCTCGTGGCGTCGCACCTTGCGGTGGTTCCGCGCGTAGCCTCCGGGTCGCTCGCTCACCGCGAGGCGCCCGCGAACAATCCAGGCGAAGTTGCGCGGGGCGATGCCCTCCGCCCACCGGCCCTTCAGCACGTTCCCCGCCCCACCGGGCTCCGCCGCTCGGACGCGTTCTGGCCGAGGGCCTCGTCGCCGGCGGCATCACCGGCGGGATCGCCGACGAGCCGCATGGCCTGGACCGTCGAGCGGACGTCGTGGACCCGGACCATGGAGACGCCCGCCGCCGCGGCCCACACGGCAGCCGCCAGGGATCCTTCGAGACGCTCGTCTGGCGGCAGTGGCACGTCGCCCGCTGCGAGGACCCGGCCGATGAAGCTCTTGCGGCTGACGCCGACGAGCACCGGCGTGCCGATCGCGACGAGATCGGGCAGGGCCCGCAAGAGCGCGAGGTTGTGCGCGACGGTCTTGCCGAACCCGATCCCGGGGTCGACGTAGACCTCCTCGACACCACAGCGCCGAGCATCGTGCGCGCCACGGACCAGGCTCTCGTGGACCTCGCGGACGACGTCGTCGTAGCGCGGGTCGTCCTGCATGTCGGCCGGCGTCCCGCGCCTGTGCATGACCACGTAGCCGGCTCCGGCACGCGCGGCACACGCCGCCAGCCGGTTCGACTCGTCGTTCAGCAGCGTCGCGCCGCGCTCGAGCGCGGCTCGGGCCACCTCCGCCTTGGTCGTGTCGATCGACACCCGCACGAACGGGGCGAGAGCCTCGACCACCGGGATCACGCGACGGAGCTCCTCGCTCTCGTCGACGGCCTGCGCTCCAGGCCGGGTGGACTCCCCCCCGACGTCGACGACGTCGGCACCCTCGGACACGAGCTGCAGTCCGTGCTCGATCGCGGCGTCGGCGTCGAAGTACCGCCCGCCGTCGAAGAACGAATCCGGCGTGACGTTCACCACACCCATCGTTCGAGGCATCACGCTGGCAGCCTAGGCGTCGGAGCCGACGCTGCTGGCGCATCGGGGGTCGCCCTGCGACGGCGACGTCTGCTGCCGCGCCCTTCGAGCGGCGCCGGCGCCAGCGACCCGTCACCGACCTCCGCGGACGAAGGCCATCGCCTCGGCGCGCGTCGCCGGGTCGGTGCGGAAAAGACCGCGCACCGCCGAGGTGATCGTGACGGCGCCCGGCTTTCGGACGCCACGCATGGCCATGCAGAGATGCTCCGCCTCGATGACGACGAGGGTGCCCCGAGGATGCAAGGTCCGCTCGATCGAGTTGGCGATCGCCGTCGTCATGCGCTCTTGGACCTGCAGCCTGCGGGCATGGGCCTCGACGAGACGGGCGAGCTTCGACAATCCCGTGATGGCACCCGTGGCATTGGGCACGTAAGCGACGTGCGCCTTGCCGACGAACGGGACGAGATGGTGCTCGCACAGCGACGTGAACGAGATGTCCCGGACCATCACCATCTCGTCGTGGTCCGCCGTGAAGACCGTGGCCAAGTGGCCCTCGGCGTCCTCCTCCATCCCCGCGAGAAGCTCGACGTACATCGCCGCCACCCTCCGAGGGGTCTCGAGCAGGCCGTCGCGGTCCGGATCCTCGCCCACGGCGGCGAGGAGCTCGCGGACGGCAGCCGCTGCTCGCTCGAGGTCGACTCCGTGGCGCACGTCGTCGGTCACGCCGTCACCGCGCCGGCGGGATGTGCCAGGCGGATGTCGGGGAGGTTGCGCCACCTCTCGGCCACGTCGAGGCCGTAGCCGACGACGAACTCGGGCGGGATCTCGAAGCCGGTGTAGGCGACACGCGTGCTCGTGCGCTGCTGGCCCCGCTTGACCAGCAGTGCGCAGATCTCGAGGCTCGCCGGGTGACGCGCCGCGAGACCCTTGTGGAGGTACGAGAGGGTGAGCCCGCTGTCGACGATGTCCTCGACGACGATGACGTGCCGCCCGGACAGGTCCGCGTCGAGGTCCTTGACGATCCGCACGATCCCGCTCGTCTTCGTCGCCGCCCCGTAGGACGACACCGCCATGAAGTCCATCTCCACGGGAAGGCAGATCGCCCGGGCCAAGTCCGCCATGAACACGAAGGCACCCTTCAAGATGCCGACGAGCAGCGGGGGGCGCTCCGAGTAGTCACGCGATATCTCAGCGGCGAGCTCGCCGATCCTCGACGTGATCTCGGCCTCGGTGATCAAGACCTTGCCGAGCACGAGCCCGTCCGGAGCGCCCGCGCACGGCCACCGTCCGGCCGGGTCGTCGGGCTCGTCCACCTGCTCGACCTTAGCCGTGCCGGAAGCGCGCCACGCCGGTTGCGCGACGCCGTCGCAGGGGTCGGGCCGGGGTCGCACGCCGGCAAGCCCAGACCCCGACCGCCACGCCTAGCCGCACACCAGCCGACCGTGCGAGCGACGCACGCGGTGTCCGCCCGAGATCTCGCACGCCGCCACCGATCCCCGGGCCACGGCGAGGACGCGCTCGACCGCTGCGGCGTCGGGGGGGTAGCTGTCGCCAGAAAGCGACCGGAGCCAGCGACGCACGGCTCGGCGCGCGAGGACGACTGGCGCTGCGGCAAGGGCTCGGGCGTCGGTCGGCTCGATCTCGGATGCGAGCTGCTCGACGTAGTCCGCTTCGTCGGCGAGCAGCCCCGCCTGACGGGCGATCACCGCTGCGACGTCACGACGGCCGATATCTGCCGCGAGGGGCAGCAACTCGTGGCGGAGCCGGTTGCGCTGGAAGGCGGGGTCCTCGTTGGAGGGGTCGGTGACGACGTCGAAGCCGAGGCTCGAGACGAGCGCGACGGTCTCGGACCTGCGCAACGCAAGGATCGGGTGCCGGGGACCGGGCCGCATGCCCGCGAGCCCGTCGACGCCGGCGCCGCGCAGGAGGTTCGCGAGGACGGTCTCGGCCTGGTCGTCGACGGTGTGCCCGGTCGCGACGTCGGGCGGGAGGGCCGCGAAGCGTGCCTTGCGCGCGCGGGCCTCGAGGTTCGGGCCCGGTGGGCACTCGACACGGACGGGCACGAAGCCGGCCCGCAGCCGCCGGGCGGCGGCCGCCACCACCTCGGCCTCGGATGCCGAGGTGGGTCGCAGCCCGTGGTCGACGTGGTACGCAGTGACCTCGCAACCGGCTGCGACGCCGAGGACGAGCAGGGCGAGGGAGTCCGCCCCACCCGAGACCGCGCAGCCGAGAGGAGCCCCCCTCGGCGGGAACGTGCAGCGCCCGAGGAGCCCGACGGCGAGGTCGGAGAGCACCGGGACGGTCGTAAGGGATCGGATGCCGCCGTCAGGCACGCGCC
>DAHWHN010000062.1 GCA_027335685.1 Acidimicrobiaceae bacterium
CATCCTGTCCGAGCGGGAGCCGGGCGGCATCCCGTTCCGGCTCGGGTGCTCGGGCGGCTCCTCCGGCGAGCGCTGCTACGCCCGCCTCGCCCCCCGCGACGACCTCGACTGGACGCGCACCGAGTGCTTCTTCGCCGACGAGCGCTGCGTCGCGCAGGACGACCCGATGTCGAACCAGCGGGCGCTGCGCGCCGTGCTCAAGCCCCGCCTCGCCGACCTCGTGGCCTTCCACCCGATGTCGTGCGCCGACGGTCCCGCCGCGTACGCAGCCCAGCTCCGCTACGCCGGTGGCCTCGACGTGCTCCAGCTCGGCTTCGGGCCCGACGGCCACACCGCCTCGCTCTTCCCCGGCTCCGCCGCGCTCGACGCGCCGGCCGACCAGCTCGTCGCGACGAACGTCGACCCCGCCGGCCGCAACCCGCTCGAGCGGATGACCCTGACGCTCGCCGGCATCGCGACTGCCGGGCTCGTCGTCCTTGCCGTGACCGGCGAGGAGAAGCGCGACGCGTTCGCGCGCGTCCTCGCCGGCGAGGACCTCCCGGCCGCTCGCGTCCGCGCGCCGCGCGTGCTCTGGCTGGTCGAGAGCGTCGTCGCAGCGGGCCTCGTGTGAGCGACGCGGAGTCGGCCGGCGGGTCCGACGAGGTCGACGCGCTCGTCGACGCGCTCCTCGACGCCGCCGGGGCCCGCCGCAACCGCGACATCCACCGCGCCATCCTCACGTCGGCCCTCGAGCTCACGCACAACGGCGCAGGACGGCTCGACCTGAAGATCGCGCGCTCGGCCCTCGCGGAGATGTCGCACGCGTTCGCAATGTTCGCGCCCTACCGCGAGGTGCCGAAGGTGACGATCTTCGGCTCGGCGCGCACGGCCCCGACCGACGCGCTCTACGGCCTCGCGCGGCTGCTCGCGCACCGCCTCGCCGCGGCGGGGTGGATGGTCGTCACGGGCGCGGGGCCGGGCATCATGGCGGCCGGTAGCGAGGGCGCGGGACCCGAGATGGCGATCGGGGTGAACATCCGCCTGCCTTTCGAGTCGCTGCCGAACGCGTGGATCGCGGAGAACGACAAGCTCGTCGAGATGAAGTACTTCTTCACGAGGAAGCTGATGCTCATGAAGGAGTCGACGGGCTTCGTCGTGCTCCCGGGCGGCTTCGGCACCCTCGACGAGACCTACGAGCTCCTCACCTTGCTCCAGACCGGCAAGGCCGAGCCCGCACCGATCGTGCTCGTCGACCAGCCCGGAGACGGCTACTGGACCGCCTGGGAGGAGTTCGTCACCTCCCAGGTCTTTCGCCGCGGCCTCGCCGACCCCCGCGACGCCGCGCTCTACCGGATCACCTCCGACGTCGACACCGCGGTCGAGGAGCTCTTGCAGTTCCACCGCAACTACCACTCGAGGCGCTTCGTCGGCGACACGATGGTCCTCCGCCTCCGGCACGCGCCGCGCGACGAGGAGCTGCGGATGCTCTCGACCGCCTTCTCCGACATCTGCTCGGCGCGGGGGATCTGGCGGACCGAGGCGCTCCCCCCCGAGCGCGCGAGCGACGACCATCTCGAGCTCGCGCGCATCGCCCTCGAGTTCGACAGGGCCCATCACGGCCGGCTCCGCCAGCTCATCGACGCGCTCAACGCGCTCGTCCCCGACGGCCGCTGACGCCGGTACCGGCCTCCCCCGGCGGCCGTTGCCCTCCCGTGAGGGGCGCCGACGGCCTGCCGACGGCTACGCGAGCCAGCTCACGTCGGAGGAACCCGTGGCACGATGGGCTGCAGGATGCTCCTCCTCGCCGGCGTGAGGCGCCCGAGCAGCTCGTCGGAGTACCGGTAGCCCGATCGGGTGGCTCCCCACGATGGACCGTACCGGTAGATGACCGTCCGCCGCTCTCCGTCGGTCTTGCTCCGCATCGCTGCGCCGTGCGCGAGCGCGTCGCAGAACACGAGGGCATCCCCCCTGTGGAGCACGGGTTGCACGACACCCACCATGTCGTCCATGGTGCCCGTGCGGTGCGCGTCCGCCTGCGGGTGCGGAAGGTTCGCCTTGTGGCTTCCCGGGATGACGAGGGTCCCGCCGTCGCCCGACTCGATGTCCGACAGCGCGACGAGCACGTTGACCTGCGCGCACCGGAAGACTCCGTGCTCGAACCGGTACGCGCCGCGCAGGGCCTTGCGGTAGCCACCCGAGTGCACCCGGAGGTAGCCGCCTTGGCGGCGGATCGCCGCGAAGCACTCGTCGATGAACAGGCCGTTGACGTACGAGTCGTCCTCCCCGCAGTAGCGGCGCATGTAGTCGATCCACGCAGGGTGATCGATCAGCCGCTCGAACGGCTCGCCGGCCTCCACGACGTTCTGGAGCTCCAACCCCTTGCTCGGCTCCGAGCTGTCCGCACGCTGGACGTTTCCCCACCAGCCGCCAGGCGCGATATCGCCCGGCACGCTGTCGAGCACGCTGTTCAACTCCTCGACGTGGCCCGCGTCGACGGCGTTCTCGATGACGAAGAAACCCTGCACGTCGAACAGGTAGTCCCGCATCGAGGCCAGGTCGACCGACGTCGAGCTCGACAGTGCACCCACCTGTGTCGCCATGGTCGCGCTCCCTCCCGTCCCCCCGCCACCGGCCCTACACGGCACCGGCCCAACACGGCACCGGCCCAACACGGCACCGGTGGCATGATAAGCCTAGCTTTCCCCCGGGTCCGGGGGCTTGCTCGGCGAGTCGACGGCACCACCCGTCACGCCGCGGGAAGCCCACGGGGCACCTCGCAACCCGCGGAGCAGCTCGCAGAGCTCGACACGGTGGGTGCAGCGGTCCAACCGGAACGAGCTCCCGAGCTCCTCGAGCTCCTCGACCGACAGTCCCGCGAACCGACCGGCGAACTCGGTCGCAAGCGGCTCGGAGAACATGATCGAGCGCACGAGGCGGTGGATGTAGTTGCGCGCCCCGAACGGGTAGGGCAAATAGGTCGGGAACTCGTCGACGAACCGTCTCTCGAGCGGCTCGAGGACGTCAGCGAGCTGTGCCGCCCGACCACCCCATCCGTCGACGCCAAGCCGCGCCTTCTTCGCGATCACCTCGCCGAGGATCTGGAACCAGAGCGAATCCGGAGGCAGGTAGCAAAGGCCCTGGAGCCCGATGTCCTTGTACGTCCACAGGCACCAGCTCGCTCCGGCGCTCTCGTACACCGCGATCTGGTCCCGGAGCAGCCGCAGGCGCATCGCGTCCGCCTCCGGCTCCCCGACGTAGACCGGGCCGAACTCGCCGACGAGGACCGGGAGGCCGTGCCGGGCCATGTAACGACGCCGTTCGGCGAACTCCGCCTCGACGCGCGCCCGGTCGTAGTACTCGCCTCGGCTCGAACCGGGGTACGGCCCCCCCGCGAGCGAGCCGGGGTACGGGTAGTGGTGCATCGAGTAGACGGCGTTCTCGATCGGCTGTCCGAGATGCTCGAAGTCCTGCGCGTAGCGGTCACCGTCGAGGAACAAGATGTGCCGGTCGTCGATCCGGCGGATCGCCTCGGCAAGTCGCCTGTAGAGGGGGGCCAGCTGCACCCCGGTCGGATCGGCCGGCTCGTTGATCAGGTTGAAGCCCGCGACCGCGGGCTCGTCCTTGTAGCGGCACGCGAGATGCTCCCACAGCCGCACGGTTCGATCCTGGAACTCCCGGTGCCGCCACAGCAGCGGCACGTGCGAGGGGTTGTCGCTGTGCCAGTCGTGGTTCTGCCCGCCGGGCAGCGCGTGCAGGTCGAGCAGGACGTACACCCCTGCCTCCCGGCAGAGCCGCACCGCCCGGTCGATGAGCCGCAGTCCTTGCTCTCGCAGGTGACCCGGCGCGCCGTCATCCTCGAGATGCGCGTAGTTGATCGGCAGGCGGACAAGGTTGAGGCCGAGCGACGCGATCAGCTCCACGTCCTCGCGCGCGAAGAACGTCGCGAGGAAGGTGTCGAAGAACGCGTCGTAGGCATGCGGCGCGAGCACGCGCGCGAGCTCGCTCCGCAGCAACGACTCCGTGGCCGGATGGCCGGTGATGAAGTTCTCCATGTTCATCCACCCGCCGATCCCGACCCCGCGCAGCACCACCGGCCGCCCGTCTGCCGCGCGCACCGTGCCGCCTTCCGCACGGAGCCACGGCGTCCCCACGGCTCCACCTCCGGCCCGCGGTCCGGCGTGCGGCACTGCTCGCGCCTCAGGGCGCACCGGGAAAGCCCTCCTGCTCGACACGCCACGCGCCGTCGACCGGGAAGCCCGGCGCGGTCCGCGTACATCCCTCGAACCCGCCGGCCATCAACGCGATCGCAGCGAGCAAGGCGCCATTGCCCGGCAGGTACAGAGGAAGCGTCGCGGACTGCGGGTTGTGGCCGCTGCGAAGATACTGGTTCTTCTCGACGTCCATGGTGAGGACGTCGATCGCGTCCTCCGGACGTCCGAGGCGGGCTGCCGCCATCGCGATCGCGGGGAAGTCCCACCCCCAGGTCGACGCCCAGTCCCAGTTCTCGAGGACGTCGTCCAGTGTTCGGTCCATGACCGACGGCACGATCATCTCCGTCGGGGGGAGGAACCCCAGTGCGAGCAAGGTCGACGGATGGTCGCGCCGCTCGAGATAGGGCGGCACCCCGATCGCGTCGTACCGGCCGCGGGTCACGTGCGGGCGGCACAACCCCCGGCGCACGGAGCTCCACCGCGGCACCGCGCCGAGCCCGAGACGCTCCCTCCAGCGCTCTGCGACCTCGAGCCCGAAGCTCCAGTACGCGAGCTCGAACGTCGGGTTGGACACCACGGCCCGACCGGGCGCGTAGCACTCCTGAGCCGGCACGACCGGCGGACCGAGCGCGTACCCGTCGGCCGTGGGCTCGACGACGTCTGCCATGAACGCCGCCGACTCGAGCACGATCGCGGCGTAGCGCTCGAGCGCGCCGACCGGGTCGGCGCGCCAGATCAGCTCGGCGAGGTAGATCGGGTGGGGCTGCTGCCAGATCAAGAACGCGCTGATCGGGCTCGGCCCCTCGCGTCCGTCCGGACCCACCTGCTTTGGCCAGCGGGCGCCGTCGTAACCCTGGTGCCGCGCGCGTTCTCGCGCCGCAGGCAGGTGGCGCGCGTAGAAGGACATGCTCCGTTCGAGGAGCTGTGGTCTTCCCCAGAGCGCGAAGTGCGCCGCGTGCCACCAGTGCATCTCCATGTGGAAGCGGCCGTACCAGCTGTTGACCGTCAAGCCGGTCTCCTGGGGAGGCAGCGAGCCGGCGCACTCGATCGCGGTCAGGTACTGCGACAGCACGATCCGGCGCTCGAGCTCCGGCGCGCGTGCGTCCGTGCTCTGCCCGAGGTCGACCGCCGCGCCGCTCGACCAGAACTGCGCCCAGTGGCTCGCAGACCTCGAGGCGACGTCGCCGTAGCGTGAGCGCGACCTCGCCGCCCTATCGGTGAGGTCGGGGCGCGACGCCGATACCGGCTCCGGGCTGAGCTCGACGCACAGCTCGAGCTCCGGCGCCGCCGAGCGGACGACGACGAGGTGTGGCCCCACCTGGTCCAGGTCGATCGCGGGTCCACCGGACACCGTCACCCAGTACCGGGAGTCGTCGAGCACCCGCTCGACCTGCCAGTCCCGTCGCCGCCGGACGAGGATCGTCTGGTGGCGCGCGTCGCACGACCAGTCGGCCGGGTCGTTCCACGACATCGAGCCGTAGGAGAACGCGAGCGTGACGCACAGTCCCCCCTCGACGAGCGCCTCCGACCGCACCCGCACAGCCAGGAGATCCCGCTCGGGGTCGCACGACGTCTCCACCTCCACGGCGCGGCCAGCGAGCACGAAGCTGCTGTGGAGCGCGCCCGTCCAGAGCTCCAGCCGCTGTCGGGGCGTGCCCACCTCCCCCGGGGTCAGCGCACGTGGCGCCGAGGTGGTCGTCGTGTCGTCCGCCACCTTGAACGCGATCCTCCCGAGGTCGAGACGGTGCGGGTTTGCACGCAGCCACTGGTCGACGTCTCGCACGACCCCCGGCGGCGGATCGAGGGGCCCGTCGTAGTCGACGTACGGGACAGGGCCCCGCCGGGTGCGGTACACGCGCTCGGTCGCCGCGGGCTCGACCGCCCGCGCCGCCGGCACCACATGCCATCCCCACTGCGCCTGCGTTCCGAGCAGCGTTCCGGGTCGACCACCCGAGCGCTCGACCAGGGGGTAGGCGTCGGGCAGGCTCTGCAGCCCCGTCACGTCCACGGTGAAGCAGAGCTCGCCGTTGCCGACCGAGAGAGGCGACTCCGGGCAGATCCTGTCGACATCCACCACATGCCGGTCGACGACCGACCGCCGGTCGATCACGCCCACTCGGCCCCTCCGTTCCGACGCACCATCGGTCAACCTCGAAGACCCGTCGTCGATATACCGTCCAGCAGCAGGCGCTGGAAGGCGATGAAGAAGCCGAATATCGGCAGAAGCGAGACGAGCGACATGGCGAGCAGCTGGCCCCAGGACGACTGGCTCGTGCTGTCGACGAACGCACCGAGCGCAACGGGGACGGTGAAACTGGCCGGGTTGCCGCTCAGGTAGACGAGCTGGGTGAAGAAGTCGCCCCAGGTCCACAGGAACGTGAAGATCGCGGTCGTGGCCAACGCCGGGATCGAAAGCGGCAAGATGATCCGGACGAAGAGCCGGAACCGGCCGCAACCGTCCACCTCTGCCGAGTCGTCCAGCTCACGCGGTATCGTCCGAATGAACTGCACGAGCAGGAACACGAAGAACGCGTCGACGGCGAGGAACTTCGGCACGACGAGGGGAAGGATCGTGCCGATCCAGCCGAAGTACTTGAACAGGATGTACTGCGGAACGATCGTCGCGTGCAGAGGCAGCATGATGCTGGCGAGCATCAGCGCGAACAGCACCTTGCGGAGCGGGAAGCGGAGTCGCGCGAACGCGAAGGCGGCGAGGCTGCACGAGATGAGGTTGCCGGCGACGCACAGTGCGCAGAGAACCAGTGAGTTCACGAGGAACCCTGTCATCGAGTAGCCGAGCCCCGTCCACCCCTGCGTGTAGTTCGAGACCGTCCAGGTGCTCGGCAGGATGCTGGACGTCGAGAAGATCTGGCTCTCCGGCTTCAACGACGACCCGATCATCCACAGCAGCGGGTACAGCATCACGACGCCGCCAGCGACGATCAGGAGATGCAGCACCCCGCGAGGCAGCCGACGCCCGAGCCCGTGCCGCCTCATGCCTGCCTGTCCATGTAGAACACCCACCGGCGCGACGTCGCGAAGATCGCCGCCGTCACCGCGACGATCGCGACGAGCAGCACCCACGCCATCGCCGACCCGTAGCCCATGTCGAGCTGGCCGAAGGCCTCCTGGTACAGATACAGCGTATAGAACAACGTACTGCTCGCCGGACCACCGGTCCCGCCACTGATCACGTACGCGGGCGTGAAGGCCTGGAACGAGCCGATGACCTGCAGCACCAGGTTGAACAGGATCAGCGGGCTAAGCAGCGGAAGAGTGATCCTCCGGAACTGGAGCCACCGGTGCGCTCCGTCCACGTCGGCGGCCTCGTAGAGCTCCTTCGGGATGTTCCGGAGACCGGCCAGGAAGATGATCATCGGCGCCCCGAACTGCCAGGCGGCGAGCACGACGAGGGTGTAGACGGCAGTGTGCGGGTCGTCGATCCATGCAGGCGGGTTGTGCCAACCGAAGAGCTCGACGACACGGTCGACCGTCCCGTCGTAGCCGAACAGCGTCCGCCAGACGATCGCGATGGCCACGCTGGAACCGAGAAGCGACGGGATGTAGTAGACGGCCCGGACGAGGCCCAGGGCCTTCATGCCGCGGTTCAACAGGACCGCGAGGAAGAGCGCGAATCCGATCTGGATGGGCACCGAGACGCCGACGTAGAGCAGCGTCACCTTGACCGCGGACGCGAACAGCGGATCGTGCAGGAGCGCGTCGTAGTTCCCCAGTCCGATCCAGTGCGGCGGCGAGAGCAGGTTGTAGCGCGTGAACGATATCCACAGCGACGCCAGCATGGGCCCGAGAGTGATCCCGACCATGCCGACGAGCCAAGGCAGCAGGAACAGGTATGCCGCGAGCGCCTCGCGCTGGCGCCGCGACAGCTTTCGCCGCGGCAGCCGTCCGGGTCCCTGCTCGACCAACCCACCCGCTCGCGGCAGCCAGGCCCGTACCGCTCTTGCCTGGCTGCCGCGTGACTCCAGCTGCACTAACTGAGTGCCTTTTGCGCCAGGCTCATTGCCTGCTCGGAGGCATCGGTCACGCTCGCCGTGCCGAGCGCGATATCCTGCGCCGCATTCTGGAAGATAGTCGTCAGCGCGCCGCTCTTGCCCGGCGCCACCGGCTGGCCTCGTGTCAGCGGTCCGTACTCTGACTCGAAGGCCACCTCTGCACGGTCGGACGCTGTCAGGCGTGGGCTGGCAAGGACGACCTTCTCGTTGCGAACTGCTGCCGGGATGCCCCGCTCGACACCGAGAGCCTGGACCGCGTGACCGTTGTTCACGCAGAAATTGATGAACTCCGCCGCCACGTACGGTGCTTTCGAGTGGGCAGAGACGCTGAAGAACTGCGACGCCTGCGTGAAGTCGCCGACCAGCGACCCCTTCGGCCCGAGCGGGTACCGGATCATCCCGATCGTGTCCTTCATGAGCGGCTGGTACTGGCTCAGGTAGTTCGACCAGATGAACGTGAACGCAGCCTGCCCGAGGACCAGGGGGTTTCCCTCGTTCGTCCCGTTCTCGATCGCAGCCGCCTCGAGCGTGCCGGGCACGATCAGCCCCTTCGCGCGCAGAGCTGCCCAGTACTGGAAGTAGCCCTCGAGCTCCGGCACGCCGAAGCTGAGCTGACCCGAGCGCGTGTACATGTGCTGGTATTTCTGCTGGACCCAGACCTGCATCACGGGTCCGCCGGTCCCGCTGTTGTCGTCGCACGGGTAGACGCCCTTTGGCAGGGACTTCTTCAGCTCCGCGAGGTAGTTGGCGAAGTCCGTCCAGCTATAGCCCTTGGGCGGAGGTTGCATACCGGCTTTTGCCAGCATCGACTTGTTGTACACGACCGCCGGCATGTTCCCGCCGAGGGTCACCGCGTAGAGGTGCCGTCCGACCGTTCCACCGAGGAGCTGCCCGGTGTCGAAGCCCTCCAGGTCGATCACGTTGCCGCTCTTGTACCTGTCGGCGGGGTCGCCGTAGCTGTACCGGTCGAGAGACAGCAGTTGGTGCTCGTTCGCGTACTCCGGCACGTAGCTCCCGCCCAGCTGGAGGACGTCGGGCAGGTTGTTCGCCGCGGCGCGGACGTTCATCGCGTCGAAGTAGTCCGAGAAGTTGGAGAAGAACGGCGTCAGGTGCCATCCGGGATGGATCTTCTCGAAGAGCTCGATCACGCCTTCTGTCCGCGCGTCGCGGGTCGTGCCTCCCCACCAGGCGACTTCGATGTCGGCCGTCTTCGGGACCGGAGATCCCGCCGCCTTCGATCGCGTCGCCGCCCCGGCACTCACACCGACAAGCGGCGCAGTCGCTGCGACAGCACCCGCCCCGGCAGCCAGCCTGAGAAAATCACGCCTCGTCACCATCTAGGTATCCCCCTTCAGCTCGCACATATCTGCATTGACGTGATGACACTCTTGCCGGAGCACGCGTTCGTGCTACGACAGCTTCACAACCTCGCGTGCCCGAGGGTCGCTTCACGTCCACGGCACGCCGGACGTTCCCAGACCAGTCGTCGCTCTGGAATCAGCTGCGCCAGACGAGCGCGACCGGCAATCGCGCCCAGCTGCACGACCAGAGTATGTTACAGCTTGAAACGTTCTGACGACAAGATATCGACGCCCGCTACCTTCGTCAAGAGCCGGGAGGTACAGATGACAAAGGACGACGGGCGGCCGGTCGTGGACTGGGCCGAGCGCCCCGCGCCGACATCCGGCGGCCTCCGCCAGGTCCGGCTCGCGAACCTCGAGCTGGTGCTGCGTGACCTCCGGCGGCACGGACCGGCGTCCCGTGCCCAGATCGCGGCTCGGCTCGGAGTGACGCGCCCCACCTTGACGCGCGTGGCAGGCGAGCTCCTCGAGCTGCGTCTCGTCCGCGAGGCGGGCTACGAGGCCCGGGGGCCCGGACGACCCGGGACGATCCTCGAGCTCGACGGAGGGCACGTCTTCGCGGTGGGCGCCGAGATCAACGTCGACGCGATCACCGTGATCGTGCACGACCTCTCCGGGCGCGAGCGGGCACGCCGCCGGCGCGTGCTCGACGCGCGCGACGTCGGTCCCGAGGCGAGCGTCCGCTCCCTTGCGTCACTGTGCGCCGACGTCGTCGCCGAGTCGGCGGGCGACCATGACGGGACACCAACCGTCGCGGGCTTCGTCACCGCCCTGCCCGGCATCGTCACCCTCGACGGCTCCCTGCTCGTCAACGCGCCGAACCTCGGCTGGAGGAACGTGCCCGTCGCCGTCCTCCTGCGGGAGGCGCTGGGGTTCGAGCGTGCCGCAGTGAGCATCGGCAACGACGCGAACTTCGCGGCACTTGCAGAGTTCTGGCGAGGGGAGCACGCGGGCAGGCGCCATCTCGTCTACGTCACGGGGGAGGTCGGCGTCGGCGGCGGGGTGGTTGCCGACGGCGAGCTTCTCCTCGGATCGGGCGGGCGGGCGGCAGAGCTCGGCCACATGGTCGTCGATCCCTCTGGGCCAGCCTGCAGCTGCGGCCGCCATGGCTGTTGGGAGGCCTATGTCGGGCTCGACGCGTTCTTGCGCGCGACAGGCCTACCGGCGAGCGGACGGCGCCCGGAAGCCACAGTGCAGCAAGTTGTCGCCCTCCTGCGTCGCGGCGATGCACGCGTGCTACGGGCTGTCGAGGAGCTGGCTTCTTGGATCGGCATCGGCGTCGCCAACGTCGTCAACCTCTACGACCCCGAGCTCGTCATCCTCGGGGGGTATTTCACGCACCTCGCTTCGTGGATCCTGCCCGCGGCGCATCAGGTGCTCGAGGGATGCCCGATCGTCACGGACCAGCCCGCGGCCGAGCTCCTCGTTGCCTCGAAATTGGGCTTCCGGGCCGCTGCCTTAGGCGCGGCGCTCCACGCTGCCGAGGCGGTGTTCTCGAACCCGACCCTCTTCGGCGAGAGCTGAGCCGCGCTGCTGTCGCAAGAGCCGCGGTCCCGAGGCGTCACAGCCGGGCGGCGCGCGCCTACCCGCCCCGGATGGCTGCCTGGTACCGCATGTAGAACGCGAGGAACACCATGACGATGCCGATGTTCGCGACAAGGCGCGCCCAGAAGACGTGCCGGAACACCAGGACGTCCACGACGACCACGACGGCGACCATCCCCAGCACGTACAGCACCTCAGCCGGCCGTCCAGCCACGTCTTTAACGTACCACGGGTAGCGACTATGAACGGGTCCCGAGCGGGCCTGCGTGCTAGCTTGCCCCGCGTGCGCCGCGCGCAAGGTCGACGGCTCGCCACCGGCCTCGTGCTTGCTCTCGGGGGAGCGTGCGCGTGCCTCGCCGGCGTGCTCCGGCGAGATGCCCCGCCGGTCCGCCCGCTGCTGTCCTGCTGCGTCGTCGCGACGCTCGCGGCGTGCGTCGTCGCCGGCCGGGAACGCCAGCGCAGCCGCAGCGCGGCCTGGCTGGTGTCGAGCGCCCGGGCGGCGCGGACGCCGCTGCGGCACGGCACCGTCGGATGGGGCGTGCTCGCCTGGGTTGCCCTTGTCCTCACGGCCGTGGCGAGCGACCTCGTCTTCGTCCTCGTCGTCAAGTCGCCCGACGCACCTACGCTCAGCCGCCTGATCGGCGCCGTGACGGCGCGGCCGGCGGGCAGGGCACTGCTCTTCGCAGCCTGGCTCGGCGCGGGCAGCTGGATCGCGCTCGGCTGGCGCCGGTCCCCTCCGTGAGCGCGGGGTCTGCGCTGTGGCTCGCCCTCGGCGCCGCCGCGACGCTCCTCGCCGTGGCGGGCGAAGCACGACCGCGCCGACTGCCGCGTGTGGCCGATCTCGCGCACTGGTGGATGGCGAGCTGGGCCGGACGGGTCGCCCTGCTCGCCGCGTGGGCTGAGGCCGGCTTCCATGTCTTCACCCAGCGGCCCTGACCCCGCGGATCTCACCCGGCGGCCCTCACCCCGCGGATCTGACCCCCCGGCTCCGGCCGCCTAGTCCGTCTTCGAGAACGCCGCCATCGCCGCCCCGAGGAGCACGACCGCGACGAGCGCGACGAACCCGAGCTCGACGGGCACCGGGATGCGCCAACCGTCCCAGCTCACCCCGGGGTCCAGCGCCCGCAGCGCGACCGGCGAGACGTGGAGGTGGCTGAAGACCGCCTCGCGCAGCGGGTCGACGGCATAGGTGAGCGGGTCGACCTTGGTCAGCGCGGTGAGCCAGGACGGAAGGTCGGCGAGCGGGAACATCGCACCGGAGAGGAAGAACATCGG
>DAHWHN010000006.1 GCA_027335685.1 Acidimicrobiaceae bacterium
TCCTGGGCCTGGTCGCCGCAGGCACAGCTCGGCACGACGGTGTCCGAGATCGGGGAGACCGGCCAGAACGCGAGGAGCGCGAGCACGACGTAGAGCCCGACGACCACGAGCACGGGCCACGAGCGCCGCAGCCGGCCAACCCCGCGACGGCGGCCGCCGGACGGGTCGGGACGAGCGTCCGCGTCGCCTTCCCGGCGCAGCCGGAGACCCACAGCCCGCTCCGACTCCAACGCGTCAGTCACCACCTGCTTGCCCCCGGGTACCGACACGCCAGCGCTCGCGCCGGAGACCTTAATCGGGCCTCGCCAGTCACGCACGGGCGCGGCTCACCACCGCCTCGGCGGGGGCGACCCGCCGGACGCCAACCGGGGGCCGACGAGGCTGCGCCTTGCTAGGAGAAGAGCCCGCCGAAAGGATCCGGCCCGATGGGCCGAGCCTCGACCTCGGGTTCGGCATAGCCCGCGTAGCCGGTTCGCTCGAGGTCGTCGGCGAGCCCGGGACCGCCGGACGCAACGATCCGTCCCTTGACGAGGACGTGGACGACGTCGGGATGGAGCTCGTCCAATAGCCTGCGGTAGTGCGTGATCGCGAGAACGCCGAGGCCGGCTGCCCCGGGCTCCCCGGCTGCCGTCGCGCGCTCGACGCGGCGCGCCACAGCGCGCAGGGCGTCGACGTCGAGGCCCGAGTCGAGCTCGTCGAGGACGGCGAAACGGGGAGCGAGGACCGCGAGCTGCAGGGTCTCGATGCGCTTCTTCTCCCCGCCCGAGGCGTCGACGTTGAGCGCGCGACCGAGGAACGCCGGTGCGAGGCCGATCGCTGCAGCCTCGGCAGCCAGCTTCGCCCCGAGGGCGGCGGGCTCTGCGTCGGCCTCGCACCCGGCGGCGGCGAGCGCCGCCCCCAGCACGTCGGCGATCGACACGCCCGGGATCTCGACGGGGTCCTGCGGCGCGAGGAACAGCCCGGCCTGGGCCCTCTCGTAGGTATCGAGATCCAGCAGCTCGACGCCGTCGAGCCGCACGGACCCGCCGAGCACCTCGTAACCCGCACGACCCATCAGGACGTGGGAGAGCGTGCTCTTGCCGGCGCCGTTCGGGCCCATGATCGCGTGGACCTCGCCGCTGTGCAGCTCGAGGTCGATGCCGTGCAGGATCTCGACACCACCGACCGCCGCGCGCAGACCGGCGATCGTGAGGGTGCTAGAGCGCCCGACGCTCGGGTGCGGGAGGCTCGCGGTCGTCGTCATGGCAGCACGACCGACACGTCGGTGCCGTCGACGAGGACCTCGTAGACCGCCACGGGCCGCGTCGCAGGCAGGGTCAGCGGCTCCCCGTCGAGCAGGGAGAACGCGCTGCCGTGCTTCCAGCACTCGATCTCGCAGGCGTCGGGGTCGACGGCGCCCTCGGACAGCGAGAAGTCCTCGTGGCTGCAGGTGTCCGCGACCGCCCGGAATCCGTCCGAGCAGCGCACGAGGCAGATCTGGACGCCGCCGGCGTCGAAGCGACGCGCTTCGCCGACGGCGAGGTCGCCGACACCGCACAACCGGGACGCCGTCACGCGGGCGACCCCGGGCTAGCGACCGTCGTGCGCCCGGCCGCCAGGACGCCGTCGGACAGCCGGCGCGCGACGGCCGCACGCAGGTACGCTGCGACCCCCGGGACGGGCGCCCTGTCGAGCAGGTCGTCGAAGAAGCCGAGCAGGATGAGCCGCTCCGCCACCTCCCGGGGGACGCCTCGGGTCGCGAGGTAGAAGAGCTGGTCGGCGTCGATCGGACCGACCGCCGATGCGTGGCTGCACCGCACGTCGTTCTCCTCGATGTCGAGGTTCGGCACGGAGTCCGCGTGGGCACCCTCGGACAGCACGAGGTTGCGGTTCGTCTGCGAGGCGTCCGCGCGCTTGGCTCCGGGATGCATGTGGATGAGCCCGGTGTAGACGGATCGAGCAGTGTCGGCCACCGCACCTTTGAAGACGAGCTCGCTGCGCGTGCGCGGGGCCTCGTGCTCCTGGAAGGTGCGCATGTCCTGGACCTGCGTGCCGTCGCCGAGGTACACGGCGAGCAGTTCGCTCGCCCCGCCAATGCCGGCGAGCACCGAGCTCGTCAGCTGGCGGGCGTACTCGCCGCCGAGGGCTGCGAGGAACGAGTGCATGACGGCGTCGCGACCGACGTTGCTCGCCTGGTAGCCGAGGTGCCACGCACGACGCCCGAGCTGCTGGACGCTCGTGTGCTCGAGCTGTGCGCCGTCGCCGAGGTCGACCTCGAGCAGCGGGACGACGAGACATGGCTCGTCGCCCGAGACGACGAGCTCGACCACGCTCGCCCTGGCCCCCGCACCGAGCACGACGAGCGCCCGCGGGAACGCGGCTCCTCCTCCGGGGCCCCGGCCGACCTCGTGGACGATCACGACCGGCTCCTCGAGCTCGACGCCCGCCGGAACCCGCACGACCACCACGTCGGGGCACAGCGCGGTGGCGAGCGCTGTCAGCGCGTCGGCCCTGCGACCCAGGTGCACGCCGAGCTCCTCGGGCTTTGTGGCGAGGTCCTGCGCGGTGTCGACGCGCACCCCGAGGGCCGACGCGCCCTCCGCGAGCACCACCTCGACGGCGTAGCCCCCGGCGCTGCGGACGAGCGCGCTGCGCGCCCCGACGGCGTCGAGGAAGCGCTGTGCCTCGGTCGACAGCGGCGATCGCGCCGGCTCGAGGACCGGGGCGAACGCGTCGAGGTCGAGCTCGTCGATACGGCTGTAGCGCCACTGCTCCTCGGCCTCGGTCGGCAGGGCGGCCGTCGCGAGCCCGTCGGCCGCGCATGCGCGCAGCTCGGCGAGCCACGTCGGACCTGCGAGCATCGCCGAGGCCGCGGCGAACCGTGCGAGCCCGTGCTGGACCGTCGAGGCCGCGGATGGCGCAGAGCCCGCCACGTCAGGTCCGCGCGACGGCGTCACGACGCTCACGAGGAGAGATCGTCGGGCGAGGACGGAGCGCGCCACGTCGGACCGGGACGGCGGATGCGCTGCCACCATCGCCCGCCGGCGCGCCCGGCTGCGCGCTCACGCGCCTCGGCCTCGGCGCGTGCTGCGGGGCCGACGGCGTTGACGATGCCCTCTGCCTGGTCGAGCAGGCTCGCGATCTCGGCGCTCGACCCGTCGGGCTCGTCCTCGATCGCAGGCTCGACCAGCTGGCCGTGCGCCCATCCGGCGTCGGCGAGGCGGCGCTCGTAGCGCGCACAGTCGGCCGGGCAGCGCCACGGCGCCTCGGGAGCGAGGTCCAGCACGCAAAAGCGCGCGACCTCGCCGGAGCTGTACGTCCTCGACTGGAAATGCTTGCACTCCTCGCGCATCGGCACGCCTGCTGAGCCTCCTGCCACGCTTCCGCCTCGGCGCCGCCCCTGGACGGGGAAGCGTGACGGCCGATCAGCCGACCGACCCTTCCATCTGCAGCTCGATGAGCCGGCTCCACTCGACCGCGTACTCCATCGGCAGCGTCCGCGTGATGGGCTCGATGAAGCCGTTCACGATCATGCCCGTCGCCTGGGCCTCCGTGAGACCCCTACTCATCAGGTAGAAGAGCTGGTCGTCACCGACCTTCGACACCGTCGCCTCGTGGCCGATCGACGCGTCACGCTCGCCGACCTCCATATACGGCATGGTCTCGGAGACCGACTCCTCGTCGAGGATGAGCGCGTCGCAGCGGACGAAGGACTTCGCGTGCCTTGCGCCTTCGTCCACGTGGACCTTGCCCCGGTAGGTCGTCTTTCCGCCATCTTTCGAGATCGACTTCGAGATGATGGTGGAGGTCGTCTCCGGGGCGCAGTGCACCATCTTTGCTCCCGTGTCCTGCATCTGGCCCGCCCCGGCGTAGGCGACCGACAGCACCTCGCCGGACGCCTTCGGACCCATGAGGTACACCGACGGGTACTTCATCGTGAGCCGCGACCCGATGTTGCCGTCGATCCACTCGACGTGGGCCTCCGCCTCGGCGCGCGCCCGCTTGGTGACGAGGTTGTAGACGTTCGAGGACCAGTTCTGGATCGTCGTGTAGGTGATCCTGCTCCCCGGCAGGGCGACGAGCTCAACGACAGCCGAGTGCAGGGAGTCGCTCGAGTAGACGGGCGCCGAGCATCCCTCGACGTAGTGGACTTGGGACCCCTCGTCGGCGATGATGAGCGTTCGCTCGAACTGCCCCATGTTCTCCGCGTTGATCCGGAAGTAGGCCTGGAGCGGCATGTCGACCTTCACGCCCGGGGGCACGTAGATGAACGAGCCGCCCGACCAGACAGCCGAGTTCAAGGCGGCGAACTTGTTGTCCCCGGGTGGGATGACCTTGCCGAAGTAGCGCCGGACGATGTCGGGATGCTCGCGCACCGCCGTGTCCATGTCCGTGAAGAGCACACCGAGACGCTCGAGGTCCTCCCGATTGCGGTGGTAGACGACCTCGGACTCGTACTGTGCCGTCACGCCGGCGAGGTACTTCCGCTCGGCCTGGGGGATGCCGAGCTTCTCGTAGGTCTGCTTCACCGAGTCGGGAAGCTGCTCCCACGCGTCGACCTGCTTGTCGGTCGGCTTGATGTAGTAGTAGATGTCCTGGAAGTCGAGGTCGGGCATCTTCTGGGCGAACCACTGCCGCATCGGCTTGTCGGTGAAGCGCCGCAGCGCGTCGAGGCGGAACTTCAGCATCCAGGCAGGCTCGGACTTGATCCCCGACATCTCGCGGACGATCTCCTCCGAGAGGCCCTTGCGGGGCTTGAAGACGTAGTCTTCGACGTCGCTCCATCCGAGCTGGTACTTGCCGAGGTCAAGCTCCGTCACAGCCATCTCGCCCGAGACTCCGTTCCCCCCGGCGACGCCGAGGATTTCTCCTGCCTGCATAGTAACAAATCGACCACGCAGGACGATCACCACCCGGTAGCCGCACGCACGGGTCGGACCACGCCGCCGTCGCCGGCCGATCTCGACCCGAGCGGCTGACGAGGTCCGCTCGATCGCACGTCAGGCCGTCGCGGTCGACCCCGGTACGAGGCTCACGTCGTAGGGCTGGTCCCGACCCGCCGGGAGGGCGAGCGGGGTCCCGTCCACCGCGATCGTGATGTAGCGCGGGGCGCCGATCTTCACGACGAGCGGGCCGGTCGCGGCATAGGACGCCTGCTCCCCGGGAGCGAGCGTCCACATCTTCACGTACGGACCACCGACGAGCTGCTGGGCACCGAGCCAGCATGCGCCCGATGCGGCCGAGAACGACACCGTGTAGGCGGGTGCGTGGAGCTGGTAGGTCACGACACCGGCAGACGTCGAGCTCGGCCGCAACGTCGCCGATGCCGCCGGGGCCGCCACCGGGGTGCGGCGTGGCGCCGTCTGGTGGTGGCGAGCGCGCCGTGGCGCGGCGGCGAGGTGCGTCGGCGCGGACGGGCTCGCTGGCGCGCCCGACTTGTGGGTCGCAAGCTGGTAGCCGCCGATCACGAGGGCGCCGATCGCGACCGCCGCCGCCGCACCGGTCGCGGCGCGGCGGATCGTCCTCTCCGGACCCGGGCGGCCGTTGCGCTCGATGTCGCGGTGCCCGGGGAGGCGCGCGCCACCCGCGTCGGCGTCGAGCTCGGCGTCGGCGTCGGCGTCGGCGTCGGCGTCGGCGTCGAAGAGGATGTCGAGCCGTCGCCTCGGTGCCGGCTCCGTCGGGACCTCAGTCTCCGGCCTGCCGGGATCGTCCCGACGATCCCCCGGGGGCTCGGGCTCCGCCTCGACGCCGTCGCGGTCGGTGGGTCGGACGACGGGCACGAGCACCGTCGGGGGGTCCAGGCGCCCCACAACGGGGACGAGCACCGTCGGCGGGTCTGCTCGAGCCGCCGGGTCGCCCTCCGCCCCGTCGTGGTGCGCGTCGCCGGCACCGCCGTCAACGTGCGGCAGGATGCGCACCGAGCTCTGCACAGGGTGCGGGAGCCAGCCGGGAGCGCTCGGTCGGACGTGAGGTTGCGCGATGTCCTCGGGAACGTGGACGTCGGCGACGGCATCGGATCGACGCGCGACGTCGCCGAGGACGCCGAGCGTGCGCTCGTAGGTCTCGAGGGACCGGCGCTCCGCGCGCGTCGAGGCGACGCGCGCCCACAGGGCACCGGCGACCACGATGACGAGAACCGCCGCGACCGCAACCGTCACCACAGCGAGCCAGCTCCTCGCTCAGCTATCACACTGCCTATTCAATCGCGGATCGCCAGTGGCCACACCGCGGTCGACGCCCTGTCACGAGATCGAAAGCATCCCGTGCGCCGACG
Organism: Acidimicrobiaceae bacterium; assembly: GCA_027335685.1. Classification (GTDB taxonomy): domain Bacteria; phylum Actinomycetota; class Acidimicrobiia; order Acidimicrobiales; family Bog-793; genus JAJZCK01. The sequence continues at coordinate 6,254 of DAHWHN010000006.1, forward strand.
GCCGATCGTGTGCGGGCACGCGCACGCTCGACCACGACCTCAGGTGCGCGCCCCGTACAGCGGGCGGCGCGCCGCGTCGATCTCGGAGCGGCGCGGATTGCGCCTGTCACGCTCCGACAGGATCGGGTCGGCGAGACCCCAGTCCGCGCCGATCTCGGGGTCGTCCCAGGCGACGCCGAGCTCGTCGACGGGGTTGTAGTACGAGTCGACAAGGTAGGTCAGCGTCAGGTCGGCGAGCGACGCGAAGCCGTGGGCGACTCCCGGTGGCACGAACACGCCCCGCTCCTCGCCGTCGCCGAGGAGCATATGCACGGTCGCCCCCTCCGTCGGCGAGCCCGTCCGCAGGTCGTGCAGCACGACCCGGGCGAGCCCTCGCGTGACGTACCAGTAGTCCGCCTGGTGGAGGTGGTAATGGAGCCCGACGACCGCGCCGCGCTCTTTGTCCGACCGGTTGCCCTGCACCATCTCGCGCCCGAGGGGGAACCACGACCGGCGGTAGCTCTCGACGAAACGGCCCCTGCTGTCTCCGTGCGCGTCGGGCACGACGACGGCGACGTCCCGGATCACTTCCGACATCGCGACCTCTGCCACTTCAGCCCCTTTCCCGTCCCGGCCGGGCTCGCCGGGCTCGCCGCGAGACGCTACCGGACCCGGTGACCCCCGTACGGCGCAGCGCAGCTGCTCGCGCCGGTGGTGCGCACGCTCCGCCCCACGGTGTCTCACGGCAGGCGGAGCTCGCCCCCCGGACCCTCGACGAGCAGGCCGTCGGCGACGAGCGCGGCCGCGACCCGCCGGGCGCGCCCCTCGTCCGCGATCCAACCCGTGATCTGCCCGAGCTGCGCGGGCAGCACGGGTCCGTCGCACGCCGCGCGCACGATGCGGCCCCGCCCCTCGCGGTCGGATCCGGAGAACCGGCTCTGCCGCGCCGTGACCCCTGCGGATCCGACAGCCGGGTCCGGTGGAAGTCCCTCGTTCGGTCCCGCACCGGGCGGGTCCGGTGCTCGCGCGCCGCTGCTCGTCGCACCGTCGCCGCGACCGGACTCGCGGGCCGCGACGTCGGGGCGCGTCGCGGCGTTGCGCCACGCGCATGTCGAGCCCAACGGGCAGCTCGGGCACGCCGGCCGGCGCGACCGGCACACGAGGCTGCCGAAGTCCATGAGCGCGAGGTTCCAGTCGCGGCTGCGCTCCGCGGGCACGAGGCCGTCCGCGAGGCGCTGGGCCTCGGCGCGCCGAAGCGGGTGGCCGGCGACGGCACGGGCGAGGACACGACCGACATTGGTGTCGACGACCGCCGCGCCGACGCCGAACGCCGTGGCGAGGACGGCCCGCGCGGTGTACGGGCCGACGCCGGGCAGAGCGAGCAGCTCGTCGAGGGTCGACGGTACCGCGCCGTCGTGGCGCTCGACGATCGCTCCGGCAGCCGCGTGCAGACCGAGCGCCCGGCGGTTGTAGCCGAGTCCCGCCCACGCACGCACGACGTCGCCGGCCGCAGCGCGCGCACAGTCCCGTGCCGTCGGGAACAGCGCGACAAGGTCCGGGTAGCGCTGCGCTGCTCGAACGACCGAGGTCTGGGCGAGCATCGTCTCGGCGAGGAGGATCTCCCAGGGGTCTCTCGTGCTCCGCCACGGAAGGGCGTCACGCTCGGCCCGCGCGCCCTGCCACCACGCCAGCACGGTGTCGACGAGCGCGGTGTCGACGAGCGCGGTGTCCGCTGCACCGGCGGCAACGTCACGGCTCGCGCCCCCGGGGTCTGCTCGTCGCGCGAGCGCACCGTCCGGTCGCAAGACCGCGCCGCGCGGCAATCGCCTCGGGCGGCGATCAGCGCTCGCGGATCACTCCGGCCGGGCAGGCCGGGTCGAGAACGCGAGCGCCCAGTCGTCCTGCGACTCGCCGTCGATCGTCAGCCGCCAGCTGTAGCGGGTCTCCGGCGTGAGCGGGAGCGGGCCGAAGTTGAGGGCGAGCGCGACGTCGACCGGGCTGCCGGGCGGCACGGCGACGGGTCGGGCGACCTCGAAGTCCCCGCGGACCTCGATCGCCTGGGGACCGTCGGGGGTCTCCGCGATCACCGGCTGGCCGTCCTCGTCTGCGAGGTAGAGCTCCCAGTGGTGGGGGCGGTCGACCTCGGTCCAGTCGACGTCGATCTTCATCGCGATCGCCGACGGCATCGGATCGGGCCCGATCAGGCTCCAGCCTCCACCGAGCACGTAGAGCTTCCCGTCGGCCACCTGGGCGGCGTCACACAGCATCATCGTCAAGCGCACGGCCCAAACGTAGCTGCTCGGGTCGCGCCATCCGGTGAGGCGGCGTCGGGCGCTCGGGTTAGGCTTCCGTGGTGACCGAGCTGGGCCTGCGCAACGACGTGTACCGACGGCCCCTGGCGACCGCGCTCGAGCGGCTCGGTGTCGGGCCGGGATGGCGCTGCGCCGACGTCGGGGCCGGTGCGGGGGATGTCTCTGTCGCGCTCGCCGAGGTGGTCGGACCGGCGGGCCGCATCTTCGCCGTCGACAGCGATCCGCTCGCGCGCGACGAGGTCGCAGCCGCCGCGGCTGCGGCGGCCAGAGCCCAGGTCGTCGCCGTCACCCAGGCAGGAGAGGACCTCCTCCTGCCCGAGCTGGTCGACCTCGCCTTCTGCAGGTTCCTGCTCATGCACGTCCACGAGCCGGCGATCGTGCTCGCCCGGATGGGGCGCGCGACGCGCCCGGGCGGCTTCGTCGTCGCGCAGGAGCCCGTGACGACGGCGGGGCGTATCGACGGCACGCCGATGTCCATGCCGGGGGCCCGGCATCCCGACGTCGGGGCGCTCCTGCCCGCGCTCGTGCGCGACGCGGGGCTCGAGCTCGTCGACGCGTGGGCCGAGGCGCCGGCGGGAGCAGGTCCGGGACCCGTCTCCGCCTATCTGGCCTCCCTGACGGGCGTCGACCCCGGCGACGACCCCGTCGTCCTGCCTCCGCTCGTCACGGTGATCGCGCGCCGTCCGGGCTGACCACCGGCGCCGCGATCCGGCGACCGCGGCGCGACGCGACCGGCGCCGCATGCCGCTCGAGCCAGACCGACGTGGCCGCGAGCGCGGCGAGAAGGGCACCAGATGCCGCCAGCGCGTCGAGCGCGACGCTCGTCGTCGACCCGTGGGCGACGACGACGGCGGCGACAAGGGCTCCTGCACCTGCCCACGGGAGGAGCACCGCTGCGCTGCGGTGCGCGAGGTGATGGCTCACGAGGTAGGACGAGATCCCGAGCAAGGCGTAGGAGATCGACAGGACGCGCAGCGCCACCGTCGCCCCCGCGTACCGGTGGCCGAACACGACGAGCACGACGAGCGGGGCGGCGGCGCAGAGCACGCCGGCCGTGCCGAGCGCGAGAGCTGCGACCTCGGCGAGGCCGACCCGGAAGGCCCGGCCGTCCCTCGAGCTCGCTCCTCGCGCGACGTCGGGGAAGATCGACGTCGCGGCGGCCGCCGACACGAAGTACGCGATGCTCCCACCCGCCGACGCCGCGGCGTAGTACCCGGACGCCTGCGGGCTGAGCCAGTGCCGGGCGGCGACGGTGTCGATGCTCATCAACGAGAGCAGGCCCGTGAAGCCGAGGACGGAGAGCCCCACCTCGCGTACCTGCAACGGAGCGCTGCGCGCACCGGGCCTGCTCGCGGCGAGCACGAGGGCGAGCAGCACGAGAGCGGTCGCCACCTCCCCGAGCGCCGCGCCGGCGAGCGGCCCGACGATACCCGGTCGCAGCGCGACCCACACCCAGCCCACCGCGAGCCGGAGCGCGGCGCCCCCTGCCGCCGCGAGCCCGACCCACGCGTACCGCCTCTCGCCGACGAGGGCGCCTCGTGGAACCCCTTCGAGCAGGATCGCACCGAGGTAGGCGCCGCAGAGCGCGACGGCCCAGTCGCCCGACAGGTGCAGGAGCGGGTCAAGCACCGGCACGAGGACGAGGGCGGCGCAGACGAGCGCCGCGGCCCCGCCTGCGGCGAGCAGGATGGGGCGACCGAGACGGAGCGCTCCTGCGGGCGCGACGGCGACCTGCCGGGTGACGGCCGACTGCACCGCGGAGAGCGGGACAGCGAGCAGGGTCGCGAGCGCGAGCACGGAGCCGACCGCTCCGTAGCTCGAGCGCCCGAGAAGGCGCGAGAAGACGGCGTTCGCGGCAAAGCTCAGGACGCTGACGCTGAGCAGCCCGGCCGTGAGCACGTGGCGACCCCGTCCCTCCACCGAGAGGTCGGCCGAGCCGTCCGCGCCGTCGCGCGCCGGCCGCCGGCGCGTCGTCACGAGCGCCGGGGCGGTCTCTCGAGCACCGTGGCCGAGCCGGCTGCCGAGCGCGCTCGGGAGCTGTCGCCGATCTGGTCGTGCCGACCTCGCGTGTCACGGCCCTGGGTGTCGCGGCTGTCCTCGTCGTCCGGGCTGCCGATCGCCCCGCGCTCGACGATCGGGTAGATGAGGCCGAAGCCGGCGAGCGACGCCCCGTCGACGACGAGCGACTGCGCGAGCGCGGCGAGCGGGATCGCCCGCGAGAAGGTGTGGTTCGTGTGGATCCAGAGCACGAACAACACGGCGTCGATCGCGATCCCCGCAGCCGCCGCGACGAAGCCGGTGGTGAGGCAGGCCGCCGGGAGCGACGCCCGCGCGTGGCCGCGCCGACGCCGGACCCGACCGGTGAGGGCGCGCTGGCGCTCGGAGAGGACGAACCCGGCGACGAGCGCCTGGACGCCGAGGATCAGGGCGATGCCGGAGATGAAGCTCGGCTGCCAGCGAAGCGAGCCGACGGCGAGCCCCGCAGGGTCGACGAGCCCGACGACCTCGAGGCCCGCACCGATCGCCAAGAGCACGAGCCCCGGAGCGACGAGCATGAGGTGGGGCGCGAGCAGCAGGATCTGACGGACGTGGCGCCAGCCGTCGGAGAACGTGTTGAGCTTCGAGGTGCCCGTGCGTTCCCGGTAGCCCGTGCTCGTCTCCGTGACCCTGAGGCGCGCCCGCCCCGCCAGGATGAGCATCTCCGACGCGAACTCCATGCCGGTCGAGCGCAGCCCGAGGGACAGGATCGCCTCGCGGCGAAAGGCGCGGTAGCCCGACTGGCTGTCGGTCACCGTGAGACCTGCCGCCGCCCGCCGGACGAGCATCGTGAGGATCGGCGTGCCGACCCGCCGGTGGAGGAACGGCATCGTCGAGCTCGGTGCCTCGCTCAGTCGCTCGCCGACGACGATGTCCGCCTCACCGTCCGCGATCGGCCCGACGAGGCGGGCGATCTTCGACAGGTCGTAGGTGAGGTCCGCGTCGGCCATCACGACGATCTCGCCGTCGGCGGCCTCGATCCCGGTACGGAGAGCCCGGCCGTAGCCGGGCCGCTCCTCGTGCACCACCCGAGCTCCGTGGGCCTTCGCGACCTCGACGGAGCGGTCCGTCGAGTTGTTGTCGACGACGAGCACCTCGCCTCGGTACCCCGCGAGCTCGAGTGCGGCAAGGGCCTCGTCGACGCACTCGCCGACCGAGTCCTCCTCGTCGAGGCACGGCAGCACGACGGTCACGAGCACGGGATCGACGGCGATCGCCTCGAGGCTCACGAGACGCGGGCTCCTGGCTCGGCGACGGGCGCAAGACGCAGCACTTGGCTAGACTAGTTTGACGAGCACCTCGGCGGGCACCGCCGGCTCGTGGCACCCGTGCGCCGAGGACCGGTCCACTATCGTGGGGCGATACGCACAGACCCGCTCCGCCTCCTCGAGACCCCGCCGCGCTACCCCCCGTTCACCGGGGGTGTGGAAAATGTCGCACAGGCCGTGTGCACGCGGCTCGTCACCGGAGGCGACGACGTGCTCGTGATCTGCGCAGACGAGCCGCGGGGCGCGAGCGACGCGGGCGACGGCGTGCCGGTCCGTCGTCTGCCCTGGCGCGTCAAGCTCGCGAACACCAACATCACGCCCGGCCTGCCGCTCGCGCTGGTGCGCGAGCCGTGGGACGTCGTCCACACGCACCTGCCGACGCCATGGTCCGCGGACCTGTCGGTCTACGCGGCCCGCATCCTCGGTCGAGGATCGGTCCTGTCCTTCTACAACGCAACGGTCGGGGACGGCTGGGCGGGCCTGCTCGCGCGGGTCTACAACGCGACGGCCTTCCGCTGGACGCTGCGGCTCGCGGACCGCGTCGTCGTCGTGTCGGACCGGTGGCACGACGAGCTGCTCGAGCTCGAGCCCACTCTCGCCCCCCGCCTCGTCGTCATCCCGACCGGCGTCGACCTCGAGCGCTTCCGGCCCGGACGACGCGGCGACGGGCGGCAGCTGCTCTTCGTCGGGGTCCTCGACCGGTACCACCGCTACAAAGGGCTCGACGTCCTGCTCGACGCGCTCCACGAGGTACGCGAGCCGTTCGAGCTGACCGTCGTCGGCGACGGCGGGCTGCGGCCGGAGTACGAACGGCAGGCAGCGCAGCTCGGTCTCGGCGGGCGCGTGCACTTCGTCGGGCGCCTCGACGACGACGCGCTCGCCGCCCGGTACGGCGAATCGGACGTCTACATCCTCCCGTCGGACTTCGCGCGCCAAGAAGGCGGCTTCACCCTGACCGCCCTCGAGGCGATGGCGAGCGGCCTGCCGGTCGTCCTCGCCGACGGCGCCGGTCAGGTCGCCGCCGAGGCCGAGCAGGCCGGTGCCGGGCTGCGCGTCCCCGCCGGCGACGTCGGCAGGCTCGCGGCGGCGATCACGCAGCTGCTCGTCGACCCGCACGGGCGCGCGGCGATGGCGCAGGCAGCGCGGAGCTTCGTCGAGCGCCGGCACTCCTGGGACGACATCGCCGGGCGTCGGCGCGCCCTCTACGCGGAGGTCGCCGAGATCGCGCGCCTCCGGCGCCGCGCGCGACCGTGGCGCCGGGAGCCGTGAGTGACGGCCCGCGCGTCCGGGTCGCCGCGGTGGTCGTGGCGTGGCGCGAGCTCGGGGCCACCCTCGAGGCAGTGGAGAGCCTGCTCGCATCGACGACTGCGTTCGAGCCGATCGTGTGCGTCGCGCAGGACTACGATCCCGAGGACCTGAGGACCCTCGAGCACGCGCTCGCCGGGCACGAGGTGATCGCGCTCGAGGACAACATCGGTTTCGCCGCTGCGGTGAACCTCGCCGTGGGCCGCGCCCTCGCCTGCGGTGCCGACTGGGTGCTCCTGCTCAACAACGACGCGACGATCGACCCGTCCTGCGTCGAGCGCTGCCTCGCCGAGGCGTCGCGCCATCAGCGCGTCGCCGCCGTCGGACCCGCGATCGCCTACGCGCACGACCCCTCTCGGCTGTGGTTCGCCGGTGCCGCGCAGAGCCGCTGGTTGGCCGTCGTCTGGCACCGCGGCCACTTCGCGCGCCCGGGCAGGCTCCCCCCGAGTGCCGACAGCGACTACATCCCCGGCTGCTGCGTCCTTGTCGCCGCGTCGGCGTGGCGTGACGTGGGTCCGCTGCGCGAGGACTTCTTCATGTACTACGAGGACGCCGAGTGGGGCGAGCGCGCGCGGGCCCGGGGCTGGCGACTCCGGTACCTCGGCGAGATGCTCTGCCTGCACGCGATGGCGCTGTCGTCGGGGCAGCAGGGCAGCAGGCTGCTCGCCGAGTCCGCTGCCTACTACCTCGAGCGCAACCCGCTCCGCTACGCCCGGGAGACGCGCCGGGTCCTCTTGCGCCTCAGCCGGACCGCCGGCGTGCTCACCGTGTGGACCGGCTACAACCTCACCCGGGTCCGGCCGTCGCAATGGCCGACCGTCGGGCGCGCCGTCGCGCAGGGGCTCCGCGACGGCTGGAACGGCACGATGGGGCGCCGCCCGTGACGGGGCCGGCCAGTGCGCCCCGCGAGGGTGAGCCCCGCGACGGTGCGCCCCACGAGGGTGCGCCCCTCGAGGGAGCGCACTGCGTCGTGGCCTACGACTGCCTGTTCCCCTGGACCATCGGCGGGGCGGAGCGGTGGTACCGGTCGCTCGCGGAGCAGCTCGTGTCGTCCGGGGCGCGCGTCACCTACCTCACCCGCGTCCAGTGGGACGGCGATCCCCCCGCGATCCCCGGCGTCGACGTCGTCGCCGTCCAGCAGCGGTGCGAGCTGTACCTTCCCGACGGGACACGCAAGACGGGGCCGCCGTTGCGCTTCGGTGTCGGCGTGTTCTCCTGGCTCGGACGCCACAGGGGCGACGTCGACTCGGTCCACGTCGCGAACTTCCCCTACTTCTCGCTCCTCGGTGCGCGCCTCGCTCTGCTCGGTACGGCGACTCCGCTCGTCGCCGACTGGTTCGAGGTCTGGCCCGCGACCTTCTGGCGCCGCTACGCGGGAACCGTCGCCGGGACGGTCGGAGCCGCCGTCCAGGAGGTCTGCCTCGCGGCCTCACCCCACGCGCTCGTGTTCTGGGAGCACACTGCCCGCCGCATCCGGGCGCACCGCCTCCATGGCGAGCTCACGGTCCTTCCCGGCCTGCTTCCGAGTCGAGAGGTCAACCCGGCGGCGCAGCTCGGCACCCCGGCGCGTCCCGTCGCGCTCTTCGCCGGGCGCCATGTGAAGGACAAGGGCGTCCGCCAGCTCGCCGAGGCGCTCCGCGTGGCCCGGTGCGACGTCCCGTCCCTCGAGATGGTCATCGCCGGCGAGGGACCCGAGACCGATCTGATCGAGAGCGAGCTCACCCGGCTCGGGGTCCGGGAAGCCGCTGCGCTGACCGGCAAGGTGTCCGACGACGAGCTGGAGCGCCTCGTCGCGCACGCGTCGTGCGTCCTCGTCGCGTCGGTGCGGGAGGGCTACGGGCTCATGGCCGTCGAGGCGGCGGCGCTCGGCACGCCCGCCGTCGTCGCCGCCCACCCCGAGAACGCGGCGGTCGGCCACGTCGTCGACGGCGTCAACGGGTTCGTCGTGGAGCCCACCGCGTCCGGCCTCGCACGCGGCATCGTCCGCTGCGTCGAGGGCGGCGCGGCGCTGCGCGCGTCGACCGCGCAGTGGTACGCAGCGCACGCACCGTCGATGAGCATGGCGAGCTCGGCGCGTGCCGTCGTCGAGCTCTACCGGCGGCTGGGAGTCGCCGGGCGCTGACGCTCAGCGCGGACCGAACCTGCAGAACGTCACCGGTTCGAACCCGGCACCGATGTGGGCCGCCTCGACGTCGCAGGCACGGGCGACGAGCCCGGGTGCGCCGAGCCGGGCGAGGTAGCGCGACGTCCCCTTCGGCGTCGAGAGCCCGTGCCGGGGCGGCACGTCGACGAACACGACGTCGATGTCGCCTCCGTCACGGCGCACGCGTGCAAGCGCCCGGTGGACGAGCACGCGGTTGGCCGGCGTGAGGAGGTTCCCGATGCCGCCGATCGCGACGAGGCGCTGCGGGAGCTGGGGGAACAAAAAGCCCATCGGCTGGCCACCGACCTCGACGACTGCGTCGGTCTTGTCGTTGTCGAGCACGTGGGGGAGCTGGAGGCTGAAGTACCGGCTCCCGAACGGCACCCGCAGCCAGTAGTTCCCCGGCCACGCGGTGGCGGCGCAGAGCGCGCAGACGACAAGGACCGTCGGTACCAGCCCGCCCGCAGCTCGGGCGCGCCACGGTGACGTCGCGGGGGCGAGCGCGGCGAGGCGGCGGAGGACGGCGACGATCACGACCGGCGAGAGCACCTCGAGCGGCAGGACGTAGCGGTAGATGCTGAAGACCTTCATCCAGACGGCCAACGAGACGGCGAAGGTCACGATGAGGTAGCGGTCCGCGTCCGCGTCCCGGGTCGTGCCCGTCTCGGCTGCGACCACCCGGGCGTCGTCGAGCGGCGACGCGGCGACGGCTCGCCGGCCGACGGCGCGCCAGAGCAGGCGGGCGGCGCCGGCGAGGACGAGGAAGCAGGCGAGGATGTACGCGAGGGGCAACGAGAGCTCGCGGAAGCGGATCTCGCCGACCAAGAGAGGGTGCGCGACCCACCGGAGCGGGAAGCTCAGGCCCGCGAGCACCGATCGCGGGCCGTACCCTCCCCCGGCGAGCCGGGGCTTCGGGACGTACGGCGAGTGGAAGATGCCGAACGACGCCTGCGTGAAGGCGATGGGGTCCCCGTAGTGCACCCAGAGGAACCAGCTCCAGTAGCCCGAGGTCGCAGCGACGCCGGCCACGCCACCGGCTGCGCCCGCTCCGAGGCGTTTTGCCCGATCCCGCAACGAGCCCCCGACGGCCACGAGCCCGACGACGATCCCGACGGCCACCGGAAGCTCCGAGAGCTTGAGGCCTGCGCCCGCCCCGGCGAGGGCCCCGGCGAGGGCCCAGCGCCACAGCTCGCCGGGCGCCCCCCGCCTGTCGACCGCCTGGAGGGCGAGCAGGACCGCGCCGACGAGGGGAACCGCGACGATCGTGTCGCCCATCGAGTTGCCGATCTGCGCGGCGAACCCGCCTGCCACGGCCGCGGCGACGCCGGTCGCGAAGCCGACGACCCATGAGCGCGTGAGGCGGTGGGCCACGAGGACGACGAGCAGCGGACCGCAGCCTTGCACCGCGCCGACGACGGCCGCTTCAAGCCGGGGGGGGCTGTGGCCGATCAAGAGATAGATCGGCACGTCGAGCAGCGGGTTGATGAGGGACTGCAGCTGCGCCGCGTAGACGTCCACGCCGAGGCGGTCGTGGAGGAACGCATAGGCGATGTAGTAGTGGTAGTTGAGCAGGTCGTAGTTCGCGTCCTGGCCGATCGCGAGCGCCGCGAGGGCGCAGCCGAGCGGGAACGCGAGGAGCAGCGCGCGCCGAAGCCCGGGCGCGTGGGCACGCGCACCTGCGCGCACGGCCCCTGGCACGCGAGCTCCCTGGTGCGTCCCGGTGCGCTTCACGTGTACGTCGAACGGCTGGCTACGGCGCGTCCCTTTCGAGTCGCGTGCCGGACGAGCAAGTCACCGGCGTGCCCGAGTGCCTGGACGAGCACTCGGTCAGATCGCATTTGTCAATTGTGTTACGAACGTAGCACGGACCCGATCGCGACGTCGCAGCAGCAGAGCGGCGGCGGCGGCGGCGGAGCAACTACCGTGCCAGGACCAGCGCGTGCGTCACGACCGGCGCACGGACAGGAGGCTCGATGGCGCACAGGGCGCCGGCAACCACGGCAGGGACGCGTCGGCCCGACCGCGCGACGACTCCACCCGCCAGGCTCCGCTGGCCCGAGCGCGCCGTCCTCGCGCTCCTCCCCGTCGGCTGCGCGCTCGCGGCGCTCGCGATCGGCCAGGACGCGAACTTCGACCTGCTCAACTACCACGCCTTCGACCCGTACGCGTTCCTCCACAACAGCCTCGCCGTCGACGTCATCCCCGCGTCGCTGCAGAGCTACCTGAACCCGCTCATCGACGTCCCGTTCTACGCGCTGATGACCCACGTCCCCCCGCGTTTCGAAGCCGCGATCGTCGGCGCCGTCCAGGGGCTCAACCTCGTGCTCGTCGCGTGCATCGCCCGCCGGGCGACCGGGTCACGGCTGCTCGCGCTCGCGGCGACGATCGCGGCCGGGGTCGCGGGAGGGTTCGCGTCCGAGCTCGGCAACTCGATGGGCGACACGATCGTGAGCATCCCCGTCCTCGCCGGCGTCTGGTGCGCGCTCGTCGCGATCGAGCGCGGATCGGCCACGCCAGGTGCACGACCAGGACAGGCGCGCCGCCACCGGACGCGCCGAGACGCGGTGGGCCACGACGACGCGAGGCGCGCCGAGACATGGTGGTGGGCTGCCGCAGGTGCCCTGGCGGGGCTCGGGGTCGGCCTCAAGCTGTCCGAGCTCGAAGTCTGCGTCGGCCTGGTCGTGGCAGCCGGAGCCGTCGCAGGATCGTGGCGCGATCGCCTCCGGCGCCTTCTCGTCACCGGGCTCGCGGACCTTGCGGGCCTGCTCGCCACCGCCGGGTACTGGACGGTCCACCTCTGGCTCACCTACCACGACCCGCTCGTGTTCGACGCCTCGTCGAACGCGCTCTTCCCGACCCCGTACCTTCCCGCGGCAGCGGCCCAGGGGCGGGGCTTCCTGCCGGCGAACCTCTTCCAGGCTCTCGTCTATCCCCTCTACTGGTTCGTGCACCCGCTCGCGGTCGCGGAGATCCCGCTGCGCGAGCTCTCGATCCCGCTCGCCTACGTCCTCACCGCAGCCCTGGTCGTGGTCGTCGTCGCCCGAGCGATCCTGCGCACGGCACGGGCTGGGGCTCGGTGGGCGCGCCGGAGCGCGCCTGGCGCAGCCGGCGCAGCCCCCGACCCGCTGCCCGCGTCGCGGGCGGACGACCATGTCGCGGCGCAGGCCGACCGCTTCTTCCTCGTGCTCTTCGGCGTCTCGCTCGCCATCTGGACCAAGCAGCTCGGCGTCTACCGGTACCTCATGCCCGTCGAGACCCTCGCGCCGCTCGTGATCTGGGCAGCCGCGCGGCGGCTCTCGCTCCTCGCCGCCGAGCGCCGGGGAGGCGTGCCGGGCCGGGCAAGCCGGCGCCGGCGCGCCCTCGCGGCGAGCTTCGTCGTCGCGTGCACCGCCTGCGCCGCGACGGCCTACCCGGCGAGCTACTGGCTGCGCGTGCCTTTCGGGACCCGCTTTTTCACCGTGCCGACTCCACCCCTGCTCCAAGGGCGGCGACCCGACGCGGTGCTCCAGGTGAGCGAGCAACCGCTCGCCTTCGTCTACACCGTCCTTCCGAGCCGGATCATCGCCGTCGGTTACCTCGGCAACATCCTCGACCCGACCTACATCCGGCTCGCCGACGACGCCGTGCGCCGCGCCGTCGGCGCCGGGGGTTCGGTGCTCGTCGACTTCGTCGGCTCCTACGGTCCCGGCCTCCGGGTCCCACCCGGCACGAGCGCCTACCTCGCCGAGCTCGGCCTCGGGCGCCTCGCCCCGGACGCCTGCGACATCGACCGTGCCCACGTCGGGGCTGCGCCCTTCTACCTCACGTTCTGCCGGCTCGGGCCCCCTCCTCCGGCACGCCCGTCGCCGCGCGCCGCGCGCGGACATGGCGCGCCACCACGTGCTCGAGCCGCTCCACCATCTGCCGGCCGACCGTCGCCGAGCTGAAGCGCTCACCGACGACGGCAGCCGCCGACGCGCCGAGCCGGGCGCGCACGGCGGGGTGCTCGTAGAGCATGCGCAGCCGCCTCGCTGCCTCGCCGACGTCCGGCTCCGCCCAGGTCTCCCCCGCGACGTAGACGTTGCGCGCCGCGGGGTTGAAGCGGAGCTCGCCGGCGTCGACGGCGCACGTGTGGTAGCCGACCGGGCAGCCTGTCGAGATGTCGAGGAAGTCGCACGGCCCCGAGTAGCCCGTCGCGACGACAGGGCGGCCGGCGGCCATCGCCTCGGCGATCCCGAGCCCGAACCCCTCTGCCCGGTGCAGCGAGAGGTAGACGTCGCACGCCGACGTCAGCGCGGCGAGCTGGCTGTCGCTCATCTCGGTGTCGAGGAGCGTCCCGCCGGCGTCCGAGACGGCGCGCGCGAGCGCGAGGTGCGCCTCGGGCAGGGTCGCGAGGTTGATCGTCTTCACGACGAGGTGCGCGCGACGCGCCCGCTCGGCCGGGGAGAACGCCCTCCGGTACGCCTCGACGGCGCCGAGGGGGTTCTTGCGCGCCAGCGTCGAGCTCGCGTCGAAGCTGCAGAGCACGAGGAAGCGGTCCTCGGGCAGGCCGAGCGCGCGGCGCGCACCGCCCTGCCACGCCTCCCCGGCCGAACCGTCGACAGCGGTGCCGGTGTGCCCGCAGCGACCCGCGTCGGTCCCGACCGGTCCGTCGTCGACCACGCAGGGCACGACGGCGACCGGACAGGTCGCGTGCCGCTCGAAGACCTCCGCCACGAAGCGCGACGCCACCCAGATCTCGTCGACCCGACGTGTCTCGCGGACGAGGTCCGGCGCCAGCGTGGAGAGCTCCCAGAACCACGAGACGACGACGGGTCGCGCGAGCGGCTCGGGCCGCAGGAAGGACTCGGGGATGACGTGGAACTCGTTGACGTTCAAGAAGAACAGGTCGACGCCGTGGGGCCGGCCACGCGGGAGCTCGCGCAGCTGCGCGGGCAGGCGGTGCGGTGCCCGAGGCGCCCCGTAGTCGTAGTCGACGAGAGCGACGGGAACACCCGCCTCGACGAGCGCGAGGACGCTGCGGCGTGCCGCCTGCGCGAGGCCTGTCGTCGACTCCCAGCTCGCGATCGCGTTGACGCCTGGTGGGCGCCGGAGCGCACCCGCCGGCCCCGACGCCGTGGCCACCAACCCTGCCTCAGGGCCGCCGCGCCACGAGCGCGCACGCGCCGGCCACGAGCGCCGCGTCGCCAAACCGGGGCGCGAGCCGGCGGAGCTCGACGTCGGCGAAGCCCCGCGCCGCGACCGCGAACGCGAGGAACCCGCAGCCGACATGGCGGTCCGACACCGTGACGGCGACGGCCGGCTCCGTCCCGGCAGCGGCCCCGACGGGGTCGGACAGGTCGATCACGAGGACGCCACCCGGCTCGATCGCGAGCGCCGCGAGGTCGACGAGCTCGACGATCTCACCCGCGGTCAGGTAGCCGACGACGCGGGCTGCCGTGAGCGCGCCGACGCTCGACCTGTCGAGACCACGCACGTGCTCGACGACGTCGTCGACCGCGACGACGCCGGCGGCCACGGCGTCGTCGGCCACAGGGCCGACGTCGACGCCGCGCGCGTCCAGGCCCGCCTTGCGCAGCAGCTCGAGCCACTCGCCTCGTCCCGCCCCGACGTCGAGCACGGGCTTGGTCGATTGCGTCCCGACGATGTCGGCGAGGTAGCAAGCCGCACGTGCCTCGGCACGAGATGCCGGCTCGACGAGCGCGTCGGCGTAGGCGGCCCACAGCTGCTCGACGGTCCCCGGGGAGCCGGCGAGGCGAGCGGGAAGCGGCCCTGCGTCGCCACGCGCAACGTGCGCCGCGCCGAGGGCGAGGTCGACCTGGGCGAGCCGGAGACGCAGGGCGGCGAGCTCGCGCTCGACGGCCCGCTCGGTGGCGCGCAACCTCGCCGTGAGCGCCTCGCCCGCCGCACGCTCGGCCACGAGGCGCTCGGCGACATCGTCGGCCGCGACCTCGACGCGCGCCGAAAGGTCCCCAATCTCGCTCCGGATCGAGCCGATGCCGTCGTGGTAGCGGGAGAACGACTGCCGGTCGACGAGGTCCAGCTCCGCGCGCAGCCCGTCGAGCGCCTCCTCGACAGATGCGAGCGCGTAGCCGTGCGCCTCGAGCTTCGGCACGGCCGCCTCGATCGCCCAACCCTGGCGCTCGAGCGCCGCGCGCAGGTCGCGCACCGCGTCCTGGAGCTCGGCGAGGGTGCCCAGCGCAGCGTCGAGGCGAGCGGCGTCACCGTCGGCGCGAGCGGCGAGGGCGTCGAGCGCGTAGCCGTGCGCCTCGAGCTTCGGCACGGCCGCCTCGATCGCCCAACCCTGGCGCTCGACGCGCCCGGCGACGTCGTCGACCCGGGCGGCGAGCGCTCCGGACTCGGCGCCCAGCGCGGCGAGCGCAGGACCGGCGTCGCGCGCCAGGCTCTCGACCCGCTCCTCGTCGAGGGCGGCGCCGAGTGCCCGCACGTCGTCACGCAGCGTGTGGTTGAACGCGACCTGCTCGCGCAGGACCGGCCACGCGATCCGCGCGACGACGCGCTGCGCGAGACCGGCACGGCGGCCACCTGATCTGTCGAGCCCGAGGTCCGGCGACGGGCGCGCCCCGGCGGGACCGTCGCTGTCCGGCGTCGGCTGCGACAACGACCCTCTCCTTTCGCCCCGGCTCTGCGGGACCCCGACAACGGCTACGAGACCCTAACGCCACCCGGGAGATGTGGCAGGACGATCTCGGCGGCTGTGTCCGCCGGCCGGACCGTCGAGACGAGGGCGGCGAGGGCGTCACGAGCCTGCGAGGCGACGGCTGCGGGGAGCCATGCCGTCTCCGCCGTCTTCCTCGCCCGCGCCCCGACCCGCCCGCGCAGGGCCGGGTCCGCCGCGAGCCTGCGCATCCAACGGGCTGCTCCGGCTACGTCCGGCTCGAGCCAGAGATAGCCGGCTCCCGGAGGTGCCGCCGACTCCGAGTCCAGGTAGAAGTCGGCGTCGGTCGCCTCACGGACCTCGTAGCCGACACGGCAGCCGTCCCGGCCGCTCGTGTGACCGTCGAGGGCCGACCAGCTCGTCGCGAGGACGACCTTGCCGCACGCCATCGCGTCGACCAGCAGGAGACCGACGGGCTCGGCACGGTGGAGGGAGACCACGACGTCGCTCTCGTCGAAGAGAGCTTGCAGCTCGCCCCGCGAGGGGTCGAGGACGATCCGTCCCCGGACCCGCGCCAGCTCCTCGGCGAGGCGGGCGGCGGCCTCGGGCCGCGCCGCCGATCCCCCGAACGCCACGGTGAGGCGCGCCAGGCGACCCCGCTCGCCGCTCGGGAAGGCCGCCCGGAAGGCGTCGACGACGGCGAAGGGGTTCGCATAGGCGACGCCCGTCCCCTCCTCGACCGCCGCGAGGAGCTCGCACGGCCCCGAGCGAGCGCTCCGTTCCACCGGCACGCCGGCGCAGGCCGGCCAGGCCACGATGCGCGCGGGCACAGAGGTGCTCATCGCCGCGACCTCTGCGCCGTGCTCGCCCGCGACCCACACGTGCTCGGCGAGCTCGAGCAGCAGCCTGTAGTCCGTCGTGAGCGGGGTGAGGCTCGGCGCGAGGACCGCCACGACGCGGTGGCCCCGCGCCCGGCGGACACGGGCCAGCCGGCCCATCCGCCCCGCCGACGCGTCGTCGGCGACGTAGAGGGCGACGACGTGGGGGCAGCGGGTGACGAGGTCCCGGTCCGCGCGGTCCATCTCCTCCTCGGCGAGCTGGAGGACGGCGCGGTCCCGGGTCGCGCGCGCCGCCGCCTCGGCCCGGTCGCCGTGCTCGCTCCGGCCCGCCGCGTCCGCCGCTCCGTCCGCCCGACCGGGTCGACCGGGCTCCGGGGTGCCCCCCGCCGCGCCCGGTGACCCGGGGGCCACCGTGGCGCCCGGCTGCGACCGGTCGCCGTCTCGGACCGCCGGGCCGAGCGGTGCAGACAGCTCGGCGGCGACGACGTCGATCCCGCCGGCGCCGAGCGCGTCCACGAGGCGTCGGGCTCCTCGCGCCAGCTCGCCCGGGCTCCGGACGACGAACAGGTTCGCGCCGGCGAGCGACCGGGACCCGAGTGCCAGGTGCCTCCGGCTCGCCACCTTTCTCGCGCGCTGGGCAGCGCAGTGCTCGACGTGGGCCACGTACTGCTCTGCCACGACGCGGTAGGTCGCCTCGCTCTCGACGAAGCGCCTCGCGGCCTCTCCGGCGCGCCGGCAACGCTCGGGGTCCGCCGCGACCGCGTCCATGATCTCGACGAGGCTGTCGTGCTCGCGGTCGAAGTCCGTCGTCACGCGCCAGCAGTACCGGCTGTCCAGCTCGCGGAACTGCAGCACGTCGCTCACGATCGCAGGCCGACCGGCGCCGAGGGTCCGCATCAGCGTCGCGCTCATCTCCCCGGCCGTCGGCCAGCGCAGCGAGATCCCGACGTCGCACAGCGACATCTCCCGCTCGAGCTCGTCGAGCGGGAGGTTCGTCTTCACCTCGAGCGCGCCGGCGAGGTCGGGCCGCTCTGCGAGCCGGCGCACCTCGATCTCGAGCAACCGGTCGTCGGCGCGTCCGGCGATCACCATCCGGGCAGCCGGCCGGCGGGCACGGACCTCGGCGAAGGCCTCGACGATCGGCATGATGCGCTTGTAGTAGTTGATCCCGCCGAAGACGCCGAAGACGACCTCTCCCGGCCGTCGTGGCTCGAGGCGCGGCACGTCGGGGACGATCTGGGCAGGAAGCTGGATCGTCGCGATGTCGGCACCGCCGTAGCGCCGGCGCATCTCACGTGCCATCGCGCTCGAGTGCACGAGCGTGCGCACGTTGGACTCGACGATCCGCCGAGCCAGGAGGACGGCGATCCGGTCGAGGTCGATCCTGCCGTTGCCGGCGTCCACGAGCGGCAGGTCGTCCTCCGGCGCGATCGCGGGGCAGTCGTACGCCACCTCGTCGCGGAATATCGTGCTCCGGGCGTCCCCGCACATCTCCGCGGTGAAGTCCGCGAGAGACGGGTCGTGGAGGACGAGCAAGCCGGGCTCCTCGAAGGCCCGGCCGTAGATGAACCGGTGGAAGTTCGGGTTGTTGCCCATCTGGTAGATCGCGCAGTCGTACTCGCCGGGGAGCACGCTCGAGTCGCCGACCACATCGACCCCGTCCGGCGCCCGGGCGCTCCAGAGCACCTCGTCGCTGACCACGGCCGTCACGTCGAGCAGGTTCCTGAGCTCTTCGAGCAGCTCGTAGCTGTAGTCGCCGATCCCCGTGCGCTCGGGCGGCAACGGGGAGAAGAACGCGACCCGCACGGACGCGCGCCCCTAGGGCCGGTGACCGACGACCACGTAGTCGGCGGGCGCGAACAGGTGGACGTTGACGGCGTCGACGACGGCACCGACGGTTTCGGCCCACGGCTCGTCCGGCTTCGGGCGCTCCAGTCCCTGCGCCTGCTCCGCCCGCTCGAGCCGGCGGACCTCGACGTCGGTGAAGCCACGTGCGCCGACGAGGAAGGCGAGCAGCGGCGGCGGCAGCGGGCGCCGGTGGGTCGGGTCGAGGTAGAACGACGACGCGCCGACCACGAGGTTCTCCGGGTTCTGCGTCTCGAGAAGGATGAGCCCGCCCGGCCGGATGGCCCGAGCGCTGAGCTCGACGAGCTCGATGAGCTCGTCGACCCCGAGGTGCTCGACGACCTGGATGGCCGTGACCGCACCGAGGGAGGCGGCGGGCACCCCGAGCAGGTGCGCGCGCGCGTCCTCGACGCGGACGTCGAGGCCGCGTGCTCGGCACGAGGCCGCGTGCTCGGCGTTGAGCTCGACCCCGTAGGCCGGGACGCCTCCGGCGGCGAGCACGTCGAGGAGCTCGCCGCGGCCAGAGCCGACGTCGAGGACTGGTCCTCCCGCGTCGGCGAGGTCGTCGAGGTAGAGCCGGACGCGCTCGCGCACGACGGGCTCCGGGCCGCGAAAGGCCTCCGCGAACACCGCTTCCAGGCTCGCGAAGCCGCTCGGCACGCCTGCGAGCTCCGCTGGCGCCGGCACGTCGGGAAAGCTGCGGCGGACCTGGGTGAGGAACAGGTCGAGCTGGCCCATGCGGAGCCAGACGTCGTCGAGTGCGGCCCGCCAGGCATCGCGGTGGGTCGCGGCGCCGTCGAGCGCCTCGAGCGCGGCGGAGCGGGCAGCCTCGGACGCCGCGGCGATCGCGTCGTCGATGCCCGCGCGCACGGCCAGCACGTCGTCCGTCACGGCGGCCAGCCCGGTCGACACGGCCTGCGACGCGATGCCCGACGCAGCCTCGACTGCGGCTTCCCGGACCCCGGGCAGCGCGGACTCGAGGTCGTCGAGGCGCAGCTCGAGCTCGTCAAGGGCGGCGCGCAGGCGACCGACGCCGTCGTGGTACCGGGCGAGAGCCTGCCGCTGGCCGAGGTCGACCTTGTCCTGGACGAGGTCGATCTGGCGGATGAGGTCTCCGGTCGCCCGCTCGAGGTGGGTGAGGAGGAACTCGTGGCGGTCGAGCGGCTCCTCGTGGCGGACGAGGACGCTGCTGTGGTGCGCGAGGTCCCCGTCGACACGGGCGAGACGGAGCTCGTCGCTGTCGAGGCGCGCCCGGACCGCGTCGAGCTCGGCGAGCAGGGCGCGGTTGACCTGGACCTGGTGGCGCAGGACGGGCCAGAGGATGCGACCGAGCAGGCGCCGGGCGAAGCGGAACCGCCCCGGGGCGGCCGGCAGCCCGATGTCGGCGTGCGCCTCGGCGACCGACCAGCTCGGGGTCAGGCCGGGCACGAGGTATCGCCCGTCGTGGTCGGCTCGCTCGTCGCCATGGCGCGCCCATCGTACCGGGGCCCGCCGCCCCCTGCCGAGCTCGTCCCAGCCCAGCCCAGCCCAGCCCAGCCCAGCCCAGCCCAGCCCAGCCCGGTCGGGTCCGCGGTCCCCCGCGCGTCGCGCCCGGAGCCGCACGGGCGGCGCCAGGGCGCGAGGTGCGGGCTTGCTAGCGCCCGCTGCGGGCGCGCCAGCGCGGCCGTCGTGGGGCAGTCCGGCGGCGCTCGGCAAGGACGGACTGTGCGTGGGCAAAGCGCGCCGCGACGACGCGTGCGCGCGCCTCGAGCCCGTGGTGCTCGAGCACGTCGGCCTGAGCAAGCGCCCCGCGCTCGCGCGCAAGGTCCGGGTGGTCGGCGACCTCGCGCAGCAGCCGTGCAGCGACTGCGAGGTCCGGCTCGGCCCAGCGCGCGCCGTGCGGGTACGGGTCGTGCGCGACGGGCACGTGGCCCACCGTGTAGGGCACGAGGTAGGAGTTCTGCTCGGTCATGAAGTCGAGGTTGCCCGAGTAGCCGGTCGCGACGACCGGCTTTCCGAGAGCCATCGCCTCGGCGAGGGTGAGCCCGAAGCCCTCCGAGCGGTGCAGCGAGACGTAGCAGTCGCACGACGCCATCAGGGCCGACTGCCCGGCCCGGTCGAGGTAGCTGTCGAGGACGACGACGTCCGGCCGTCGGCTGGCCTCGCGCTTCAACCGCTCGAGCTCCCCGGCGCGCCGCTGCGCGTTGACCGCCTTGAGCACGAGCACGGGACCCTCGCCCGGCGCGAACGCCCGGCAGAACGCCTCGAGGAGCCCGAAGGGGTTCTTGCGCTCGACGTCGCTCATCACGTCGAAGCAGAAGAGGAACATCGTGCCCTCCGGGAGCCCGAGCTCCCGGCGAGAGCGCGCCGCGGCGGGGCTCGGCGCGACGACCGGGAGCGGGAAGGCGACCACTGGAACGGTCGCGACCGCGGCGATCGCCCGGCGGGTGAACTCGCTGTTGGCCCAGACCTCGTCGACGTAGGCAAAGGACGCCGCGTAGCGGGCCGGGAACTCCTCGAGCTCCCACGCCCACAGGCCGATCGTGTAGTGGTCGGCGAAGAACCCCGGCCCCACCCGGGCGGCGAAGCGGGGGAGCTCGTCCGCGTTCACGCAGACGAGGTTGACGTCGAGATCGTCGCGCCGCGACGCGTCGAACTCGTGGAGCTGCCTGCTCGCCGACGTCACGTCGACGTAGGTCGACGTCGTGATGCCCGCCCGCTCGGCGGCGAGCACCGCGAGGCGACCGTGCTCGCCGACGCCGGTCTCGGCGCGCAGGTACCCTGCGACGCGTATCCCCGGCCGGGGGGATGCAGGCGCAGGGCCGACGGCGCGATCTGCCAGCGCGAGACGGGCGTCGAGCCGGCCCTGGGCGACCTCGTGGTGGCTCCACTCGGCGACACGGTCGCTGTCGGCGCCGTCGGGATCCGGGAAGACCGCCTGCAGGTCCGGGCGGCTCGCATGCAGCGCGGCGAGATAGCGCGTCAGGCGACCACCGGGCCGCTCGTCGGGCACGGCGTTCAGCCAGTCGAGGAACTGCCGGCCGTCGTCGTCGAAGGGGTTCGGCGGCGCAGCGAGCGCACAGCCGTCGTGCGCCTCACTGTCGAGCAACGCGGCGCGGAAGAGCGCGCGCATGACCCGGTCGTACGCGAGCCCGTTGCCGAGGCGCCCGAACGCGTACTCCGGCGACACGCCGCCGTGACCCGCAGCGACAAGCCGGCTCGCGTAGTCGTCGCACAGCCTGGCCAGGCCGGGACGCTCGGACAGCACGATGCGCGGCTGCTCGCCCTGGTGCTTGCTCAGCAGGTGCGGCGCATCCGGGCTGTAACCGCTGAAGTGGAAGAAGTGGAT
This sequence comes from Acidimicrobiaceae bacterium, assembly GCA_027335685.1. Classification (GTDB taxonomy): domain Bacteria; phylum Actinomycetota; class Acidimicrobiia; order Acidimicrobiales; family Bog-793; genus JAJZCK01. The sequence continues at coordinate 27,908 of DAHWHN010000006.1, forward strand.
GGGCTCGCCGTCGAGGCGTGGCAGCACCCCGTCGAAGGCGACCTCGCGGCCATGCAGGTTCCAGTACGCGACGTTGAAAGTCGGATCGTGCACGATCGATGTCGGGAACAGTCCGGGCACGAAGTCGACCCAGCGCTGGTCCACGAAGCGCATGTGCACCGGATCGGTCACGCACTCCCGGCGCAGCCGCACCTTCCAGAAGTCGAGGAACTCCGCGGCATCTCTCGACACCGCGACGAAGCCGAGGTTGTAGATCCCCGACGCGAGGATGTCGCTCTCGGTGACGCTCCGCCCGTCACGCGGGATCGGTCGGGTCACGTGCGGTGTCAGCACGATGCCGGTCTCGACGGCCCGCTCGCAGAGCTCGTCGAGCGGCGCGTAGACGACGACGTCGGGATCGAGGTAGAGCACGGCATCCGCGCCACCGGCGAGGAGCGTCTCGAGCAACCAGGGCTTCACGGCCGTCGCGATCTCGAGGACGTCGTAGATCGCGACCATCTTCACGAGCTCCTCGGGCGCGATCCCGATCTCGTCGAGGTGGAGGATCCGGAACGGCTCCGCCGACGTGCCGACGCTCCGCTCGAGGTCGTCGAGCAGCAAGACGTCGAGGACCGATCCGGGGTGGTGGCGCGCGAACGACGTCGCGAGCACACGCGCCGCGGGCAGGTAGTTGCGAGCGACGATCGTGCAGGCGCGGACGGTCACGGTGCTGTGCCTCGGCTCAGAGGAAGCGGCGGACCGCGTCGGCGGCCGCACTGGAGTAGCCCTTGCGGAGCTTCTTCTCGATGGCGTCGACGCGCCGCCGCACGAACCGCTCGGCCTGGGCGACGCCGTGCTCGCGCAGCACCCGATCGCGCGCGCGCTGGCCGAGCACCCGAGCGTCGTCGGGGCGTGCCGCGACGCGCCGCATCAGCTCGGCAGCCGCGCCGACATCGGGGTCGAACCAGTGGTCGGTTGCGTCGTAGGGCTCCCGTCCCGGACCCACCCGTACGCGCTCTCCCGGGACGAGCAGGGCGGTCTCGTCGTCCATGAAGTCGAGATTGCCCGAGTAACGCGTCGCGATGACCGGTTTGGCGAGGGCCATCGCCTCGCCCATCGCGAGCCCGAAGCCCTCTGCCCGGTGCAGCGACACGTAGCACTGGCAACTGTCGATCAGGGCGGCGAGGGCCGGGCTGCTCAGGTAGCCGTCGACCACCGCGACGTCCGGCCGCTCCGAGGCCGCGATCAGGAGCTGCTCGAGCTGTGCGCGCCGCTGGTCGCCGTTGACGCTTTTCAGCACGAGCACCGGACCCGCCCCCGGAGAGAACGCTGTCGTGAAGGCCGCGAGGACACCGAGCGGGTTCTTGCGGTCGAAGCCCGACAAGAAGTCGTAGGTGTAGAGGAAGCAGAACCCGTCGGGGACCCCGAGCGCCGCCGCGTCGAACGAGGCGTCACGCGACGGTTCGACCACGGGATGGGGAAAGACGTGGACCTCACGGTCGACCGCAGGAGCCACGGCGTCCCTGACGTAGCTGCTCGGCACCCAGATCTCGTCGAGCATCGCCGCCGAGACGGCCATCGACGCCGGCAGCGACTCGGTCTCCCAGGCCCAGAAGCCGACGTTGTAGCGACCGTCGAAGAACTCCGGACCGACCACCGACGCGAAGCCGGGGAGCTGGTCGGCGTTGACCCAGACGAGGTTGATGCGGCGATCGGCGCGCGGCGAAGCTGCCGCGTCGGCACGGGGCGGGCCCTCGTGGAGCTGGCGGCTCGCGCGGGCACCGATCGTGACTGCAGAGACCTCGACGCCCGCAGATACGAGCACGTCGAGGGCGAGGCGTGCGGCTTCGCCGACGCCGGACTCGGCGCGCAGGTACCCGGCCAGCGCGACACCTGGCCGCAGCGCCGCGGGCGCGACGGCGACGGCACCGGTCGGAGCCGACCACCATGGCGTCGCCGCCAGCGCCGTGCGCAGAGCCGGCGGGACGCGCGCCTCGTCGAGCCCGTGCTCGCCGACCCACTGGCGGAACCTCGCGGCGTCCACCGTCGCGAGCCGCGGGAAGTGCCACACGAGATCCGCGCGCTCGCGGTAGACCTCGACCAGGTAGCGCGGGATCTCGGGTGCGAGCGGATCCGCCGGGTCGGGCGCGGCCAGCCAGTCGTAGAACGGCGCGCGGCCGGCCGGGCCGTCGGGGTCGGGCGCGGCCTGTTCGTCCCACCGGGCCGATGCGGCGGCCCGGCGGACGATCCGGCGCATGCGCTCGTCGACGACCACCGCTTCCGCGCGACCCGGCGGCTCGGTTCCGGCGCTCGGACCGCCGTCGGGCTCGAGCGCCGCGGAGCCGTCCATCTGCAACTGCTGCGCCCGCTCGTCGCACAGCCGGCGGAGTGCCGGGTTCTCGCTCAGAAGGACACGCGGTCGGCGGCTGCCCGCCGGGCCGACGAGGTACGGCTGCTCGGGATCGAAGCCCTGGAGGTGTGCAAGGACGAGAGGGGCGCCACCGGCACGGTAGCCGTCGGTCGCGCTCCAGCTGACCGCCCGCTCGTGGGCGTTCCAGGCCGCCACCCCGACGCCCGGCGCCCGGCAGAGCTGCGCGCCGAACAACTGCGGCGCGAACCCGAGCGCTGGCTGCGCTCGGCTCGGGTGCCCCCCCGGCGACGACGCGAGGTGCCGCAGCGACCGCTGCCACCAGTCGAGGAACGCGCTCGCACCCGGGGCGACGGCGACGATCCCCGGGTCCACCGGGCCGGCGTCGACGATCTCGGCCTCGCTCGGGGACCACCCGTCGCTCGGCAGGGGGCCGAGCAGGCGGGGCACGAGGACGGCCGGAACCCCGCCCGGCGGCACGAGGTCGTCGAGCGCCGCGAGCATCACGACCTCGGGCGAGAGCCACACGACCGGGCGACCCCGCCCGAGCAGCGCCGCCACCAGTGCCGGTGCAAAGCATGCAGCGAGGTCGTCGCCGCTGCACAGCCACGCGAGCTCGTGGCGCCTCCAGGGCTCCAGCGCGAGGTCGCCGGTGCGCACGATCTCGACCGGCGTCTCGACGCCGGGCAGCGGGTCGAGCCCGGCCCGCTCGGTCGCGCCCGGGTTGCCACCGGCATCGCGCCCGGCCGAGGTCTCGCCCACCTCGTCGACGAGAAGGACCACCAGTGCCTCGCCCTCGTGGTGTCGCGCAACCGCGCGCGCGAGGGACCGGACCATCCCCCGGCGACGGCGTGTCACGGCGGTGCAGACCAGCGGCACCGTCACCGCGGCGGCTCCTTCTCGCCCGCTCCGGCGGGACGCGCTACGCGAGCGACGACCGGAGCACCTCGAGCGTCCGCTGCCACGCGAGCCTCGACGCCTGCTCGTCGTAGACCTCCGGCCGGGTGTCGTTGAAGAACGCGTGCTGGGTCCCGGGGTAGGTGTGCATCGTCACGTCGGTGACGCCCGCCGAGCGCAGGGACGTCTCGAGCTCGCCGACGTAGCGCGCGCTCGCGAAGTCGTCGTGCTCGGCGAAGTGGCCGAGGACCGTCGCCCGCAGGGCCGACCAGTCCGGCTGCGCGTCGGGCCACATGATGACCCCGTAGAAAGGGACGACGCAGCGCACCGCGTCGGGGCGCTGCGTGCCGAGGACGAGCGCGAGACCTCCCCCCATGCAGAACCCGACGACGCCGACCGAGGATCCCGACGAGCGGGCGAGCAGCGCGTCGACCGCGCCGGAGAAGTCCTTTCCCGCCTTGGCCAGGTCGAGCGCCATTGCGAGCTTGCCCGCCTCGTCGGGCTCGCTCGCCGTCTTGCCGTGGTAGAAGTCGGGGGCGAGCGCCACGAAGCCCTCTCGGGCAAAGCGGTCGCAGACGTCGGTGATGTGGGGGACGATGCCCCACCACTCCTGGATGACGAGGACCCCTGGGCCGGTCCCGGTGTCGGGGGTCGCGAGGTAGCCCTGCCCCGTCGTGCCGTTGCTCGCAAACTCGATCGTCTCGGACATGGCGCGAGGCTACCGTGGCCGGCTCGCGCCCGGCGTCAACGGCTGAGCTCGAGGGGTGCCGGGCAGTCGCTCGCGCCGAGGACGGCCGCCGGCCGCCCGGGGCCGGCGGGCCCGACCACCCGAGCGATGTCCTCGACCTCGACGAGGCGGTCCGTGCCGCAACGAGCCGCCGCCGCGGCGAACAGTGGTGCCGGCAGGAGCCGACCGACCCCGACCATCGCCCAGAGCGCGACGCCACGCTCCCGGGCCCGGGCGGCGAGGAAGGCCCCGTCTGGCACGAGGCACCCCTGCGGGCCGGCGGCCGTCGCCTCGAGCACGAGCACGTCGGCGCCGGAGAGGGCTCCCGGCGACTCCTCGGCCCGCCATGCTGTCGCCGGCGAGCCGCCCGACAGCTCCTCCAGGGCACCGCGCAGCGCGAGCGGAGCCCCGACGAGGCGGACCTCGAGGTCCGGTCGGGCGCGCAGGGCACGCGCGAGCTCGGTCGACGCCCCCGCCACGACGACGGCGCCCCCGGGCAGCGCCGCCGCGAGCTCGTCGCCTGTGCAGTCGTCGACGAGCAGCGCGCACGCACGCGCCGCAGCGTCACGAGCACCGCCGGCGCCGTCCGCGCAGAGCACGAGGGACGACGCCCACCACAGCGGTCCGCAGCAGGGGTGGGCGGCGACGAGCCGGCGGGCCGCCATGACGAGCATCGGCTGCGAGCTCGCCAGGTCGGCAAGGCTCGCCGCGGCCTCGGGAACCAGGATGTCGACGTCGAGGTCGTCGGCGCGAGCGAGGTACCGCAAGCGCTCGATCGGGTGCACCGCGGTGAGGCTACCGGCCACCTGCACGGAGCCGGTGCTCAGCCGACGATGCCGCCGCGCGTCATGGCGAGCACGTCGAGGGCACGGTCCACCTCGTCGTCGCCGAGCAGGCCCATCTCGAGGACGACCGACTTGAGGTCCCTGCCCTCGGCGAGCGCCCGCTTCACGACCTTGGCGGCGTTCTCGTAGCCGATGTAGGGATTGAGCGAGGTCACGATCGACGGCGAGGAGAGAGCGTAGGTCCGGCAGCGCTCGACGTCGGCGACGATCCCGACGACGCACTTGTCGGCGAGCGCCCGGCTCACGGACGCGAGAAGCCGGATCGACTCGAGGAGGTTGCGGGCGATGACGGGCAGCATCACGTTCAGCTCGAAGTTGCCGGCCGAGCCCCCGAACGCGACGGCGGCGTCGTTGCCGAACACCTGCGCGACCACCTGACAGACCGCCTCGGGTACGACCGGGTTCACCTTGCCCGGCATGATGGAGCTCCCGGGCTGGAGATCCGGCAGGTGGATCTCGCCAAGCCCGCACCGCGGTCCGGACGACATCCAGCGCAGGTCGTTCGCGATCTTGTAGAGCGACACCGCGATCGTGCGGAGCACGCCGGACGCCTCGACGAGCGCGTCGCGCGCCCCTTGAGCCTCGAAGTGGTCCCGCGCCTCGCTGAGGGGCAGCCCCGTGACGCGGCGGAGCCGCTCGACCACCGCGGCGGCGAAGCCCGGCTTCGCGTTGAGCCCCGTGCCGACGGCCGTGCCGCCGAGAGGCAGCTCCCCCACGCGGCCGAGGCCGGCCTCCAGCCGCTCGACGCCGTGCTCGACGGCCGCCGCGTAGCCACCGAGCTCCTGGCCGAGCGTCACCGGGGTCGCGTCCATGAGGTGCGTCCGTCCGGACTTCACGACCTCGGCGAGCTCGACCGACTTCGCGCGCAGCGTCTGCGCGAGGTGCTCGAGCGCGGGAACGAGGTCGCCGACGATCTCCCGGCACGCCGCGAGGTGGATCGCGGACGGGAACGTGTCGTTGGACGACTGCGAGGCGTTCACCTCGTCGTTGGGCCCGACGCTGCGCCCGAGCCGTGCGCCTGCGATGTGCGCGAGCACTTCGTTCATGTTCATGTTCGTCGAGGTGCCCGATCCCGTCTGGAACACGTCGACCGGGAACTGCTCGAGATGCCCGCCCGCAGCCACCTCCGACGCAGCCGCGTCGATCGCCTCGGCGACGCCGGCGTCGACGACACCGAGCTCCGCGTTGACCAGGGCCGCCTGGCCCTTGATCAAGGCCAGCGCCGAGACGAGAGCGGGCTCGACGGTCCGGCCCGAGATCGGGAAGTTCTCGACGGCGCGCTGGGTCTGCGCCCCCCAGAGCGCCGCGTCGGGCACCAGCACGTCGCCCATCGAGTCGTGCTCGACCCGCATGGTCGAGCCCGCCACGTCCCCACGGTCCTCGTGAGCGCCCACGGTCCGTCCTCCCGTCCTCGTGCCTGGTCCTGGTGCCTGGTCCTGGTGCGGCCCGCTGACCCGGGCCCGCTCGCCTGCTCGCTGCCGGCGCCTCGCGGCCGGCGCGGGAGGCGGCTCCACCGTAGCGGGCAGCCCCGCAGCCGGCGAAACGCGACTGCAACGAAGCGTGCTTGCGCCGCCCGGGCCGCCCCCGGTAGGTTTCTACGACATTGTGACAGCAATCGAGCGGATTTTCGCGTCCGCCCGGCGACGGCGGCGCCTCGTGCGAGACGTGGACCTCTCCGGCAGACGCCGCCTGCCCGCTGTGGTCGCGGCCGGGACGGTGCTGCTCGTCTCGGCGGCCGTGCTGCCCGACGCCCTCGCAGGAGGCTCACCGGCTGCTGCGGCGTCGGTCGCCTCCCTCCAGGCCACCGCGGCGCACATCGCGGCCGAGGTCAACGCGGCGGACACCCGGCTCCAGGTGCTGTCCGAGGAGTACGACCAGGCGTCGCTGCGCGTGCAGGCCCTCGAACGGGAGATCCGGGTGGACCGTGGCCAGCTCGATCGGGCAACGCGCTCCGTCCACCGCGACGCGCGGAGCTTGCACAGCGACGCCGTCGCGGCCTACGTCGACGCGGGCTCCTCGAGCGAGCTCTCCGTCGTGATGTCCGCCTCCGCGAGCTCGCTCCCGCTCCAGCAGACGTACCTGCAGGCAGCCTCGGGCTCGCTCAGCACGGCGATGACGTCGCTACAGGACTCCCGGCACAGCCTCGCAGTCCACCAGGCGACCCTCGTGCACGCCGAGCGCGCGGCGGCGCGCGGCGAGACGACGCTCGCGGCCTCCAGACAGGCGGCCGCGGCGGTCCTCGCCGGCCTCGGCAGGCTCGAGCGGGGCGTGAAGGGTCAGCTTGCTGCGGCGGTCGCCCAGCAGGAGCAGATCCAGCAGGCACAAGCCGCTGCCCGGGCCGCGGCCCTGCGCGCGGCTGCGCCGACCGTCGCCGCAGCCGTCTCGCAACCGCCGCCCCCGACGCCGACGCTCGTGCCGGCCTCGGCGCCGGCAGGGAGCTCGGCCGGGGCCGTCGCCGTGCACGCCGCCGAGAGCCAGATCGGCGTGCCCTACGTCTGGGCCGGGGCGACGCCGGGCCAGGGGTTCGACTGCTCCGGCCTGACGATGTGGGCATGGGGCCAGGCCGGCGTCAACTTGCCCCACAGCGCCCAGGACCAGTACGACAGCATCGAGCACGTCTCGCTCTCCGACCTCCAGCCGGGCGACCTCATCTTCTACGCGAGCGGCGGCTACATCTACCACGTGATCATGTACATCGGCGGCGGTCAGGCCGTCCAGGCCGAGAACACCGGCACGACGATCCAGATCACGCCCGTCTGGCCCGGTGCCTACGGCGCCGGGCAGCCCTAGCGCCCGTCAGGCCGGCGAGGCTCGCCGATGCACGCGGCGGTCGTCGCCGGCGGGGAGGTGGCCTGGGAGGTCCGGCCGGACCCCGTCCCCGGCACGCACGAGATCCTCGTGCGCGTGGAGGCGGCCGGGCTCAACGCCGCAGACCTACTGCAACGGGCCGGTCGCTACCCACCACCCCCCGGCGCTCCGGCCGACATCCCCGGCCTCGAGTGCGCGGGCACCGTCGTCGAGACCGGGCCGCGCGTCGAGCGCTTCGCCGTCGGCGACCGCGTGATGGGCCTGCTCGGTGGCGGCGGCCAGGCCGAGCTCGCTGTGCTCCACGAGCGCGTCGCGCTCGCCGTGCCCGACGGCGTGGCGACAGACGCCGCCGGCGCGTTCTGCGAGGTCTTCGCGACGGCCTACGACGCGCTGTTCAGCCAGGGCCACCTCGCCTCGGGCGACCGCCTGCTCGTGAACGGCGGAGCCGGAGGCGTCGGGATCGCCGCCGTCCAGCTCGCCAGGGCCACGGGCGCGCGCGTCGTCGCGAGCGTGCGAGACGCGAACAGGCGAGCCGCCGTCGCCGAGCTCGGCGCCGTCGCCGTCGCCCCCGACGCCACGCGCGACCACGCCCCCTACGACGTCGTCCTCGAGCTCGTCGGCGGGCCCAACATCGCGACAGACCTCGCAGACCTCGCGACAGGAGGGCGGGTTCTCGTGATCGGGACCGGCGCGGGCCGTGCCGCGGAGCTCGACCTCGGGACGCTCATGGCTCGCCGCGCGACGATCCGGGGATCGACGCTGCGCGCGCGCTCGCTCGAGGAGAAGGCGACGCTCTCCCGCAACCTCGAGCGCCACGTCCTGCCCCTCCTCGCGTCCGGGCAGCTCGTGGTGCCGATCGAGCGGCGCTTCGCCTGCGCGGACGTCGCGTCGGCCTACGAGCGCTTCGCAGCGGGTGCAAAGCTCGGCAAGATCGTGCTCGTCGCCGCAACTCACAGCACCGGCACAGCAACTACCTAGCACCGCCACAGCCGCACGCGCGACGGTGGCGCCGTGCGCACCCCGAGACAGCTCGTCCGCAGAAAGGGTCGTGGGTCGCTCGCGCCTTCGGCTCCCTCGCCTCGCCAGAGGACGTCACGGCGCAAGACGGTAGCCTTCTACTCTATCCTGGTCCTCGCCGTCGCCGCGGTGGCAGGCCTCGGGCTCAACTCCGTCTTCGACACCGGATCTGCGCCGACGGCAGCCGTCCGCACGTCGTCGGTGACCGTCGGCACCGTCCAGGCCACGGAGAGCTCGACGGGCAACGTCGCCGCAGCCAGCACGGCGTCACTCGCCTTCCCGGTGAGCGGCACGGTCACCGCGCTCGACGTCGCGGTCGGCGACCACGTGCGAGCCGGCGAGGTCCTCGCACGGATCAGCACGAGCCAGGCCGAGGCGACCCTCGCGACCGCGCAGGCGACCCTCGCCGCGGCGCAGCAGAACCTCGCGACGGCCGAGCAGGGCGGGAGCGGCTCGACGCTCGACGCCAACCAGGGGACCCTCGTCGCGGACGAGGAATCCGTCACGAGCGCCGAGCAGCAAGTGGCCTCCGACCAGAGCACCCTCGCGACCGCCCGAGCCCAGCTCGCATCCGACGCGCGCCTCGGCTGCCCGCTGTCGACGGAATCGGGCTCGGCGGGGAGCACCGCGAGCAGCTCGACGACCGGGACGACGTCGGGGAGCGGCTCGACGACCGGGACGAGCAGCTCCAGCTCCGGCACCACGACGAGCGGGGGCTCCGCAACGGGCCAGCTCCGAGCCTTCAACGCGGCGACGAGCTCCGCTCCCCAGGTCACGACCGGATCGGCGAGCAACGTGACCGCGACCGGAGCGTCCCTCGAAGGGTCCGTCGATCCCGACGGCTCGGACACCTCGTACTCCTTCGACTACGGCACGACACCTGCGCTCAGCCGTTCGACCGCGGCGACGGCCATCGGGAGCGGGACGGCGGCGACGGCGGTCACCGTCGATCTCGAAGGGCTGCGCCCGAACACCACCTACGCCTTCCAGCTCGTCGCGACGAACGCATACGGCACCACCCGCGGCGCGACGGTGAGCTTCACCACGGCCGAGAGCACGTGCGAGTCGGACCGGAGCACCGTCACGACAGACACCCAGGCCCTCGAGCGCGAGCAGGCCGCGCTGGCCCAGGCGCGCCTTGCCCTCGCGGGCGAGAGGAGCTCCATCGCGACGAGCGCGCAGACCAACGCGGTCACCGTCGCCGAGGACCGGGCGACGGTGGTGCTCGACCAGGCAACGGTGGCTGCCGACGCCTCCGACCTCGCGGGCACGACGCTCACGTCGCCGATCAGCGGGACGGTCAGCGCCGTGAACGGGTCCGTCGGGTCGACCGTCACGGCCGGGACCTCGACGGTCACGACCGCGACCGAGACGGCGAGCAGTGGGACGAGCTCGACCGGTAGCTCGGGTGGCTCGTCGGGATCCAGCTCCAGCTCGTCGGGGTTCATCACCGTCACCGACCTCGGCCAGCTCGACGTCGTCGTCGGCTTCCCCGAGGCGGACATCGGATCGGTCGCCGTCGGTCAACCGGCGACGATCACGCTGCCGGCCCTCCCCGACACCGAGCTCTCCGGCAAGGTCACGGCCATCGCGACGACCTCGACGGTCTCGAGCAACGTCGTGACCTACGACACGACGGTCAGCATCTCCGACCCTCCGGCGACCGTGCGCGACGGCATGACCGCCGACGTCGACGTCATCGTGGCGTCGAAGACGGGCGTCCTCGAGGTCCCGAGCGCCGCGATCACGACCGTCGGCACGAGCTCGACCGTGACGGTCCTGCGCGGGACGACACAGGTCAGCGTGCCCGTCGTCACCGGGGTCGTCGGGAGCTCGACGACCCAGATCGTGAGCGGGCTGACGGCCGGCGAGAAGGTCGTCCTCCCGACCGTCACGGTCGCCGCCGCGTCGGGTGCGACGACGACCGGCGGCGGGTTCGGCGGCGGCTTCGGCGGAGGCGGCTTCGGCGGAGGCGGCTTCGGCGGAGGTGCGGGATGACGACGCCGACCGGGGCGGAAACCACGGGTGCGCCCGCGCCGCGCCCGGTGATCTCGCTCAGGAACGTCGTCAAGACCTACGCGATGGGCGAGGCGGAGGTCCACGCGCTACGCGGCGTCTCACTCACCGTCGAGCGTGGTGACTTCGTCGCGATCATGGGCACGTCGGGCTCGGGCAAGTCGACGCTCATGAACATCATCGGCTGCCTCGACGTGCCGAGCCGCGGCCGCTACTGGCTCGACGGCGTCGACGTCCGGACGCTCGACGAGGACGCTCTCGCAACCGTCCGCAACCGCAAGATCGGCTTCGTCTTCCAGAGCTTCAACCTGATCCCGCGCACGACCGCCCTCGCGAACGTCGAGCTGCCCCTCGCCTATGCCGGCATCCACGCCGCAGAGCGGCGTGCGCGTGCGCGTGCGGCGCTCGAGCGGGTCGGGCTCGGGTCGCGCGGCGACCACGTGCCGAGCGAGATGTCCGGCGGGCAGCAGCAGCGCGTGGCGATCGCCCGGGCCGTGGTGACGAACCCGTCGCTCGTCCTCGCGGACGAACCGACGGGCAACCTCGACTCCGCGTCGAGCAACGACGTCATGGCCATGTTCAGCCAGCTCAACGCGGAGGGCCGGACGGTCGTGCTGATCACCCACGAGGACGACGTCGCCGACTTTGCGAAGCGCGTCGTGCGCCTGCGCGACGGCGCGATCGTCGACGACCGCCGGACCGCACCCGTCCTCGGTCCTCCGCCACGCCTCGACCAGGCACCCCACGCGGAGCGCTACGGCGAGCGCGACGGCGAGGTCACGGTGCCCGGCACGCCGGCGAGCTCACCTGCGGGCACACCGTCGTGAGCTGGCTCGACAACCTCCGGATCGCCGTGCACGGCATCCTCGCGAACAAGCTCCGGTCGCTGCTGACCGTGCTCGGGGTCCTGATCGGCGTGGGAGCCGTGATCATCCTCGTCGCCGTCGGCACGGGATCGTCGGCCGCTGTCCAGGCGCGCATCGACCGGCTCGGCACGAACACGATCACGGTGCTCAACCGCGGGTCGTTCGGCCGCGGCCCGTCGACGACGGCGACCCAGACCCAGCCGGCAGTGCTCACGCTCGCGGACGTCCAGGCGATCAGCAACCGGTCGCAGGCGCCTGACGTGGCCTCGGTCTCGCCGGTCATCTCGACGAGCGTGACGGCGACGTTCGGGGCGGCGACGACGACCGCGTCGGTCATCGGCAGCACGCCGTCCTACCTGACGGCCGACGACTACACGGTCGAGGCCGGTAGCACGCTCACGAGCGAGGAGGTCTCGAGCAGGGCGCGCGACGTCCTCATCGGCCAGACCGTGCTGTCCGACCTGTTCGCGTCCGGCACGAACCCGATCGGTCAGAGCATCCAGCTCGACTCGGCGACGTTCAAGGTCGTCGGCGTGCTCGCGGCGAAGGGCACCTCGGGGGTGACGAACCAAGACGACGTCATCATCGCGCCCTACACAGCTGTCCAGGACGAGCTCACAGGAGAAGCCTCGACGTTCACCGAGCTTCTCGTCCAGGGCCGTTCGTCGAGCACCCTCGACCTCGCTGCGACCGAGGTGGAGGACATCCTCGCAGCTCAGGAGAACACGACCGTGGCAGACCTGCCGTTCACCATCGTGAACCAGGCGACCCTGCTCAGCACGGCGACGTCGACGTCGAGCACCTTCACCGTCCTCCTCGGCGCGGTCGCCGCCATCTCCTTGCTCGTCGGCGGGATCGGCGTGATGAACATCATGCTCGTCTCGGTCACCGAGCGGACACGGGAGATCGGCATCCGCAAGGCGATCGGCGCGCCGAAGTCGGTCATCCTCGCGCAGTTCCTCTTCGAGGCCGTCGTGCTCTCGTTGCTCGGTGGGGCGTCGGGCGTCGTCGTCGGCCTGATCGGCTCGCGCTTTCGCATCGACGGCGTGCAACCCGTCGTCGCCACGTACTCGATCGCCCTCGCGTTCGGCGTGTCGCTCGCCGTCGGGATCTTCTTCGGCTTCTACCCCGCGAACCGCGCCGCATCGCTCCGCCCGATCGACGCGCTGCGCTACGAATGACGAAAGGGACCGACCGATGCCTGACGACGTGATGGGCGATCTCGAGGACGACGACTGGCCGGTGCGGACCGCGCGCCCGGGCGTGTCGGTGCGCCGCCCGACCGCCGTACTGCTCGTGCTGCTCGTCGCCGCCGGTGCGTTCTGGGGTGGAGCCGCCGTGCAGAAGAGCCAGGCGAGCCCCGCCGGCACCCTCGCGTCGACCTTCGCCTCGCGCTTTCGCGCTCTCACAGGTGGCGCCGGTGGCGCTGCGTCCGGCTTCGGCGGCCGATTCGGCGCGGGCGCGGGTTTCGGCGCGGGGGCAGCGAGCACGGCTGCGGCGACGGGCACGATCACCGTGGTCGACGGCGACACGCTGTACGTGACCGAAGCTGGCGGCAAGATCGTCGAGGTGACGCTCGGCCCGTCGACCACGGTCACGCGCGACGCCCCGGCGAGCGCTGCGGCACTTCGCCCCGGTGACTCCGTCGTCGTCGAAGGGGCCACGTCGAAGACCGGCGCCGTCGACGCGACGTCCGTCGCCGCGACGGCCGCAGGCGCGGGCACGCGCGCCGGGGGCTCGGGCTCGGGCGCGACCGGCGCGGGCTCTACCGGCACGGGCACGGGCGCCGGGGGCTCGGGCTCGGGCTCGGGCTCGGGCTCGGGCTCGGGCTCGGGCTCGGGCTCGGCCGGCTAGCACGATGCCGGTCGGGACG
>DAHWHN010000132.1 GCA_027335685.1 Acidimicrobiaceae bacterium
CCCCCGGAGGTGGCACGGGTGGCACCGGTGGCGCTGGTGGCGCTGGCGGCCCCGGCGGAGCGGGTGGCCCCGGAGGTGGCACGGGTGGCACGGGTGGCGCTGGCGGACTCTTGAACGGAAACGGCGGCTCCGGCGGAGCGGGTGGTGCCCCCGGAGGCGGCACGGGCGGAGCCGGCGGAGCACGGTAGTCTCCGGCGCGGTCGGAGCCGAGCTACCCAGAGGAGCGACAGCCGACCGCGGGCCGCGATGGCGGTCAGGAGCGCGCGAGGATCTCCGCCGAGCGCCACGCGAGCGCCATGACCGTCAGGACCGGGTTGACGGCGCCGTTCGTGACGTGGACCGAGGAGTCGGCGATCCAGAGGTTGGTGTAGCCGTGGACTCGCCCGTCGGGCGCCGTCACCGACGTCGGGGGGTCCGCGCCCATGCGGGCCGTGCCGGCCTGGTGCTGGCCGGCGCTCAAGCCCGTGGGAACCGGTGCGCGCCAGGTGCGCAGGGCCCCGGCTTCTGTGAGCCAGGCCTCCGCCCGCTCGCCGAGCAGCGCAGCGGTGCGCGCCGTCTCGGGATGGACGCTGCCGGAGAGCATCGCGACGGCGAGGCCGTAGCGGTCCCGGACCCTCGGCGAGAGACGGACCCGTGAGCTCGCCACCGGGATCTCCTCGGTCGGCCCCATGACGTGGAGCGTCCGCCGGTAGCCGGCGCGCATCGCCTCCTTGCCCGCGAGCCCCCAGCGCGGCGCGTCGGGTGCCAGGCCGTTCGCGAGGTACGACAGGGGCAGCGGGACGAACTCGTTCGCGAGCATCCCGCCGCCGACAACCCCCGGGTTGCCGTGCGCGAACCCGCAGGCGGCCACGGCGGGGCCGGGACCGAGCCCGTCGCGCACCGGCTCGGCGAACAGCCCGAACGCCCCGGTGTAGCAGTGGCCCTGGAGGTGGCGCCCCACTTGGTCACAGCGGTTGCCGAGGCCCGCTGGCTCGGCGTCGGTCGCGCTGGCGAGCAGGAGCCTGGCGGTCTCGATCGCTCCGGCTGCGAGCACGACGTGGCCGGCGCGCAGCGTCCTCGGCGCGCCGTCGCGGTCGACGGCGATGACCCCGGCCACGGTTCCCGGCGCGCCGACGAGGACGCGCGCGACGAGAGCTCCGGTCGCGATGTCGCAGCGACCCGTCGCGAGCGCGCGCGGGATCGCCGTGTTGTGCGTGCCGTTCTTCGCGTCGAGGTGGCAGGCGAACCCGACGCACATCCCGCACCGCTCGCAGGCAGGCCGGCCGTCGCGGGGGGTCGTGTTGCACAGCAGCGGAGGCGGCCCGACCTCCCAGCCGAGGCGCCGCGCCGCGTCGCGAAGGAGGACGGCCTCGGCGCTCGCCGGGAAGGCGGGCATCGGGTAGCCCCGGCTGCGAGGTCCCCGGCTCGACGCGTGGGCGCCGCCGTCGCCCGCCACGCCGACCGTCCACTCGACGTCGCCGTAGTAGGGCTCGAGATCGTCGTAGCCGATCGGCCAGTCGGCGAGCGAGCTCTCCTCCGGCACGCCGTAGCGGGTCGCCATCGCGAAGTCGTCGGGGAAGAAGCGCCACGCCTGGCCTCCGAAGACGCGGGTGCCGCCTCCGAGCGTGGCCGCGTTGTTGTGGTAGCCGGGCTCGTGCGGCGCGGTCGTGACCTCGTCGCCGTCGGGCCCGACCAGGCTGCGCGGGTGGCCGGTCGGCGGCGGCCCGGTGCTGCAGCCGTAGCGGCTGAGGCGGTGGTTGCGGAGGTGGTCGGTACCGACCTGCACCGCGTTCAGCCACTCGCCGCGCTCGAGCACGGCGACGCGCAGGCCCGCCGTCGCGAGGACCGCTGCGGCGACGCCGCCGCCGGCGCCCGCCCCGACGACGATCACGTCGTAGGTGTCGCGGAGATCGCCCAGGGCGCTGGAGCGCGGCACCGCCTCGTCGGGCAGCACCGGACGTGCGCCGACCGGTCGCGCCCGGAAGCCGACCATGTCCCACGCCGGGCGCTGGACATGCACGTCGCGTCCCGCGTCGCCGTAGTAGGCCTCGGTGACGACGAGGACGAGGGCGTCGCGAAGACGCGCTGCCGTCGGGGTCGCTGCCGCGAGAAGACCGTCTTGCACCTCGGGGGCGAGCGATGCGAAGCCCTGGCCGTGGACCCGGCGGGCCTCGCTCTCGAGCGAGTCGATGCCCGGGTCGAGGACGTCCTGCCACAGGCGCGCGTGCGCGCCCGTGGCGGCGCGGTCGAGGTCGTCGAGGACCCCCTCGTCGGTCGCCGAGGGCCAGCCGTCGCCACCCGGCACGATCCGGTCGGCCGCCGCCGCGACCACGGCGCGGCGCGCCGGGTCCGCGAGCCCGAGCGGGAGCCCCGCCGGACGACCACGCACGCGCGCCGGTCCCTGGCCTCAGTAGCCGGCGGACGGGTCGACGACCCCGTCGAGCGGCAATCCGGCGGCCAGCCGCTCGACGTTGGTCCGGATCCGCTCGGCGAGGAGCGGACGGATCATGTCCCAGGTGTCGGCCGTGTGCGGGGTGACGAGGCACCGTGGCTCGCGCCAGAGCGGATGGCCTGGTGGCAGCGGCTCGGGATCGGTCACGTCGAGAGCCGCTCCCGCGATCGCCCCCGAGGCGAGCGCCGAGACGAGCGCCTCGGTGTCGCAGACGGCGCCGCGGGCGACGTTGACGAGCACGGCGCGGCTGTCCATACGGGCGAGCTCCGGTGCGCCGACGATGCGGGTCGTCTCGGGGGTGAGCGAGAGGGCGAGGAACACGACGAGCGCTCCGGGCAGCGCGTCGGCGAGATCGGGCGTCGTGACCGTCCGGGCTGCGCCGGCGAGGGGGACCCCGCTGCGGCGCACGACCGTCGCGCGGACGCGGAACGGCTCGAGCAGGCGGAGAAGGGCCTGCGCGATGCCGCCGCCGCCGACGATCGTGACCTGTTCGCCGAACAGCGACGTTCCTGCAGGTTCACCCCAGGTCGTCGCGCGCACCCGCTCGGGCAGCCTGCGCAAGAGCGCGAGCGCGAGCAGCAGGGCGTGCTCGGCGACGGGCTCGCCGTAGGCGCCCTTCGCGCAGGTGAAGCGGGGGCCCGAGGCGAGCACGCCTGCCGCGGCGAACCGCTCGACGCCGGCTGCGGGCAGCTGGACCCAGTCGAGCGCCGGGAGGTCGCGCAGCACCCGCGCGAGCCCGTCGACGTCGCTCCCCGCCGTCCAGACCAGCCCGTCGGGCGCCGTCGGTCCTGCCGCGTCGAGCGCGATGCCGACACCTCCGCCGGCGCGCACGGCGTCGAGCACCCACGCCTCGGCGACGGGTCCGACCGCGACGACGGGTCGGGTCGTGGCAGGCGTCCTGCTCACGTCGCCTCGATCCCGGCTAGCGCGAGAACGTGCGCCATGCGCCGCACGGCGAGGTCGCCGTCTGCGAGCAGGCCGCAGCTGTCTGCGAGGCGGAAGCACTGCGCGAGGTGGACGACCGAGCGCCCGGACTGCAGGCCCGCGACCATCGTGAAGTGCGACTGGTGGCCGTTCAGGTAGGCGAGGAAGACGACCCCGGTCTTGTAGTACGACGTCGGCGCGCCGAAGACGTGGCGCGCAAGCGGGAGGGTCGGATCGAGGCGCCGGCGGAACCCCGCCACGTCGCCGCAGTCGAGGGCCGCGAGCGCCCAGGCAGCCGCCGGGGCGGCGAAGTCGAAGGCACCGAGCAGCGCGTCGCTGTGGCCCTCCTCGTCGCCCGCGATCGTCGTCGGGTAGCCGAAGTCGTCGCCGGTGTACATGCGCACGCCTTGCGGGAGCCGCCGACGCACGACGACCTCCCACTCCTTGTCGAGCAGGGAGAGCTTGATGCCGTCGACCTTGCCCGGGTGGTCCGCGACGATGCCGAGCAGGCAGGTCGTGGCCTGCTCGACGTCGCCTGAGCCGAAGTAGCCGGCAAGGGCCGGGTCGAACGCGTCGCCCAGCCAGTGCAGGATCGCCGGGGCCCCGAGCGAGGCGAGAACCTTGTCATAGACGTAGGCGTAGTCGTCGGGTCCCCGGGCGATCCTGCACAGCTCCCGGCTCGCCATGACGACGACGGTCGCCCCGGCCCCCTCCACGGCGGCGCACTGCTCGAGGTAGGCCGCGACGACGTCGTCGAGCGTCCGGGCGCTGCCCGGCGGGAGGTGGTCCGGCTGCGCGCCGGCAGCGATCGCACCGCCGACGGTGCGCGCCTCGGCGGCGCTGCGGACGACGAGCTCGCGCGCGACCGCCCAGTCGAGGCCCATGCCGCGCTGCGCGGTGTCCATCGCGTCGGCCACCCCGAGACCGAGCGCCCAGAGGTGGTGGCGAAATGCGAGCGTCGCGTCCCAGTCGAGCGAAGGCGGTCCGGGCGGGGTCGTCTCGCCGAGCGGATCGGCCACCACGTGGGCCGCCGCGTAGGCGACTCGGGACGTGGCCGGCGCGGCACGTCCCGGCAGCGCGGGCGCAGCGCTGCAGACGTAGCGGCGGAGCGTGCCGTCGGGCTCGGGTAGGACGATGCTCGTCACCGACTCCATCCCCCTTCGCGACCATCGCCGGCACGCGGACCGCTCGGCTCGTCTCCGGAGTCTCGCGCGCCCGGTTGCGCCCGACCCGGTTGCGCCCGTCCTGGTTGCGCGGTGCTGGCGCGCACGACGAGCTCGACGCCGAGGCGCTCGTCGCGGCGGACGGGGACCGTCTCGCCGAGGACGAGCTCGACGGCGCGACGCCCGAGCTCGGCCATGGGGACGCGCACGGTCGTGAGACCTGGCTCGAGGTCACGGGCGACGGGGATGTCGTCGACGCCGCACAGGGCGACGTCGCCGGGAACGGAGCGCCGGCGCGCGCGCAGCGCGGCGAGGGCGCCGATCGCCATCTGGTCGTTGAGCGCGACGAGGGCGGTGAGCCCCGGCATGGCATCGAGGAGCTCGGCCGCTGCCCGCTCGCCTCCGTCGCGGGAGAACGCGCCGCTTGCGAGCTGGACATGGCCGGCGTCGACTCCGGACGCGGCGAGGGCGCCGAGGAGGCCGGCGAGGCGGTCGTCGCTCGCGGTGAGCCCGCCGGGCCCCGTGATGACGGCGACCGAGCGATGGCCGAGCTCGGCGACGTGCTCGCCGAGCAGGCGACCGGCAGCGACGTTGTCCGGGCGGACGCAGTCGCCGCCGGCGAGGTGGCGGCCGACGACTGCGACCCGCCCGCCGGCGCGTTCGTAGGCGCGGAGCTCGGTTGCGAGGCGCCGGCTCGTCCCGGCGTCGCTCGAGCCGCTGCCGGCGAGGACGAGCGCCTCGACCCGCCGGGCGCGCGCCCGGCGCACGGTCTCGAGCTCCAAGGCAGGGTGCCGGCCCGTGTCGCTCACGAGGACGGTCCGGCCCGACGCCCGGGCGGACTCGAGCGCGCCGCGTGTGATCTCGGAGAAGTACGGGTCGGTGATGTCGTGGACGACGAGCGCGATCGTGGCGTCGCGCGCGCGAGCGAGGGCCCGTGCGTGCGGGTTGGGCGTGTAGGCGAGCGCGGTCGCGGACTCGAGGACCCGGTCGCGTAGGGTCGCGCGGACCGGCCTCGACCCGGCGAGCACGCGCGACGCGGTCGACTCCGACACGCCGGCGCGGCGCGCGACGTCGAGCAGCCGGACCTCGGCCGGCTCGAGACCGCTCACGCGACGTGCTCGGCGAAGCGGCGGGCGACGACCGCGAGGGTCTCCTCGGGGTCCGCGTCCCACACCGCGGGGTTGAAGATCTCGACCTCCACCGGCCCGTCGTAGCCGGTGGCGTCTGCGAGGCGCAGGAAGCGCCGGAGCTCGATCGTGCCGTCGCCGAGCATCCCGCGGCCCTCGAGGGGGTGCGGCGGAGGAGCGAGCCAGTCCGCGAGCTGGACACCGAGGACCGCGCCGGTTGCGGCGGCGGTCGCAGCCTCGAGGTCCGGGTCCCACCAGAGGTGGTAGCTGTCGAGGACGACGCCGACGCCGCCTGGGATCGAGCGCGCGAGCGCGAGCGCCTGGGGCAAGGTGACGACGACGGAGCGGTCGCCGCAGTACATCGGGTGCATCGGCTCGACCGCGAGGGGAACGCCGGCCGGCCGTGCGTACGCCGCGAGCTCGGCGAGCGCGTCGGCGACCTCGCGCCGTCCTGCAGCGAGGTCCTTGGTCGCCGCAGGGCCGCAGACGAGCACGAGCATCGCGGCCCCGATCTCGGCGGCCTCGTCGACGGCACGGCGGTTGTCGGCGGCGCGCCGGCGCCTGCTCGCGTCGTCCGGCGCGCAGAACCACCCGCCGCGGCACAGCGACGAGATCGCGACGCCGGCCGTGTGCGCGCGGGCCCCGAGACGCCCGGGCCCGTCGGGCGCGAGCCGCTCGCGCCACAGCCCGATCGCCCCGTAGCCGGCACGCGCGCAGCCCTCGATCGCCTGCGCAGTCGACCAGCGCGGGATCGTCGCCTGGTTCATCGCGAGCCTGCCGAGCGGGGCGTTCATCGCGAGCCCGCCGAGCGGAGCGCCGTCGGGATCCACGCCCGTCCAAGCCGCGCCCAGGAGGGCCGCGCCGGTCGCCGTGACGCCCGGAGGCCGTCGTCGGCCGTCATGCCCGGGAGCCCGGCACGTCGACCCAGCGCCGCTCGCGCGCCGACGCGAGAGCGAGCTCGGCGACCTCGACCCCGCGCGCGGCGTCCCGCAGGTCCCACGGGAACGGCTCGTCGGTGACGAGGTGGCGGAGGAAGAGCTCCCACTGGTGGCGGAACGCGTTGACCGGGGGGCGACGACCGGGCACCTCGAGCCACGGCGCGCGCGGTGTCGTCGACGCCGCCACGTCGGGGTTCCAGACGTAGCGCGGCGTCGCGGCTCCCGGCTGGATCCTGCACTCCTGGAGCCCGGCGACGGCGCTCCCGCCCGTGCCGTCCGCATGCAGCACGAACAGGTCGTCACGGTAGGGGCGTGTGCACCAGGACGCGTTGACCTGCGCGACGGCGCCGCCGGCGAGGCGGAAGATCGCGTACGCGGCATCCTCCGCCGTCGCGTCGTAGGTCCTGCCCCCCTCGTCGACGCGCACGCTCTCGTGCGTCGCCATCTCGCACAGCACGGACTCGACGGGTGCGAAGAGGTGCTCGAGCAGGTAGCGGAAGTGGCAGAACATGTCGAGGACGATGCCGCCGCCGTCCTCGGCCCGGTAGTTCCACGACGGCCTCTGAGTCGCCCCGATCGCGTCGGGGAAGACCCAGTAGCCGAACTCGATGCGGATCGCGAGCAGGCGGCCGAGCGCGCCCGAGTCGAGGACCTCGCGGAGCTTCAACAGGCCCGGGAGGAAGAGCTTGTCCTGGACCGCGCCGTTGCGGACCCCGGCGCGTTCGGCGAGATCGGCAAGCTCGTAGCCCGCGGCGCTCGTCGTCGCCGACGGCTTCTCGCAGTAGACGTCCTTGCCCGCGGCGATCGCGAGCGCCACGGCCTGCTCCCGGCGCGCCGTCGTCTGGGAGTCGAAGTAGACCGTGTCCGCCGGGTCCGCGAGGCACGCGTCGAGGTCGGTGCTGACGCGCTCGATGTCGTGCGCGGCGGCGAGAGACCGGAGGCGCTCGAGGTCACGCCCGACGAGCACGGGGTCCGGCCAGATCGTCACGCCACCGACCTCGAGGCCGCCGTCTGCGCGCATGGCCGCGATCGAGCGCGCGAGGTGCTGGACGCGCCCCATGCGGCCGGTGACGCCGTTCATGATGATCCCGACGCGCTGCCGTGCCACGCCGCCTCCCCTCCTACGCGCTCCGGTGCCGTCGCGCCCCCAGGCAGCATCGCGTGCCGCTCCGCTTGCTGGCAAGCGCTTGCCAGACGAGCCGCTTGCGGCAGCGACGTCGAGGGGCAAGGATCGGCAACCGCGGGCCGGTCCGGTTGGCTCGCGCCCTGGGCTCGCTCAATGGGCTCGCTCAATGGGCTGGGCAGGCGCGGCCGAAGCTACCGAGCTGGGTAGACAGGAGGGGCATGGAGCGGGTCTGCTTCCGTTTGCACGTGCGTGCCGAGATGATCGAGGCCTACACGGAGGCGCACCGGTCGGTCTGGCCGGAGATGCGCGCCGCGCTCGCGGCGAGCGGGTGGCGCAACTACTCGCTGTTCCTCGCGGACGACGGCCTGCTCGTCGGCTACCTCGAGTGCGACAGCCTGGACGAGGCCACGGCCGCGATGGCCGCGACGGAGGTCAACGCCCGCTGGCAGGCGGCGATGGCCGCCTACTTCGACGGCCTCGACGGGGCGGCCCCCGACGAGGGGATCGTGCCGTTGCCAGAGATCTTCCACCTCGACTGACGGGCGGGGAGACCGGACCGGGAGAGCGACCGGGGAGTGGGCCGGGAGACAGGTGACAGGCGGTCTCGTGCGGGAGCCCGCCGAGAGCGACCGGGGGAGTAGATTGGGCACGTGCCCGACGGGTCGCTGCGACGAGATGGTGGCCCCTCCGACCGACCGGGCGTCCTGCGGCTTTCCGCAATCGACAACGTCCTCGTGGCGCTGCGTGAGCTCCAGCCCGGCGAGGCCGTGGCCGACGGGCCGCGATCGTTCGCCACGCGCGCGGCCGTGCCCTTCGGTCACAAGGTCGCCGCCGACGACATCGACCGCGGCGCTGCGATCGTCAAGTACGGCGAGGTCGTCGGCCGAGCCACGCAGCAGATCGCGCGCGGCGACCACGTCCATGTCCACAACGTCGTGAGCGCACGGCTGCCCGGGCACACCGGCACGGACCCGCGCCCGGCGGCGCGCCGCGCGGAGGGCGGGCGACCGTGACCTTGTCCGGGTACGCCCGACCGGACGGCACGATCGGTGCGCGCAACCACGTCCTCGTGCTCCCGTCGGTCGTCTGCTCCGCGCACGTCGCCGAGCGGATCGCAGGGACCGATGCCGTCGCGATCGGTCATCCGCACGGCTGCGGCCAGGTCGGCGCTGACGCGATCCACGCGGCCGAGGTCTTCGCGGGAATCGCTGCCCACCCGAACGTCGCCGGGGTCCTCGTCGTCGGCCTCGGCTGCGAGACGGTCCAGGGGACCGAGCTCGCGGCAGAGATCGGTGCCCGCGGCCAGCTCGTCGAGCTGCTCACGGTCCAGGGCTCGGGCGGGAGCGCGCGCACCGTCGAGCGCGGGCGCACAGTCGTCGGACAGCTGCTCGCCCGGGCAGCGTCGCAGCACAGGACGGCTGCCGGCGACGACCAGCTGGTGCTCGGACTCGACGACTCGGCGGCACCGTTCGCCCCGGTCCTGCGAGACGCCGCCACGGCCGCACGCATGCGCCTGGTCGAGCCGCATGCCGGGACCGGCCCGCAGGTGCACGCCGATCTCGCCGTGCGCGGCGCCCAGGTGATCGTCTCCTGGTGCCCGCCGGGGGAGGCACCGCGCGGCTTTGCCGTCTGCCCGGTCGTCGCCGTGGCAGCCGACGCCGACGATTTCGCAGCGATGCCGGACGACTTTGACCTCGGTAGCGACGGTCCCCTCGACGCGGTGGCGGCCCGGATCCTCGCCTCGGCACGTGCGGTGTTCTCGGGCGAGCCGAGCGCCGCGGAGCGCCGTGGCGCACACGAGTTCGAGCTCCGCCGGTTGACGAGGTCGATGTGACGGTCGTACCCGGTGGCGTGCCGCCTGGCGCGTTGGGTCTCGGGCCGGTTCGCGACGTGCAGGTGAGCGGCTTCCGCCGCCCTGACGGCCGTCTCGGGGTCCGCGACCACCTGCTGGTGCTGCCGGCACGGGGGTCGGCCAGCCTCGCGGCCGCACGGATCGCCGCGGCGGTGCCCGGCGCGGTCGCCGTCGCGCACGACGCCAGGGGGGCGGCGGAGCCCGAGCCGGAGCGGATCGCCCGCACCCTGGTCGGCTTCGGGACGAACCCCAACGTCGGAGCGGTCCTCGTCGTCGGCGTGCGTGCCGACGACGCCTGGCTCGCGGACGCACTGCGGGACGCGGGACAGCGCAGCGCCTTCGTCGCCCTCGCCGAGCACCGCGGCACCGACGGTGCGGTCGCCGCGGGCGCCGTGCTCGCGGCCCGCCTCGCTGCAGACCTTGCACGTGACGTGCGTAGCCCGGGATCGCTCGCAGACGTCGTGCTCGGGCTCGAGTGCGGCGGATCGGACGCGCTGTCGGGCATCACGGCCAACCCGGGGCTCGGGGTCGCGAGCGATCTGCTCGTCGCGTCGGGGGGCGCGTCGATCCTCGCGGAGACGCCCGAGCTCATCGGCGCCGAGGAGGCGCTCGCGGCCCGTGCGGTCTCGCCCGAGGTCGCCGCAAGCGTCCGCCGCGCCATCCTCGGTTTCGAGTCCGCGATCCGCGGGCTCGGCGTCGACGTGCGCGGGGCGCAGCCGTCCCCGGGCAACCAGGCTGGCGGCCTGACGACGATCGAGGAGAAGGCCCTCGGATCCGCGAAAAAAGGAGGTGCCGCCCCGGTCTCCGGGGTCGTCGACTTCGCCGAGCAGGTGCGCGCGCCCGGGCTGTTCGTCATGGACACCCCCGGTCACGACATCGAGCAGATGGTGGGGATGGTCGCCGGGGGCGCGCAGGTGGTCGCGTTCACGACGGGGCGGGGTACGCCGACAGGCTCCCCGATCGCTCCGTGCGTGAAGATCTCGACGAGCACCGAGCTCTACGACCGGCTTGCCGGCGACATCGACCTCGACGCTGGCGGCGTGCTGACGGGCACGGAGTCCCTCGAGCGCCTCGGAGCGCGGATCCTCGCGGCGATCGCGGACGTGTGCAACGGCCGATTGACCGCAAGCGAGCGGCAGGGCAACAGGGAGTTCGCGCTGAGCCGGACCGTCTACTCCTGACGCTCGGTTCCTGACGTTCGGTCCCTGACGTTCGCTGCCTGACCGGCGCATCGGTCGCCCGGGCGCGAGGCAAGGGGACCGGCCGGAGGAGGTGCTTGACGGCTTCCTCCGAATGTACGTACAATATGGCGTGACCCCGCTCGTCTTCGTCGTCGTGCTGCTCGCGATATCGGTGCTCGCAGGCGTCCTCGGCTCGCTTGTCGGTCTCGGTGGTGGCGTCGTCGTCGTGCCGGTGCTCACCTTGCTGTTCCACATCGACATCCGGCTCGCGATCGGCGCGTCGATCGTCTCGGTCATCGCGACGTCGAGCGGCGCCGCGGCGACCTACGTCCGGGAGCGCATGACGAACCTGCGCGCCGGGATGTTCCTCGAGATCGCGACGACGACCGGCGCGGTGAGCGGGGCGTACCTCACGACGGTGTTCCCGGCACGGGCGCTGTTCATCCTCTTCGGCGTCGTCCTGTCGTACTCGGCGTTCGCGATCTTCCACAAGCGGCATGCGACGGCGGTCCTTACGAGCTCCGACGACCGGATCGCCAACTACTTCGACCTCCACGGCTCGTACTACGACGAGGCCGAGAAGCAGGAGATCGCCTACAAGGTCACCGGCACCAAGGTCGGCCTCGCGATGATGTACGTCGCGGGGATGGTGAGCGCGCTGCTCGGGATCGGGTCGGGTGCGCTGAAGGTCCCGGCGATGGACCTCGCCATGCACCTGCCGATGAAGGTGTCGACCGCGACGAGCAACTTCATGATCGGCGTCACGGCCGCGGCGAGCGCCGGCTTCTACTTCGCACGCGGCCAGATCGACCCGATCATCGCGGCGCCGGTCGCCGTCGGCGTGCTCGGCGGCGCGATGTTCGGCTCGCGCGTCCTCGGCAAGATCACGAACACGTCCGTGCGCATCATCTTCGTCGTCGTGCTCGTCGTCGTCGCGATCGAGATGCTCCAGCGGGGGGTGCTCTAGATGGCCGACACGACCCGAGCCGGAGCGGCGGGCGCTGACGGCACGTCCGGGGCTCGCGCCGCGGGCGCGCTCGGCAGCGCCGGCACGGTCGGCACGTCTGGCGCAGGTCAGCCGCGGCGCAAGCGGGAGGTGAACGAGGAGAAGGTCCGCCAGTCGGAGATCGCGATCAGCCTCGTGCTCCGGATCGGCGTGAGCGTCGCCGTCGCCCTCGTGATGGCCGGCCTCGGGCTGACCTTCGCCCGGCACCCGGGCTACGCGCACCTCTCGGGCAGCTCCTACCACCCGCTCACGATGCTGAGCTCGAAGTTCCCCCACACGATCGGCCAGCTCGGCCACGCGCTCGCCATAGGGGACGGGCGCGGCCTCATCGGCCTCGGGCTCGTCGTGCTCATCGCGACGCCGGTGCTGCGCGTCGCGGTCGCGGTCCTCACCTTTGCCTACGAGAAGGACCCGCCGATGACGATCGTCACGCTGTTCGTCCTCGCGGTCCTGCTCAGCTCGTTCTTCATCGGGGGCGCGTGACCGCTCGCCTGCCCGACCGCACGAGCCCGCTCCCGCTCTGGTCGCAGGTGCTCGAGGACCTTCGTCGACGCGTCGCGCTCGGCGAGCTCGACGCCGGCTTCCCGACCGAGGAGGAGCTGACCCGGGACTACGCGGTGAGCCGGCACACCGTCCGCGAGGCCCTGCGCAGGCTAGAAGCCGACGGCCTGCTCGTGCGCGAGCGCGGTCGGGGGACGACGCTCGCACGGCCGCAGTTCGAGCAGCCGCTCCACGCGCTCTACAGCCTGGCGCGCACGGTCCGCTCGACAGGGCTCGAGGAGCGCAGTGACGTGCGGGCGCTCCGGCTCGTCCCGGCGGGCGAGGCCGCCGAGGCGCTCGGGGTCGAGCCCCACGCTCAAGTCGTCTACCTCGAACGGCTCCGCCACGCAGGCGAGGAGCCGCTCGCGCTCGACCGGTCGTGGCTGCCTGCGGACCTGGCCGCGCCGATGCTCGGCGCAGAGCTCTCTGTCGGCTCGGTCTACGACGTGCTCGCGGACGCATGCGGCCTGCGGGTCACCGGCGGGTGGGAGCGCATCCGCCCGCTCAATCCCTCCGACGACGAGCGCCGGCTGCTCGCGCTCCCGAGCCACGAGGCGGTGTTTGGCATCGAGCGGCTCGCCCTCGCAGCCGGCCGGGCCGTCGAGTGGCGGCACAGCCTCGTCCGAGGAGACCGGTACTCGTTCCTCGCGGAGTGGGACGAGCCGGCTCTCGCCGTCAAGAAGACGACCGCGCGGTCGTAGACGGCGACCCAGGCCGCGCAGCGGGCGCGACGGGCATGCCGAGCGCGAAGGCGGTCATCGACAGCGAGCCGAGGGCGAAGCCGTCGAGGACCACCTCGGGCGTGTCGCCCGCCGCTGCGGCGAGGCCGGCGAGGTAGCAGAGCGGGTCGAGGTGGTCCGGCGTCGGTGCGGCGAGGTGGAGGTCGGGATGGTCCGCCAGGCGCCCGAGGTCGCCCGGCTCCGACGCGAGGAGATCGCGTGCCGCCCCGTCGAAGCGCCGCGCCCAGTCCGTGCCGGCGTCGGGCTGGGAGAAGTCCATCGCCCGCAGGTTGTGGACGACGTTGCCGCTCGCGACGACGAGGATCCCACGCGCACGTAGCGGCGCGAGCCGTGCGCCGAGCTCGACGTGCGCGTCGAGCGGGAGCCGTGCGTCGACGGCGAGCTGGACGACCGGGACGTCGGCGTCGGGGAACAGGTGCACGAGGACGGACCAGGTCCCGTGGTCGAGGCCCCAGCTCGTCTCGTCGAGGGCCGTGACCGTCGGCAGCAGCGTGTCGGCGACCTCGGCTGCGACGTCGGGGTCTCCCGGTGCCGGGTAGTCGAGGGCGTAGAGCTCGGGTGGGAAGCCGCCGAAGTCGTGGATGGTGCGCGGTGCCGCCATCGCGGTGACCGCCGAGCCGCGGATGTACCAGTGCGCGGAGACGGCGAGGATCGCGCGCGGTCGCGCCAGCGTAGCGCCGAGGGTGCGCCAGGACCTGCTGTAGCGGTTGTCCTCGATCGCGTTCATCGGGCTGCCGTGGCCGAGGAAGAGCGCCGGCATGTCCCGCCCTGTCGCTGCGCTCGACGGCGCAGGCCGAGCGGGCCCGTCGGTTGCGTGGTTGGTCGGCACGTCCCTGTCCTCCTGGCCCTCGCGGCGGGTTCCGCCGATCGCGGCGAATTGCGGCGGATTGCGGTCCCCCGCTGCGTTGCTCGCTCTTTGCTGGCGAGGCTAGCGGCCTGTGACAGCGGCGTCCGGTGCGGGGGGGGCGAACAAGGGCCGAACGGACCTAGCAGCGGTCTCGCCGGAGGGGGAGAATCGTGGCGTGGTTCGCCCTGCTGCGCGCGTCGTACCGCCTCCCCCGGTGCACACCGGCGACCGCGGAGCGAGCTCGTCCAGCCCCGGCACGCGTGACTGGGTCGTGCTCGCCGTGCTCTGCGTGAGCCTGCTCCTCGTGAGCCTCGACAACACCGTGCTCAACGTCGCGCTGCCGACGCTCGTGCGCGACCTGCACGCGTCCGACACCGAGCTGCAGTGGATCGTCGACGCGTACTCGATCGTCTTCGCGGGTCTGCTGCTCGTGGCCGGGAGCCTCGGCGACCGGATCGGGCGCAAGTGGGTCTTCCTCGCCGGCCTCGGTGTGTTCGCAGGCGGCTCGGCGGCGTCCGCGTTCTCGGGGAGCCCGGATGCGCTGATCGCGGCGCGTGCGTTCATGGGCATCGGCTCCGCGTCGATCATGCCGTCGACGTTGTCGATCCTCACGAACGTCTTCACCGACGGCGCCGCGCGCGCGAAGGCGATCGGGATCTGGTCGGGAACGACAGGCCTCGGCATCGCGATCGGGCCCATCGTCGGGGGCTGGCTCCTCGACCACTTCTGGTGGGGGTCGGTGTTCCTCATCAACGTGCCGATCGCCGTCCTCGGGCTCGTGGCGGCTGTGCTCGTCGTGCCGAACTCGAAGAACCCCGTGGTGAGCGCACCCGACGGGGTGGGTGCCGTCACGTCGGTCGTCGGGCTCGGGCTGCTGCTCTGGGGCATCATCGAGGCGCCCGAGCACTCGTGGAGCTCGCCGCTCGTGCTCGCGGCGATCGCCGGTGGTCTCGCCGTTCTCGCGGCGTTCTGGTGGTGGGAAGGCCGGATCGACCACCCGCTGCTCCGACTCGAGCTGTTCGCGAGCCGCCGCTTCAGCGCGGCGATCGCCTCGATGACGCTCGTGCTGTTCACCTTGCTCGGCGCGCTGTTCCTGCTCACGCAGTACCTGCAGTTCAGCCTCGGCTACACGGCGTTCCAGACCGGCCTGCGCATCGGCCCGATGGCGCTCGTCATCCTCGTGGTCGCGCCGAGCTCGAGCCTGCTCGTGCGCAAGCTCGGCACGAAGGCGGTCGTCTTCACCGGCATGGCGGTCATCGCCGTCGGCATGGCCATGATCTCGCACACGACGGTCGCCGGCTCCTACGGCGACGCCCTCCCCGCGTTCATGCTCGTCGGCATCGGGACGGGACTCGCGTTCGCGCCCTCGACGGAGTCCGTGATGGGGTCGCTCCCGCTCGGTCAAGCGGGGGTCGGCGCGGCGACGAACTCGACGGCGCTGCAGGTCGGCGGAGCCCTCGGCGTCGCCGTTCTCGGCAGCCTGCTCAACACTCGCTACCAGGACCATCTCGCGCCGGTGCTCGCGCACGAGCCGATGCCCGCTGGCGTGCACCACGCGATCGTCGGCTCGCTCGGCGGCGCTCTCACCGTCGCGCAGCAGATCGGCGGTCGGCTCGGCGCCGCCCTCTCGACGGTCGCGCGCGACGCGTTCGTCAGCGGGCTCGACATCGCGTGCCTCGTCGGCGCCGTCGCGGTGGGCGTCGGGGCTCTCGTCGTGCTCGCGCTCCTCCCGAGCCGGCCCGACGGCGCGCCAGGCGGGGAGCCCGGGCTCGACGGCGGCAGCTCGATCGCGAAGGGTCGGCCGGGAGGCGAGGTGCGCAGGTGACCGGCGAAGTGCGCATATGGACCGTCGAGATCGCGTTCACCGAGGACGGCGAACGCACGCGTGCCGACGCCCGGCTGCACGCGGCCGGGCGCGATCTCGCCGGCTTTGGACGGGCCCGGCGCGGCGGCTCGGACCCCGACGTCCCCGTCGTCGGCGAGGACGTCGCGGCCGCGCGGGCGCTCGTGGACCTCGCGCGCCAGCTGACCGAGGACGCCCTCGAGGTGATCGAGACCTTCGAGGACGGCGACGTCGACGACCCCGGGCACGGGGACGAGGGCATAGGTACCAGGGCATAGGTACAGGGACATAGGGACATAGGGACATAGGGACAGGGAGCTGAACGTGGACCTCGCGGGATCGGTGTGCGTCGTGACCGGCGCGTCCTCCGGCATCGGCGCCGCGACGGCACGACGGCTCGCCGGCGCCGGTGCCGTCGTCGTTCTCGCGGCCCGGCGCGCCGACCGGATCGCGGCGCTCGCCGCCGAGCTGCCGCGAGCGCTCGCCGTCCCGACGGACGTCACGGTGCCGGCACAGCTCACCGATCTCGTCGGTCGGGCTCTCGAGGTCGACGGCCGGATCGACGCGCTCGTGAACAACGCCGGTCAGGGGCTGCACGTACCGCTCGCAGACGTCGCGCTCGACGACCTGCGGGCAATCCTCGAGCTCAACCTCGTCGCGCCGCTCGCCGCCATGCAGGCCGTGCTGCCGACGATGCGAGCCGCAGGAGCCGGAGCCGTCGTGAACGTCTCGTCGGCCACCTCCTTGCACCTGCGGGCGGGCCTCGGGGCGTACACGGCGAGCAAGGCGGCGCTCAACGCGCTGACCGAGGTCGGACGGCTCGAGCTCGCCGGCGCGGGCATCGTCGTGTCGGCCGTCTACCCGGCCTTGACGGCGACGGAGTTCCACGACCACCTGCGCGCCGGGGCGATCGTTCCAGGCGGCCGCCGCGGCGACCCGGATCCGCCCGAGCTCGCCGCCGAGGCCGTCGCGTTCGCGCTCACGACGGGCACGCCGCACGTGCTCGTCGCGGACCCGCCGCACGCCATCGCCTGCCCGGTCGGCCTCGCGCGCGACGCCTGACGGGACGCACACGACGGCTCAGGTGCGCGTGCGGGTCCACGGGTCCGCTCCTGCGCCCGCCGCACGCGTGGACCGGCACCGGCGCCGGCGCCGGTCAGGTCGTGCACGATATGTGCACGTTGCAGGGCTCTTGTCGTCGTGGGTCGAGCGGTCCTCGGCGCAGAGCAGCTCGGCGGCGGACGGCATGCCCGCGTCGAGCCACTGGCGCGTGCGGCGGTAGCCGAGGTCGGCGAGGCGTCCCGACTGGTCGAGCGCGGCGAAGGGCACCGTCACCTCGAGCGGCGGGACGACGGTGACCTGCACGCCGTCCCCGGCGCAGGCAGAGGGCGAGACGGGGGCGATACGGCGGAGGCTGTCGAGCTGCGCGGGCGCCGTGGCGAGGACGAGCACGTCCGTGCTCCCGAGCGCGACCGCCTCGCGCAGCGGGACGTCCGACGCGACCGCTCCGTCGACGAGCAGGCGACCCTCGACTGAGACGGGCGGGAGCAGGCCGGGCACGGCGCTGCTCGCGAGAAGGGCCGTCGTGGCGTCCCCCGAGCAGAGCAGCACAGGTTCGCGCGACCCGAGGTCGGTGGCCACGACGGCGAGGGGAACCGGAGACTGCTCGAGCAGGTCGAAGCCGACGAAGGAGTCGAGCAGTTGGCGCAGCGGCCCTGGGTCGAACAGGTAGCGCTGTCGCCCGGCCAGTCCGCGCGCGAGCGTGCGGGGGTGCAAGCCGAGGACGTCGCGGCGCCGGAGCGTCGACCAGAGCCGCGCGATCTCGGCAGCGCCGTCGGGGCCGGGATGCCCGGCGAGGAACGCGCCGTTGATCGCGCCGATCGAGGTTCCGACGATGAGGCCGGGCTCGACGCCGGCCTCCGCGAGGGCGCGGAGCATGCCGACCTGGAGGGCACCGAGGTTCCCGCCGCCGCTCAGCACGAACGTCGGCCCCGCGAGCGTCGGTCCGTCGGTCAACGGTGCTCGCTGCGCGCCGTGCCGATCCACGCCTGCGAGGCGACATTCCATATTCATCTGCAACTTGGATGTCCCTGGCGGCTATTCCCGCCGGGAGCCGGCGCGAAGCAGGCCGGGAGCCGACGCGGCCTGCGGCCGTGCCGCGATAGCGTCGCGTGATGCCGATCCCTCCGGTCGTCGACGTCGCGTGGCTCGAGGCGGCCTCCCCGTCCGTGGTGCTCGCCGACGTCCGCTGGTACCTCGACGGCCGGTCAGGCAGAGCTGCCTACGATGCGGGGCACCTGCCGGGCGCGATCTTCGTCGACGTCGAGCGTGACCTCGCCGGGCCGCCCGATCCGCGACACGGCCGGCATCCGCTGCCGTCGCCGGAGTCCTTTGCCGAGGCGTTGTGCCGTCTCGGGATCGGCGACGACGACGTCGTCGTGGGCTACGACGACGACGGGGGCGTGATCGCCGCCCGCCTGGTCTGGATGCTGCGCGTGACCGGCCGCCCCGCGGCGGTCCTCGACGGGGGCGTCGCGTGCTGGCCCGGCGAGCTCGAGGCACGCCCGAGCGTGCGGCCGCGCGCGGTTGCGACCGCGCGGGCGTGGCCGGTCGGTCGTCTCGCGTCGGCCGACGACGTCGCGACGGGCGCCCATCTCGTCCTCGACGCGCGCGCCGCCGAGCGCTACAGCGGGGCGCACGAGCCGGTCGACCCGCGTGCGGGTCACGCGCCCGGCGCGCGCAGCCTGCCGTGCCGGGAGAACCTCGACGAGTCGGGTCGCTTCCTCGCCGTCGCGCAGCTGCGTCGACGCTTCGCGTCGCTCGGCGTGTCGGCCGAGTCGAGCGTCGTCGCGTACTGCGGCTCGGGGGTGACGGCCTGCCACGACCTGCTCGCCCTCGAGCACGCGGGCTTCGGCCCGGGTCGGCTGTACCCCGGTTCGTGGTCGCAATGGAGCAACGACCCGGCGCGCCCCGTGGCGAGCGGGCCCGACCCGGGCTGAGCGGGCCGCAATCGGGGCGCGTGCCGCTCGCCTCGCCTCGCCTCGCCTCGCCTCGCCTCAACTCGATCGCGCGCGGACCGTTAGGCGTGCATGAGCGCATTCGCAGTCGACGAGCTCGCGACGACGCCGCCATCGGCCGCGGGGCTGCCGAGCTCGCGTGGGCGCGAGCCCGTGGACGACCTTCTCGGTCGCGCCGGCATCGCCCGCCTCGTTCTCGAGGCGCTCCCGGCGAACGTGCTCATCGCGAACCCCCAGCTCGAGCTCGTCTACCTGAACCCCTTCGCGGCGCGGACGATGCACGCGCTCGGCGGGGCGGTCCAGGCAGCGTTCGGTGTCCGCGAGGGCCAGCTCCTCGGCGGCAGCATCCACCGGTTCCACAAGAACCCGGCTCGCGTCGAGGGGATCCTCCGCTCGCGCGCGTCGCTTCCCCACGAGGCGGAGCTGGGCTTCGGTGGCGTCACGCTCCACGCCGCGATCAACGAGGTGCGCGATCCCTCCGACGAGCTCGTCTGCTTCGTCGTCGTGCTCGACGACGTCTCGGCCAAGCGCGCCGCCGAGCTGCGCGCCGCCGAGCTCGCCCAAAGCGTCAGTCAGTTCGAGCAGGTCAACGGCACCATCCAGACGATCGCCGCCGCGACCGAGCAGATGTTGGCAAGCGTCGCCGAGATCGCCCGGAGCGCGGGCCAGGCCACCTCGACGGCCAAGGAGGCCGTGCGGGCCGCCGCGGAGACCGAGGCGACGGTGTCGAGCCTCGGCGAGGCGAGCGCGCAGATCGGCTCGGTCGTCAAGCTGATCACCGAGATCGCGAGCCAGACGAACCTGCTCGCGCTCAACGCGACGATCGAGGCCGCCCGCGCCGGCGACGCGGGGCGGGGCTTCGCTGTCGTCGCGAGCGAGGTGAAAGAGCTGGCTCGCGGCACGGCGGAGGCCACGGGCAAGATCGGCAACATCGTCGAGGAGATCAAGCGCAACACCGCGAGCGCGGTCGGGGCGATCTCGTCGATCTCGGGCGTCATCGGCCGGATCGACGAGATGCAGGGCACGATCGCCGCCGCGGTCGAGGAGCAGAGCGCGGTGACAGGCGAGATCAGCCGCAACCTCGCCGAGGTCTCGAGCAGGGTCGACGAGATCCTCCGGATCGCCGGGGCGACAACGGCGTGACCGCAGGCCGGGACGTCGCGTCCCGGCCTGGGGCCGGCGCCCCGGTTCGAGGACCCCACGGGCTGGCCAGGTAGAGTGGCTGGCGATGGAGGTCCTGACCTGAGATGAGCCGGGCCCTCCAGCTCGACCTGTACGAGATCACGATGGCCTCGAGCTACATCCGGCGCTCGATGGTCGGCCCGGCCACCTTCAGCCTCTCGGTCCGCAGGCTGCCCGCCGGGTGGGGGTACCTCGTCGCTGGTGGCCTCGCAGACTGCCTCGCCTACCTCGAGCAGGTGTCGTTCGACGACGACGACCTCGCCTACCTCGACAGCGTCGGGATCGACGGCGAGACCCTCCGGGCTCTCGCGGGGCTCCGCTTCACCGGCGACGTGTGGGCCGTCCCCGAGGGGACGGTCGTCTTCGCGGGCGAGCCGCTGCTCGAGGTGACCGCACCGCTGCCCGAGGCGCAGCTCGTCGAGACGTACCTGCTCAATATGTGCACGTTCCAGACGGCCGTGGCGACCAAGGCGGCGCGCTGCGTGAGCGCGGCCGCGGGCCGGATCGCCCTCGTCGACTTCAGCCTCCGGCGGACCCAGGGCATGGACGCCGGGCTCTCGGTCGCTCGTCTCTCGGCCATGTGCGGCTTCGTCGGCACGAGCAACGTCGACGCGGCGCGCCGGTTCGGGCTCGAGCCCTCGGGCACGATGGCGCACTCCTACGTCGAGGCCTTCGAGGACGAGCGGGAGGCCTTCGCGAGCTTCGCGCGCGACCATCCCAAGCGCGCGACGTTCCTCGTCGACACCTACGACCCGGTCGCAGGCGTGCGACGCGCGATCGAGGTGATCACCGCCCACGGCCTGCAGTCGAGCGCGGCCGTGCGCATCGACAGCGGCGACCTCGGCGCCCTTGCCCGCGCGGCGCGCTCCGAGCTCGACCGTGCAGGCCTCGGGGAGGTCCGCATCTTCGTCTCCGGAGGCCTCGACGAGCACGACCTCGCACGCTTCGTCGCCGCCGGCGACCCGATCGACGCGGCGGGCGTCGGGACGCGCCTCGGTGTCGTCGCGGACGCGCCGTACCTCGACTCGACCTACAAGCTCGTCGAGTATGCGGGCCGGTCCGTCGCGAAGCTCTCCACCGGCAAGGCGACCCTGCCCGGGGCGAAGCAGGTCCTGCGCCGCCCCGGCTACGCGGACCGGATCGCGCGCCGCGGCGAGGAGCCCGAGCCGGGGGAGGAGCCGCTCCTCGAGCTCGTCATGGGCTCGGGGCGGCGCGTCCGGCCGAGCGAGCCGCTCGCGGCGAGCCGGGAGCGTGTCGCCTCGGAGCTCGCCCGGCTCCCCGAGCGTGTCCGCGCGCTCACCGGAGCGGTCGCGCCGACCCCGACCCCGACCCCGGCGCTCCGGGCCCTCACCGACGAGGTCTGGGGGGCCGCGCGCCGGCCGTCGGGCCGGCCCGGTGCCCGCGTCGGTGGAGCCGCCGCCGATCCCGCCGCCGATCCCGCCGTCGAGCCCTGATCGCCGGCGCGTGCAGTCGCGCTCCGCCCGTCGCGCGACGCCCTGGGGCGCGATCGGGCGTCAGCTCGCTCGCTCGCTCGCCGTCCGGGACTTCCGGCGGTGGTTCGTGAGCCAGGTCGTCTCGACCTCGGGCACGATGACCCAGTCGGTCGCGCAGGCGTGGCTCGTGCTCCGGCTCTCCGGTCGCGGGATCGATCTCGGCCTCGTGTCCGCCTTCACGATGGTGCCCGTGCTGCTCGGCTCGCCGCTCGCCGGCGCGGTCGTCGACCGGGTCGACAAGCGCCGGCTCCTGATCGGCACGCAGGCGAGCTTCACGGCACTCGCCCTCCTGCTCGGCGCGCTCACCTCGAGCGGGTTGGTCCGGCTCTGGATGGTCTTCGCGCTCGCCGGCGCGCTCGGGGTCGTCAGCGCGCTCGACGGGCCGGCCCGCCAGGTCTACGTCCTCGACCTCGTCGGCACGGAGGGCGCCGGCAACGCGATCGGGCTCAACGAGGTCGTCCTCAACGTCTCGCGTGTCCTCGGGCCCGCCACCGGTGGCGTGCTGCTCGCGACGATCGGCGTCGCGGCCTGCTTCTACGTCAACGCCGCGACCTTCGTCTTTCCCGTCGCCGTCCTCGTCGCGCAGGGCCGGCACGCGCCAGGCCGAGCCACGGGCGCACCGGCGCGGGCGCGCCGGGGCCGACCTCGGCCCATCACCGGGTCCAGGGCGCCCGCGCCCGCGGCCGTGCCGTGGCGTGCCGGGAGCGGGCGCGGGCTGCGCGAGGGCCTCGCCTACGCCTGGCGGACGCCGGTCATCCGCTACGGGCTGCTCCTCGCGGCGTCGAGCGGCATGCTGTTCAACCTCAGCGTCGCGCTGCCGCTGCTCGCGACGCAGGACTTCCATGCCGGCGGCGGCGGCTACGGCGCGCTGCTCGCGACGTTCGGCATCGGGGCGATCGGTGGAGCCGGCCTGGCGGCGTCTGCGGGCGAGCGACCCTCGGGACGGCGCGTGCGGCTGCTCGCGCTCGTGACCGGAGCGTCCGTGCTCGTCGGCGCGGTCATGCCGGACCTTGCCGCAGAGCTCGTCGCCCTCACCGTCGTCGGTCTCAGCTCGATCTGGTTCATCGCGCTCGCGAACACGGTCGTGCAGCTGCGGTCGGCTCCCGCGCTGCGCGGCCGGATGATGGGCCTGTGGGTGATGGCGCTCCCCGGTCTCGGGGCCGTGACCGGACCGCTCACCGGGTGGGTCGCGCAGGCTCTCGGTGCGCGGGCGGCCTTCGGCCTCGCCGGCGTCGCGCTGCTCGCGAGCGGCGCCGCGGGGTGGCGTGCCTACGGCGCCGCGGACCTCGACGACCTCGGCGGTCCGGAGCCGGTCGTGCCAAGAGCCGGGACTGCGCCGACGTGAGCGCCACGGTCGCGGCGCGCGTCCCGACGCGGGCCGACGAGCGTGCGCCTGCGGACGCTGCACTCTAGGCTCGGCCGCCGTGAACGAGGAGACGACTGGTGGGGGCGCACGGCACGGCCGCGAGGCGCCCCTCGCGATCGGTATCGACTACGGGACCGAGTCCGGCCGCGTGCTCGTCCTCGACCTCGCGTCGGGTGCGGAGCTCGCTGTGTCCGAGGTCCGCTACCCGCACGGCGTCATCGAGGGGACCCTCCCCGCGACTGG
Source organism: Acidimicrobiaceae bacterium (assembly GCA_027335685.1). GTDB lineage: Bacteria > Actinomycetota > Acidimicrobiia > Acidimicrobiales > Bog-793 > JAJZCK01. Next base: position 23,020 of record DAHWHN010000132.1, read on the forward strand.
CGAGCCCCTCGGCCCCGACTGGGCACTGCAGGACCCGCTCGACTACGTCGAGGTCCTCGAGCGCGGGGTGCCCGAGGCGCTGGCACGCGCGGGGGTCGACCCGGCTCGCGTCGTCGGGCTCGGCATCGACGTGACCTCGTGCACCGTGCTGCCCGCGACCGCCGACGGCACGCCGCTGTGCACGATGCCGCAGTGGCGCAGCCACCCGCACGCGTGGCCGAAGCTGTGGAAGCACCACGGCGCCCAGGGCTACGCCGACCGCCTCACCGAGGTCGCGCTCGAGCGCGGCGAGCCCTTCCTCGCCCGCTACGGCGGCCGCATCTCCTCGGAGTGGTACTTCCCGAAGCTGCTCGAGGTCTTCCACGACGACCGCGCCGTCTACGACGCGACGGACGCGTTCGTCGAGGCGACGGACTGGATCGTCTGGCACTGCACGGGGGCGCTCGTCCGCTCGGCCTGCGCCGCGGGCTACAAGGCGTTCTGGTCGGAGGGGTCCGGGCTGCCGCCTGTCGCGTACTTCAGCGCCGCCTACCCGGGCTTCGACCGCCCGGGCGACAAGCTCGGACGCGCGTTCGCGCCGCTCGGCGGACGTGCCGGGACGCTCCGAGCGGAGGTCGCGTCCCGCCTCGGCCTGCCCGCCTCGGTCGCCGTGGCGGTCGGCAACGTCGACTCCTTCGTGTCCGTGCCCGGCGCCGGCGTCGAGAGCCCGGGAACCTTCGTCATGGTCATCGGGACCTCGATCTGCGACATGGTCGTCAACCCGAGCGAGGTGCTCCTCCCCGGCATCACCGGCGTCGTCGCCGACGGCATCTTGCCCGGCTCCTTCGGCTACGAGGCGGGCCAGCCGGCGGTCGGGGACATGTTCGCCTGGTACGTGGACCGCCTCCTCGGCACGCCCGCCGCCGAGCGCGCCGCGCGCTACCGCGCGCTCGAGGAGGCTGCGGACGCCCTGGCGCCCGGGGCGACCGGCCTCGTCGCGCTCGACTGGTGGAACGGCAACCGGTCGGTGCTCGCGGATGCGGACCTGTCCGGGGTGCTCCTCGGGGTGACCCTCTCGACGAGCGCGCCGGAGGTCTACCGGGCCCTGCTCGAGGCGGTCGCGTTCGGCAACCGCAGGATCGTCGACAACTTCGCGGAGCACGGGCTCGCGGTCGACTCGATCGTCGCGTGCGGCGGTATCGCGGAGAAGAGCCCCGGGCTCATGCAGATGCTCGCGGACACGACGGGCCGCCCCGTCGCGGTGGCGGGCTCGCCGCAGATCCCGGCGCGCGGCTCCGCGTTGTTCGGCGCCGTCGCCGCCGGGGCCGAGGCCGGCGGCTTCGACGACATCGTCGCCGCGGTCCGGGCGCTCGCGCCGCCCGTCGCGCGGACCTACGCGCCCGATCGGGAGGCCGGTGCCGTCTACGACGAGGTCTACGCGGTCCACCGCGGCCTGCACGACCTGCTCGGTCGGGAGCACGTCGGATGGATGCACGGCCTGAAAGAGCTCCGGCGCAGGGTCGCAGCGTCGGCGCCGGGAACCGGGACAGGAGCGACGAGCTGATGGCACAGACGTCAGGAGCGGCGCTCGACGCCTTGCGCGCCGAGGTCCTCGAGGCGAACCTCGCCCTGCCCGCCCACGGTCTCGTGGCGCTCACCTGGGGCAACGTGAGCGGGATCGACCGCGAGCGCGGCCTGGTCGTCATCAAGGCGAGCGGGGTCCCGTACGCGTCGATGACGCTCGACGACATGGTCGTCGTCGACCTCGACGGCCGGGTCGTCGCGGGTGGTCGGCCGTCGACGGACACCCCGACCCACCTCGCGCTCTACCGCGCCTTTCCCGACCTCGGCGGCGTCGTCCACACCCACTCGACCTGGGCGACGGCGTGGGCGCAGGCCGAGCGGGAGATCCCGATCCTCGGCACGACGCATGCCGACCTGTCGCCACGGGCGGTGCCGCTCGCACGGCCCCTCGGCGACGAGGAGGTCGCCGGCGCCTACGAGGCGAACACCGGGACAGTCGTCGTCGAGGCGATCGGTGCCGCCTCCCCGGCCGAGGTGCCGGCGGTCCTCGTCCGCTCGCACGGCCCGTTCTGCTGGGGGCCGAGCGCGACCGCAGCGGTCGAGAGCGCCGTGACGCTCGAGGAGGTGGCCAAGATGGCCCTGCTGACCGAGATGCTCCGGCCCGACGGGCCACCGCTCGCGGACGCGGTCCGGCGCAAGCACTACGAGCGCAAGCACGGCCCGCACGCCTACTACGGCCAGTCGTCGTGACGGAGCCCGCCAGCGCCGTGCCGGGTCCGGGCCTGTCCGGGCCGTGCCCGTCCTGTGGCCTCGAGCACAGCGTCGCGATCGAGTAGGTCGTCGTCGGGCGCGACGCTCGAGAGCGCCTCGGCGCGTACCTCGACGCGAAGCGCTGGCGGAGCGTGCTCGTCGTCGAGGACGCGAACACCGCCGACGCGCTCGGCGACGTGCTCGCCGGGGAGCTGTCCGCTGCCGGCCATGTGGTCGCGCTCCAGCGCTTCGCGGACCGCCACGGTCTGCTCGCGGACGACGAGGCCGTCGGGGCGGTGCGCGACGCGCTCGGGGCGGCGCGGCCCGACGCGGTGCTCGCCGTGGGCTCGGGGGTCCTCAACGACGTCACCCGCTATGCGACGTTCCTCGAGGGCTCGGCGTACGTGAGCGTGCCGAGCGCGCCGTCGATGGACGGCTACGCCTCGAGCGTCGCGGCGATGCAGTTCGACGGGCTCAAGGTGACTCTGCCCGCGCAGGCGCCGCTCGCGATCTTCGCGGACTCGGCCGTTCTCGCAGCGGCGCCGCGAGAGATGATCGTCTGGGGCTTCGGCGACCTCATCGGCAAGGCGACGGCGCGCTTTGACTGGGTGCTCGGCAACGCCGCCTCCGGCGAGGTCTTCTGTGACGCAGTCGAGGCGCGCGTCCTCGCGCCGCTGACGCGTTGCGTCGACGACGTCGCCCGGCTCCTCGCGGGCGACGAGGACGCCGTCGTCGCGCTCACGACCGGGCTCGTCGAGTCCGGCATCGCGATGGCGATGATGGGCAACTCGCGGCCGGCGAGCGGCTGCGAGCACCACGCGTCGCACTTCTGGGACCTGCTCGCGTTCCGCAAGCTGCGCGAGCACGCCCCGCACGGGCTCCAGGTCGGCTACGCGACCCGCTTCGCGAGCGGCCTGCAGGAAGCCGCTCTCGCCGGGCTCGCCGAGCCGATGGTGCTGACGCCCGGCGCCGGCGGCAGCGACGACGAGCGCGCCTGGTTCGGCGAGCAGTACCGCGCTCTCGGCCCGGTGCGCGACGACAAGCGGGCCTGGTTCGCCACCTACGGCGAGTCCTGGCCGCCGCCGGAGCCGGAGCGCTCGGCGGCGGCCCGGCGGCTTGCCGACGTCGCGTCGAGCTTTCCCCGGGTGCGGGCCGCGCTCGACGTCGCGGGCATCCCGGCCGGCGCCGGCTTCCTCGGCGTCGACGCGGCGATGCTGCGCGCGACGTTCCGCTACGCGAACCGGTTGCGCAACCGCTTCACGGTGCTCGACCTTCTCGAGAGCCAGGAGCGGCTCGACGCGCTCCTCGACGAGGTCCTCCCCGGGAGCTGAGGCCTGGTGCGGCCGCCGGGTCTCGGGCGGTCGTCGGCGTCGCGCCCCGCCGGACGGCGAGCCCGCGAGGAGCTCGATCACGACGCGGTGCGCGTTGTCCACCGTGATCTCGGCGATGTCGTAGGGCGCGCAGGCCTCGACGACGTCGAGCGCGTCGCAACCCCGCGTCGTCTCGGCGACGGCGTCGTCGAGGACCGCCGCGAGGCCACGCGCCGAGACCTCGTCCGTCAGGTGGTCGCGCATCTGCTGGTCGCGCATCTGCTCGTCGCGCATCGACGAGAGGGCCTCCGCTGGCGGCCAGCAGCCGCTGCGCGACGGTGCGCACGCCCTGGAACGAGGGCCCGTCGGGTGGGGACCGCATCCCGGGCGGCAGCGACCGGTCGGTCAGGCTGCCACCCTGGGCTTCTCGGGTTTCCTCGCGCCCGTGCGGGCCGAAGTAGGCTCGACTGGAAGAGTCCTTCCGCGAGCGACGTGGACGGTGTGACCGCCAGGAGGCACGCAATGCAGCAGCGCAAGATCGGCTCCGTGAGCGTCGGAGCGATCGGGCTCGGCGAGATGCCGATGTCCATCGAGGGCCGACCGGACGAGGCGCAGTCGCTCCGCACGATCCACGCGGCGCTCGACGCCGGCGTCACCCTCATCGACACCGCGGACGCCTACTCCCTCGGCGGCCCCGACACCGGTCACGGCGAGCGCCTCGTCGCCAAGGCGCTGCGCACCTGGAGCGGTGACAGCGACTCGGTCCTCGTCGCGACCAAAGGCGGTCACCTGCGTCCCGGCGACGGGAGCTGGACGGTCGACAGCACCCCGGCCTACCTGCGGAGCGCGGCCGAGGCCTCGCTGAAGGCGCTCGGCGTCGAGGCCATCGGCCTCTACCAGTACCACCGACCGGACCCGAAGGTCCCCTACGCGGACGCGGTCGGGGTGTTCAAAGAGCTCCTCGACGCCGGCAAGGTCCGCATGGTCGGCATCTCGAACGCGAACGTCGAGCAGATCGACCTCGCGCGCTCCATCCTCGGTGCGGGCAACCTCGCGAGCGTGCAGAACCAGTTCTCGCCGTCGTTCCGCTCGAGCGAGGGCGAGCTCCGCCACTGCGGCGAGCACGGGATCGCGTTCCTGCCCTGGAGCCCGTTCGGCGGGATCGGCAACGCTGCTGCGCTGCGTGCGAACTTCCCGGCGTTTCCCAAGGTTGCCGAGGCGCACGGCGTCTCCGTCCACCAGGTCGTGCTCGCCTGGATGCTCGCGAAGGGCGAGCACGTCGTGCCGATCCCCGGGGCGAGCCGCGCCGAGTCGATCCTCGACTGCGTCGCCGCCGCGGATCTCGTCCTCAGCCCCGAGGAGCTCGCCAGCCTGGACTGATTCCTGCCCGACGGCAGCCCCGGTGCCGGCGACGGCCGGCTCCGGGGCACGGCGGCTGGGTGCCGGCCGTGTCCCCGTGCGGCCCGGTCTGCGGCCTCTCCTCGCGGCCGGTCCCTGCCGAGCCGTGGGCAGCTCGTCGTGGGCCGGGTTCAGGTGCGCCGGGGCGGGAGAGGGACGAACCCGCTCGTGCGCCGGACGTAGTCCGCGTAGCCCGGCCGGCGATCGGCGATGTCGCGCTCGAGGAGTGCCTTGCCCGAGCCGCGTGTGAGCAGCGCGGTCATCACGACGGGCGAGAGCACGGTCAGCGCCCCCGGAGCGCGCGCTGCGGCGACCACGTAGATGCCCCACCAGAAGCAGGCGTCGCCGAAGTAGTTCGGGTGCCGGGTGTAGCGCCACAGGCCGCGGTCCATCACCGCAGACCGGTCGGTCCGCTCGGCGAGGAAGCGCCCGAGCTGCGCGTCGCCGATCGCCTCGAACGCGATCCCGCCGAGCGCGACCGCGGCGCCGGCGAGGCCGAGGAGCCCGATCGGGCCGCGCTCGACGAGCGCGAGCTGGACGGGGAGCGAGACCCACCACATCACGAGGCCCTGGGGGAGGTAGACGACCCGCAGCGCGTAGCGGTCCCTGCTCCCGGGTGCTCGCGCGAGCAGCGCCACGTAGCGGCGGTCCTCTCCCGAGCGCAGTGCCCTGCGGCCGACGTGGACGGCGAGCCGCACACCCCAGAGGGCGACGAGGGTGACGACGACGAGGCGCCGCGTGCCCGAGCCCTGGCCAGCGGACGCGACGAGGGCGACGAGGGCGACGACGACGAAGCCAAGACCCCAGATGATGTCGACGATGCTGTGGCGCCCGGTCACGACGCCGAGGAGGAACGCGACGAGCATCGTCGCCGCGACGGCTCCCGCGCTCGCGGCGAGGGTGACGACGACGGGCCCGAGCGCGACGTCGCTCACGGGCGCCACCCGGCACGGCCGGGCGCCATGCCGCTCGAGCCGTCCGAGGCCGGGCGCACGGCGAGGATCTGGTCGACGCCGGTGCTGCCACGCTCGAAGCCGATCGCGATGCCCGCGAGGTACAGCCGCCAGACCCGGACACGCTCGGGGCCGATGAGCGAGATGGCCGCCGGCTCGTTCTCGACGAGCGTCGCGTACCAGGCGCGCGCGGTCCGCGCGTAGTGCTCGCGCATCGCCTCGACGTCGCGGACCTCGAGGCCCGCCCTCTCGAGCAGCGCGACCGTCTCGCCGACGGGGCGCATGTGCATGTCGGGCGCGATGTAGGACTCGATGAACGGCCCGCCGCCCGGCGAGGATCTCGGCCGGGACATCTGCTGGACGAGCACCCGACCGCCCGGACGCAGGCGCGACGCGAGCAGGGACGCGAACGCGGGGTAGCCGTCCCGGCCGACGTGCTCGCCCATCTCGATCGCGCTGACCGCGTCGTGCTCGTCGACGGGAGCGTCGCGGTAGTCGGCCTGGACGACCTCGACGCGACCGGCGAGACCGTGCTCGCCGGCGCGGACGCGCACGTAGCTGGCCTGCTCGCCCGAGAGCGTGACGGCCGTGACCGTCGCCCCGTGCTCCCGGGCCGCGTGGAGGGCGAGCGAGCCCCACCCACAGCCGAGGTCGAGCAACCGCGTGCCGGGCCCGATGCCGAGCTTCGTGCAGACGAGCTCGAGCTTCGCGCGCTGCGCAGCGGCCAGTGGCTGGTCGGGTCCGCTGAAGTACGCGCAGGAGTACGCCATCGTCTCGTCGAGCAGCAGCTCGTAGAAGGCGTTCGACAGGTCGTAGTGGTGCGCGACGACTGCCCGGTCCCGCCGCCGCGAGTGCAGGCGTCCGGCGACGCGCGCCTCGCTCGCGGGCGCGGGGGGCGGGAGCCCGAGCGCGCCGAGTCGGCCGGCGGCGCGGGCCATGCGGAGCCAGGCGCGCCCGCCTGGGCGAGCCCGGGACGAGCCGCGCGATGCGAGGGCGCTCCAGACGAGCTCGAGGCTGTCCGCGAGGTCGCCGTCGACGTCGAGATCGCCGGCTGCGAAGGCACGCGCGAGGCCAAGCTCCCCCGGGGACCAGAGGAGGCGGCGCAGGGCGTCACGCGTCGTGACCGTGACGAGCGGAGCGTCCGTCGGGCCGGCGAGCGAGCCGTCGAAGGCCCGGACGCGAAACGGCACCGTGCCGCCGAACACCGGTGCCACGAGGTCGAGGATCTGCGCGGCGATGCCGCCGGTACCGCCGACGCCGGTCGTGCCGGGGGTGCCTGCGCCGGTGGGCCGGGTCGCGTCGCCGCCGTGCTCGATCGTCGTCACGGACCTCCGTTCGGTGCCGGCGGGGGGTGCGGATGTGCGTCGACGTCGGCTCTGTCACCGTTAGCCTCCCATCGACTGCCGCCGTTCGCACGAGGAGGGCCGATGGACATAGGTGACGTCGTCGAGGACTTCTCGCTGCCCGACGAGACCGGGACGGTGCGCTCGCTGTCCGAGCTCCTCGCCGGCGGTCCTGTCGTGCTCTACTTCTACCCGATGGCGATGACGAAGGGCTGCACGGCCGAGAGCTGCCACTTCCGTGACCTCGGGGCCGAGTTCGCCGCGCTCGGCGCCCAGCGGGTCGGGATCAGCGCCGACCCCGTCGAGCGCCAGCGGGCGTTCTCGGACAAGCACGCCTTCGACTTCCCGCTGCTGTCCGACCCCGACGGTGCCGTCGCCGCGCGCTTCGGCGTGAAGCGGAGCTTCGGGCCGCTCCCGGTGAAGCGACGCACCTTCGTGATCGACACCGACTCGCGCGTCCTCGCGGTGATCGCGAGCGAGACGCGTATGGCGGTCCACGCGGACCGGGCCCTCGAGGTCCTGCGCGAGCGGGCTGCCCGCGGCTGATCGACTGGGTGCGCTGGCTGAGGTCGGGCGCGTCGATGCGCTGGCTGCGGTCCGCGGCGCACGTCCCCCTCGTCGCTAACCTCGGTCCCCGTGGCGCGGTCGCGGGTCCTCGTCGACCTCGGCCCGCTGCGCAAGTTCCCGCAGTTCCGCCTCTTGTGGTCGGGCTACGTCGTGAGCAGCCTCGGCAACCAGCTCACGGTCGTCGCGGTTCCCTACCAGATCTTCCGGATAACACACTCCTCCCTCGACGTCGGGCTCGTGAGCCTGGCCCAGCTCGTCCCCCTGCTCGCCGGTTCGCTCGTCGGCGGGACGGTGGCGGACCGCATGGACCGCAGGCGCCTTCTGCTCGTCTCGCAGTCGCTGCTCGCCTCGACGAGCGTCGGGCTCGCGCTGAACGCGGGCTCGGCGCACCCTGCGCTCTGGCCGTTGTTCGTGTGCAGCGCCTGCCAGGCGGGTTTCTCCGGCGTCGACGGGCCGACGCGCGCGGCCATCGTCGTGAGCACCGTCGACCGCGAGTCGGTCGTCGGTGCGAACGCGCTCTGGCAGGTGCTCTACCAGCTCGCTCAGATCGGCGGCCCAGCCGTCGCGGGTGTCCTGCTCGCGAGGTTCGGGGTGCGGCCCGTCTACTGGGTCGACGTCGTGAGCTTCGGCGCGTCGCTCGCGTGCATCTCCCGCCTCGCGCGCGTGCCGCCGTCGAGGTCCAAGGCGGACCACGAGCCGTGGCTGTCCGAGGTGGCCGGCGGGCTCCGCTATCTCCGGGGCCACCAGGTGCTCCAGGCGATCTTCCTCGTCGACTTGAACGCGATGGTCTTCGGCATGCCCCGTGCGCTGTTTCCCGCGCTCGGCCTCGTCCGCTTCCACGGCGGAGCCGGAGCGGTCGGGCTGCTCTACGCGGCGCCGGGCGTCGGCGCGCTGGTCGGGGCTCTGGCGACCGGTTGGGTCGCGGCGATCCGCCGCCAGGGTCTCGCGGTGCTCGTCGCGGTCGGCGTCTGGGGCGCGTCGATCACGGCGTTCGGTCTCGTGCCGTCCTTTGCCGCAGCGCTCGCGCTGCTCGCGCTCGCCGGCGGCGCCGACGTCGTCTCCGCCGTGTTCCGCTCGACGATCCTGCAGCTCGACGCCCCCGACGAGCTGCTCGGTCGCCTCCAGGCGGTCCAGACGGCCGTGGTCACCGGCGGCCCGCGCCTCGGCGACCTCGAGGCCGGCGCAGTCGCGTCGATCGCAGGGACCGAGATCTCCGTCGTCTCCGGCGGCCTCGCGTGCCTCGCCGGCCTGGCCGTGCTGTCCCGACTACTCCCGCGCTTCGCACGATTCGAGCGTGGCGCGTCCGGGGCCGCGGGCGCACGGGCAGAACAGTGCGGTCCGGGAAAGGACCGATGCGGCGGTGTGGAAGGGTAGGGACATGGCGACCACGGGTGACGGGCAGGCGGGTGACGGCACGGCAGGTGACGGGCAGGCGGGTGACGGACGGCCGAGTGGAGGTGGCGTCGGGCGCGTCGGCATGATCGGCGGGACCGGGCCGGCAGGGCGGGCGCTCGCGCTGCGGCTCGCCGCGGCAGGTCTCGAGGTGGACCTCGGGTCGCGCTCGGCGGAGCGCGCCGAGCAGGTCGCAGCCGAGCTGCGCGAGCGCTGGCCCGGGCGCGACCTCGCCGTGCGCGGCGCCGCGAACCGTGACGCGGCGATGGCGGACATCGTCGTGCTCGCGACGCCGTTCGAGGCGGCCGCCGAGACGGCCGCGGGCCTCGCGGACGAGCTGGCTGGACGGGTCGTCGTGTCGATGGTCAACGCGCTCACCCGGGTCGGCCGGGAGCTCCACGCGCTCGTGCCGGCTCTCGGCTCGGTCGCCGCTACCGTGCAGTCCGTGCTGCCGCGCTCCGAGGTCGCCGCTGCGTTCCAGCACCTGCCGGCAAGGCACCTCGGCGACCTCCACCACGAGCTCGTCGCCGACGTGCTCGTCTGCGCGTCGAGCCCGCGGTCTGCGTCGAGCACGGCCGCGCTCGTCGAGGCCGTGCCGGGTCTGCGTGCCGTCCACGCGGGCTCGCTCGCCTCGGCCGGCCCGGTCGAGGCGCTCACGGCGGTGCTCGTCAACGTCAACATCGCCTACCGCTCGCACGTGGCCGTGCGCCTCGAAGGCCTCCGGGCCGCAGGAGCTGGAGCACCGTGACGATGCGGCTGTTCGACACCGCGCGCGGCGAGGTCGTGCCCTTCGCCCCGGGCGCGGTCGTGCGGATGTACACCTGTGGCATCACGCCCTACGACTCGGCCCACCTCGGCCACGCGGCGACCTACCTCGCCTACGACGTCCTGCAGCGGCGCCTGCGGGACCTCGGCCACACGACACGCTGCGTCCGCAACGTGACCGACGTCGACGACGACATCCTCCGCAAGGCCCGGGAGCTCGGGGTGCACTACCTCGACCTCGCCGCCGAGGAGGTCGCCCGCTTCGGCGAGCAGATGTCTGCCCTCGGCCTGCTCCCCTCCTACAGCGAGCCGCGCGCCACCTCCGCGATCCCCGACATCCTCGGCTTCGTCGCGATGGTGCTCGACGCCGGCCACGCCTACCGCTCGGGCGGCGCGGTCTACTTCGACGTCTCGTCGTTCGACCGCTTCGGCCAGGTCAGCCACCTCGATCGCGCGACGATGCTCGAGCTCGCGCGCGAGCGTGGCGGCAATCCGGACGATCCGGCCAAGGACGACCCGCTCGACTTCGTGCTCTGGCAGCCATCGCTCCCCGACGAGCCGTCCTGGGAGTCGCTCTGGGGACCGGGTCGCCCGGGCTGGCACATCGAGTGCTCCGCGCTCGCGATGCGCGAGCTCGGCCACCCGATCGACCTCCACGGCGGCGGGTCCGACCTGGTGTTCCCGCACCACGAGTGCGAGACCGCGCAGTCCGAGGCCGCGACGGGCGAGCCCTTCGTGCGGCACTGGATGCACGTCGGGATGGTCTGCCTCGACGGGGAGAAGATGTCGAAGTCGCTCGGCAACCTCGTCTTCGTCGGCGACTTGTTGCGCGAGCACGACGCAGCGGCCGTGCGGCTCGCGCTGTTGTCCCAGCACTACCGGACGAGCTGGGAGTGGACGCCGGCCCTGCTCGAGCACGCGGAGGCCCGCCTCGACCTCTGGCGACGCGCGGGCCGTGGCGACGCCGGTCTCGACCTGGTGCGGGCGTGCCTCGACGACGACCTCGACGCCCCGGCTGCGCTCCTCGTGCTCGACGAGGCGGCCGAGTCCGGCCGGGGCGTGTCCGTCGCGGCCTCCCTGCTCGGGGTCGAGCTCGACGAGCAGGCGAGCCGGTAGGCTTTCCCCACCCGACGTGCCGACGCCCCGGCTGTCGACGAGAGCCGAGGAGCCGAGCGAGCCGGTGCCCGAACCCACGATAGAGGTCGAGCTTCCCGACGGGTCCCGTAAGGTCCTCGCCGCCGGTTCGACGGGAGCAGACCTCGCGGCCGCGATCGGTCGCCGTCTCGCGAAAGACGCCGTCGTCGTCGAGGTCGAGGGCGAGCTCGTCGACCTGTCCCGGCCGCTGCCGGACGGCGCGAAGGTGCGGGTGGTCGTCGCGGGCTCCGACGAGGGCCGCCAGGTGCTGCGCCACTCGACGGCCCACGTGCTCGCCCAAGCGGTCTGCGCGCTCTTCCCCGGGGCGCGCTACGCGATCGGGCCGCCGATCGCCGACGGCTTCTACTACGACTTCGAGCTGCCCGGGGGCGCCCGGTTCCACGACGAGGACCTGCCCCGGATCGAGCAGGCGATGCGCGCGATCGTCGCCGAGGACCAGCCGTTCGAGCGCGCGGAGCACAGCGTCGCCGACGGCCTCGAGATCTTCGCCGCGCAGCCCTTCAAGCGAGAGATCATCGAAGGCGTCGGCGCCCTCGGGGCCGGCGACGTCGACCCGGAGCTCGCGGCCGAGGCGGGGCCCGTCGTGACGACCTACCGCAACTCCGGCTCGTTCGTCGATCTGTGCCGTGGCCCCCACGTCGCCTCGACGAGCCGGCTGGGCCACTTCACCTTGACGCGCGTCGCCGGTGCGTACTGGCGGGGCGACGAGCACCGCCCCCAGCTCCAGCGCATCTACGGCACGGCCTGGGAGAGCGAGGAGGCCCTCGCGGCCCACCTGCACCGCCTCGCCGAGGCGGAGCGTCGCGACCACCGCAAGCTCGGCGCGGAGCTCGACCTGTTCTCCTTCCCCGACGAGATCGGCTCCGGGCTCGCCGTGTTCCACCCGAAGGGCGGCCTCGTGCGCCGGGTCATGGAGGAGTACTCCCGCACCCGCCACGAGCAGGCGGGCTACGACTTCGTCTCGACGCCGCACATCACCAAGTCGCAGCTGTTCGAGACCTCCGGGCACCTCGACTGGTTCGCCGAGGGCATGTTCCCGCCGATGGAGCTCGACGGCGGGGAGCGCTACTACCTCAAGCCGATGAACTGCCCGTTCCACATCCTCATCTACCGCAGCCGCCAGCGGTCCTACCGCGAGCTGCCGATGCGGCTGTTCGAGTTCGGGACCGTCTACCGCTACGAGAAGTCCGGCGTGGTCCACGGCCTGACGCGCGTGCGGGGCCTGACCCAGGACGACGCGCACATCTTCTGCGCGCGCACCGAGATGCGCGAGGAGCTGGCCTCGCTGCTCGACTTCGTGCTCGACCTTCTCGGCGCGTTCGGCCTCGAGGACTTCTACCTCGAGCTCTCGACGCGTCCTGCGGGCAAGGCGGTCGGCAGCGACGAGGAGTGGGAGGAGGCGACCGAGGCCCTGCGCTCCGTCGCGGTCGCGAAGTCGCTCGACCTCGTCCTCGACGACGGCGGGGGCGCCTTCTACGGCCCGAAGATCTCCGTCCAGGTCCGTGACGCGATCGGCCGGACGTGGCAGATGTCGACGATCCAGCTCGACTTCCAGCTCCCGCAGCGCTTCGGTCTCGAGTACGTCGGCGCCGACAACGCCCGCCACCGGCCGATCATGATCCACCGCGCGCTGTTCGGCTCGATCGAGCGGTTCTTCGGCGTCCTCGTCGAGCACTACGCGGGGGCGTTCCCGACCTGGCTCGCCCCGGTCCAGGCGCGCGTGCTCCCGGTGCGCGACGACCACGACGCGTCGGCTCAGGTCCTGCTCGCCCAGCTGCGTGACGCAGGGCTGCGCGCAGACTGCGAGGGCGCCTCGGAGCCCCTCGGCGCGCGTATCCGCCGTGGCAAGCTCGAGAAGGTGCCCTACCTGCTCGTCGTCGGCGACGACGACGTCGCGTCGGGCACGGTCGGGGTCAACGTCCGGGGCTCGGACGCGCCCGAGCGGGGCGTCGAGGTGGCGCACCTCGTCGCACGCATCGCGGCGGACGCCGCGTCGCGGGCGGTGACGCCGCCGATCGCCGGCGTCGACGAGGCGGCACGGGCGTGAGCCGATGAGCCTCGACCACCTCTGGGCAGGCTGGCGCTCGGCGTACGTGAGCTGGGTCTCCGACGCCGACGGGCCGCAGCCGGGACCGGGGGAGCCCTCGGGTCCCGACGCTGCGCCGCCGCACGGCCTCGTGCCCCCGGCCCCCGGCGCCGTCGCGGGCGACGAGGAGGCGAGCTGCGTGTTCTGCCGCATCTTCTCGAGCGGCCTTCCCGACGAGCAGCGCTTCGTCGTCTGGGACGGCGCGCGTGCCGTGGTCCTGCTCAACGCGTACCCGTACGCGAGCGGGCACGTCCTCGTCATGCCGAAGCGCCATGTCGGCGACCTCGCCGACCTCGAACCGGACGAGTCGAGCGAGATCTGGGAGACGACCCGGCGTGCGGTCCGCGCGATCGAGGTCGCCTACAGCCCCGACGGCTGCAACCTCGGCGCGAACCTCGGGCGTGCGGCCGGCGCCGGGATCCCGCGCCACGTCCACCTGCACGCCCTGCCGCGCTGGGTCGGCGACACGAACTTCATGACGAGCGTCGCCTCGACGCGGGTCCTGCCCGAGGCGCTCCAGGACACCTGGGCCAAGCTGCGCGACGCGTGGCCGGCGTGAGGGCGACACGCCGGTGCCGGACCGGGAGGAGCCGGTGAGCGAGAGCCACGGCATCGGCGCGCTCGCGTACGAGTCGTACCTCGACGCCATCGGCGAGGAGGCGGACCGCCTCGGCCACGCCGCCGAACGCGACCCGAGCGCCCCGGTGCCGTCGTGCCCGGGCTGGGACGCGGCCGCCCTGCTCGACCACGTGACGGCGGTCTACCTGCGCCAGCTCGAACGTCTCGCGGCCGGCGACGCGCCGCGCGACGAGGCGCGTGGCGGATCGGCGCGCGGCGCCACGGCTCCGGGCACCGCCGACCGGGAGGCCCTCGACCACGCGGCCACGCAACTGCTCGCCGCGCTCGCCGAGAGCGGGCCGGACGCGCCGTGCTGGAACTTCACCGGCCACGACACCGTCGCGCGCTGGGTCGCCCGGCGCGTCGCGCTCGAGACGGCCGTCCACCGGGTCGACGCCGAGCGGGCCGTCGGGTCCGCGACCCCCGTCGAGACCGAGCTCGCGGTCGACGGCCTCGACGAGCGCATCCACGTCGTCTTGCCGCACATGCTCGCCCGCGCGCCGGACGCGACCCTCGGTGGCTCGCTCTGCATGGTCTGCACGGACGCCGACGCGGCGGTCGTCGTCGACGTCGCAGGTGGCCGTGTCCGCGCACGCAGAGGTCGCGGGCCTGCGGACGCCGTCGTCGTCGGGCCGGCGTCGCAGCTCCTGCTCTACAGCTGGGGACGCCTCGAGCCCGACGCGCTCGAGCTGACGGGGGACCGCGCCGTCGCCCGTGCGTGGGCCGCCCTACCCGGCTGAGGTCGAGCCCGACCTGTGCCGAGCGGGACGGCGAGCAGCGCTCCGTCCCGGGTGCCCCGGTGGCCACGCGGCCCGCTCTGGTAGCCTGGCCAAGGGACGAGGAGGTTCCATGATCGACGGTCGGCGTGACCGCACACGGGAGCCGCAGGGCACGGGCGCAGCGGCGCGGCGCGGGGGGGTCGGGGCCCGCCTCGTGCGCCTCGGCGTGTCGGCGGACCTCGTCACCGCCTTCGGCGTGCTCATCGCCGCGGTCAACGCCGTCGTCATCGGCACGGGTCACCTCTACGTCGCGTGCGCCCTGCTGATCGTGGGCGGGCTGATGGACACCCTCGACGGCGCCGTCGCGAAGGCCGCCGGCTCGTCGTCGGCGCGGGGTGCCTTCCTCGACTCCGTCGCGGACCGGGTCGCGGACTCGCTGCTCTTCGGCGGTCTGGCCTGGTACCTCGCGGTCGGACGCCACCCGGCCGACGCCCTCTTGCCGGTCGCCATCCTCGCCGTCAGCTCGGTCATCTCCTACGAGCGGGCCAAGGCCGAGTCCCTCGGCTTCAGCGCGCGCGGCGGGCTCATGGAGCGTGCGGAGCGTCTCATCGGCTTCGGTCTCGCGATGCTCGTCCACGTCGTGATGATCCCGCTGCTCGTCGCGCTGCTCGTGCTCACGACCGGCACCGCCATCGGGCGGTTCGTGCGGGTCTGGCGCCAGGCGAGCGGCACGGTCGTCGCGGCGTCGCCGGCGACGGCACGGCTCTGGCGGCGCGGCAAGGTCGAGTCGCGCTGGCGGCAGCTGCGCGAGACCGGGAGCCCGGTGCCCGGGCGGCTCTCGGGGGCTCCGAGCGCGCGCTGGCGCAACCGCCGCCGTGAGGCACCGCTCTCGACTCGTCTGCGCCGGGTGCTGAGCACCCAGGACGCGGCACGGGCGAGCCGGCCCAAGGCGCCGCGCGCGGAGCGCTCGGCACGTGCGCTGCGCCGTCGGATGGACGACGGTCGCTCCCGCTGACCACGCCAGGGCCCCGGCGGGGCGCGCCTGGCGCGGACGGCGGGCGCCGCGCCTATCTCACCTACCGGATCCTCGCCGCAGCGCTGCGCGCCGCGCCCCGCGCCGTCGGCGTCGGCGCCGCAGCAGAGGTCGCGCGTGCGCTCGCCCGCCGCTCGCCCGAGCGCCGGGCGGTCGTCGAGGCGAACCTGCGCCACGTCCTCGGCCCCGGCGTCGGCGACGCGCAGCTGCAGCGGACCGTCCGGAGCGCGTTCGCCTCCTACGGGCGCTACTGGGCCGACGCAGCCGCCCTCGACCCAGCCGACCGCCACCCGTTCTCCCGTGGTCTCGCCGTCGACGGCATCGAGCACCTGCGCAGGGCCCAGCAGGCCGGAGCAGGCGCCGTCGTCGCGCTGCCGCACCTCGGCTCGTGGGAGATCGGAGCCGTCTGGGCTGCCCGTCAGGGGTTCCCGCTCACGACGGTGGCAGAGCCCGTCGAGCCGCCGGAGCTGTTCTCCTGGCTCGTCGCGCAGCGCGAGGCGCTCGGGATGCGCGTCCTGCCGCTCGGGTCCTCGGCGACCGAGCTCCTCGCGACGCTGCGATCCGGCGGGTTCGTCGCGCTGCTCGCAGACCGTGACATCCTCGGCGACGGCGTCGCCGTCGAGCTGTTCGGCGCGCGCACGACCCTCCCCGCAGGACCGGCGGCCCTCGCGCTCCGCAGCGGCGCGCCGCTCATCCCGGCGGGGATCTACCTCGAGCGCGGCGGGGCGCACCGGATCGTCGTGCGACCGCCGATCGCTGCATCGCGAGAGGGTCGCCTGCGCGCCGACGTCGCCCGCCTGACCCAGCGTCTCGCGGGCGAGCTCGAGGTGCTGGTCCGGCTCGCGCCCGAGCAGTGGCACGTCTTCCAGCCCAACTGGCCCCCGACGACCTGACGGGCACGTGCGCGTCGTACTCGTCTGTCCCTACGGCCTCGCCGCGCCCGGCGGCGTCCAGAGCCAGGTGCTCGGCCTGGCCGGCGCGCTTGGCGACGCAGGCTGTGACGTGGCCGTCGTCGCGCCGGCAGACGGCCTCCGGGCCGAGCCGGACCGGCCGTTCACGGTGGTGTCGGCAGGCAGGACGCTGCGGCTTCCCGCGAACGGGTCGGTGGCGCCGATCGCGCTCGACCCACGCGCGGCGCGTCGGGCGCTCGCGGCGGTCCGGCTGTGGCAGCCCGACGTCGTCCACGTCCACGAGCCGTTCGTGCCGCTCGTGCCGCTCGTGCTCGCGCTCGGTCGCCACGCGCCGGTGGTGGCGACGTTCCACCGCTCGGGTGCGAGCGCGGCCTACCGCATGCTCGGACCGGCGGCACGCGCCGTCTACGCCCGCCTCGACGAGGTGGTCGCGGTCTCGGAGGCCGCGCGTGCGACGCTCGCAGCCGTCGTCGGGGAGGGCCAGTCGCGCCGGTGTGGGCTCGTGCCGAACGGCGTGGACTGCGCGCGCTTTCGGCACGCCCGGCCGTGGCCGACGAGCGGTCCGACCGCGCTGTTCGTCGGTCGCCACGAGCGACGCAAGGGTCTCGGGGTCCTGCTCGCCGCGAGCCGGCAGCTCCCTGCGGCGGCACGGCTCTGGGTGCTCGGCTCCGGGCCCGAGACCGCAGAGCTGCGGCGGCGCTACGGGTCCGATCCGCGGATCGAGTGGTGCGGCCAGGTCGGCGACGACGAGCTTGCACGCCGGGTCGCCGGAGCGGACGTGCTCGTCGCGCCGGCTCTCGGCGGCGAGTCCTTCGGCGTCGTGCTGCTCGAGGCGATGGCGGCCGGCACGGCTGTGCTCGCGTCGGACATCCCCGGCTATCGCGACGCCGCAGGCGGCGCGGCGCGCCTTACCCGTCCGGGGGACCCGGACGAGCTTGCACGCGCTCTCGGCGAGCTGCTCGTCGATCGCGACGCGCGCGCGTCTCTCGTCGCCGCCGGCCGCGAGCGGGCTGGCGCCTGCGCGATGTCGTCCGTGGCCGACCAGTACCTCGAGCGCTACGCCGTCGTGCGCGGCCGGGGCAGGTGAGCTTCGCCGACGCGCTGACCGGGTCAGCTCCGCCGGCGTGCGGCGCGGCTCGGAGCCGCCGGCGCGACGAGACGTGCGGGGCGCGCCGCGCTGCGGCACGGGCGTGACCGCCGCGACACGTGTGCCGGGGCGTGGCCGCGGGCCGGCGCGGTCGGCACCCCGGTCGGGCGCGTGCCGGCGGTCTCGGGGCCCTCGGGGCGTGCCGGAGCGGAGTCGGCGCGCAGCGCGAGGTAGGCGCGTACGAGCGCGGTTGCCCTGAGCAGCACTGCCGCCCAGGCGGGCCGTCGCGTGGTGTCGCGGGCGGCCCGGGAGGTGCCGAGCGCCCGGTGCCGACTGGTCGAGATGCTCACGAGCACGCTTACGGCGCGCTGTGCGGGTTGCTCAAGGGTCCGGGCTGCTCGATATCGAGACGACCTCGTGGGCCTCGTGGCCCGTGGCTGCGCCCGTCTCCTAGACTCGCCCCGGATGGCACAGAGCTCGCAGGGCGGACGCGGCGGCGCCGGGAGCCGGTCCGCAGGTGGCCGGACCGCCGGGAGCCGGTCCGCAGGCGGCCGGGCAGCGCGGAGCCGCGGTGGCCCGAGCCCGGTGTCGGGCGGGCGCGGGTCGGGCGGGCGCGAGACGCCGTCGGCAACGGCAAGCGCGTCCCCGAGGTCGCGCGGCGGTGCGGGCCGGCGCGACGCGGCGAGCGTCTCGCCAGATGCGCAGTCTGCGAGTCGTGCGGGCCGGCGGGTCGCAGCAGGTCCGGGCCGCGCCGGCGCGTCGGGCACGACGACGGCGTCGTCGCCCCTGCGGGACACCCGTGATCTCGGCGCCGGGGTTGCCGTCGCGACAGGGGTGGCGCCGTCGCGTGTCGCCGGCGCGCTGGCCGTCGCGGTCGCCGCTGTCGGTGCGGTCCTGGTCGTCGTCGCCGTCGGGCTCGGCGGGGCTGCCGTCATGGTCGCGGTCGGGGCCGTCCTGGTCGTGGCCGGCGTCGCGGTCGGCCTGTCGAGCCGCGTCCTCGGCTCCCCGGCGCGTCTCGCGGCCCGGATCGGCGGCCGTCCGGCCGACGCCGTCGCCGACGCCGGCCTCGTGAGCACCGTGGACGGGCTCTGCGCGGTCCTCGGGCTGCGCGCGCCGGCGCTGCGCGTCCTCGAGGACCCGGCCGCAAACGCGATCGTGCTCGGCGCGCGCGCGTCCGATGCCGTGCTCGTCGTGACGACGGGCCTGCTCGGCCTGCTCGACCCGATCGAGCTCGAGGGACTCGTCGCGCACGAGCTCGCGCACGCCCGGCGCGGGGACCTCGAGCGCGCGCGCGCCGCGACCCAGGCGCTCGGTCTCGTGGCCCACGCAAGCGGGCGTGCGGCACGCTGGGTCCGCACGCTCGCCGGGCCCGAGCGCGAGTCCTACGCGGACCTTCGTGCGGTCAGCGCGACGCGCTATCCTCCCGGCCTCGCATCGGCGCTGCACAAGATCGTGCAGGCGCCGACCACGCGCCCTGCCGGGCTCGATACGGTGACGGCGCGCCTCACGGCAGCGCTGTGGTGCGCCCCGCTCGAGGAGGCGGCCGAACGGCCGTCCCGGCCCGGGGTGCTCGACGTGGGGGAGCGCGCGAGCGCTCTCGACGAGTTGTGACGTCCGACCACGAGGGAGGAACCAGGTGTCCGGACATTCGAAGTGGGCGACGACCAAGCACCAGAAGGGTGCGAAGGACAAGGCCCGGGGCAAGCTCTTCGCGAAGCTGATCCGCCAGGTGGAGGTCGCCGCGCGCGAAGGCGGCGGCGACATGACGTCGAACGCGACCCTGCGGACGATGTTCCAGAAGGCGCGTGACGCGTCGGTGCCCATCGACACGATCGAGCGAGCCGTCAAGCGCGGGACCGGTGAGCTCGAAGGCGTCCGGTACGAGGCGATCTCCTACGAGGGATACGCCGCGTCGGGCGTCGCGGTCATCGTCGAGTGCCTGACGGACAACCGCAACCGCACGGGGTCGGAGATCCGGGCGATCTTCTCGCGCAACGGCGGCTCGATGGCCGAGCCCGGAGCGGTCTCCTGGCAGTTCGAGCGCAAGGGCGTCGTGACCTTGCCGCGCAGCCTCGCGGAGGACGACCTGATGGCAGCGGTCCTCGACGCCGGTGCGGAGGACCTACGCGACGAGGGCGAGAACTGGGTCGTCTACACCCCGCCGCACGACCTCGCGCAGGTCCGGGGAGCGCTCGAGGAGGCCGGCATCGCGATCGACTCGGCCGAGCTGCAGATGGTGCCGACGACGACGGTCGAGGTCGCGGACGAGGGCACCGCCCGCAAGGTCCTCCACCTGCTCGAACTGCTCGAAGAGCACGACGACACGGACAACGTGTGGTCGAACTTCGACATCCCGGACGCGATCCTCGAGCAGGTGAGCGCCTGAGGCTCGCACGTCGCGGGGCTCGTCGGGTCCGCCGGTGCGAGCGCGCGCCGCGGTAGCATCGAACGCATGTTTGTGCTCGGGATCGACCCCGGCCTGTCACGCTGCGGCTACGGCTGCGTCGCGCTGGACGGCGGGCGCGAGCGGGCCGTCGCAGCCGGGGTCGTCACGACCGACCGCGAGCTCGCCGTGCCGGAGCGCCTCGCGACGCTCCGGGGCGACCTGCGCGAGCTCGTGGTCGAGCTCGCGCCCGACGTGGTCGTCGTCGAGCGGGTCTTTTTCCAGACCAACGTGCGCACGGCGATGTCGGTCGGCCAGGCGAGCGGCGTCGCGCTGCTCACGGCCTCGGAGGCGGGGTGCGACATCGCCGAGTACAGCTCGAACGAGGTGAAGCTCGCCGTGGCCGGCTACGGCTCGGCGACCAAAGAGCAGGTCCAGCGGATGGTCGCGACGCTCCTCGGCCTCGGGCAGCCGCCTCGGCCGCCCGATGCCGCGGACGCTCTCGCGCTCGCGCTCTGCCACATCGCGACGTCGCGGACGTCGCGCCTCGGCGTGGTCGGGGTCGCTCGGCGTGCCGGGGCTGGCCTCCCTGCCGGGGCCGGCGGTGCAGCTGGGGTGGCGCGGTGATCGGCTCGCTGCGCGGCGAGCTCGCCGAGCGCGTGAGCGGCGAGACCGCGGCCGATCTCGTGGTCGACGTCGGCGGCGTCGGCTACCGCGTGCTCGTCGGGAACCGCTGCGCGGCCGGCCTCGGCGCCCTCGGCGCGACGGTCGCCCTCGCGATCCACACGCACGTCCGCGAGGGGGCGATCACCCTCTACGGCTTCGCCGAGCCGTCGGAGCGCCGTGCCTTCGAGCTGCTGATCGGCGCGCACGGCATCGGACCGGCGCTCGCTCTCGCCATCCTCGGCGCCTACTCGCCCGCGGAGCTCGCGCGCCTCGTCGCAGCGGAGGACCTCGACGGTCTCGCGCTCGTGCCCGGGGTCGGGCGCAAGACGGCTGCGCGGCTCGTCGTCGAGCTCGGCCAGCGGGTCGACGAGCTCGCCGGGTCGGGTGCCATCGCGGCTGGCGCCGGGGCCCCGTCCGGGCAACGTGTGCGGGCGAGCGGCACACGCGGCGAGGTCGCCGAGGCGCTCGCAGCCCTCGGCTACGGACCCGAGGAGGTGCGCGGCGCGCTCGCGAGCGTCGCCGAGGACGGGAGCGTCGAGTCCCAGCTGCGCGCCGCTCTGCGCGAGCTCGCGCCGGCTCGCCGGTGAGCGGCCGCCGGCCCCCGGAGCGACGCCGGTGAGCCCTCGCCGCGAGGTTCTCGTCCCGACCGGTGACCCAGCCGCCGCGCCGGCAGCTGACGCGGCGGTCGCGGGCGCCTCCCGAGCTGTCGTGCACGCCGGTGGGCTCGAGGGGCAGCGGGCCGTCGAGCTCAGCGCGGACGAGGGTGACGAGAACGTCGAGACGGGGATCCGCCCGCGCCGGCTCGCGGAGTTCGTCGGCCAGTCTGCGGTCCGGAGCCATCTCGAGGTCGTGCTCGAGGCCGCCCGCCGTCGTGGCCAGCCGGTCGACCACCTGCTCTTCGCCGGTCCTCCGGGACTCGGCAAGACGACGCTCGCGGGCATCGTCGCGGCCGAGATGGGTGCCGGGCTCCGCGTGACCTCCGGGCCGGCGCTTGCCCGAGGGGGCGACATCGCCGCGTTGCTGAGCGACATGCAGCCGAGTGACGTGCTGTTCATCGACGAGATCCACCGCTTGAACCGGGCGGTCGAGGAGATCCTCTACCCGGCGATGGAGGACTACCAGATCGACGTCGTGATCGGCAAGGGTCCCGCCGCGCGCTCGGTCCGCCTCGAGCTGCCGCCGTTCACCCTCGTCGGGGCCACGACTCGCACCGGCTTGCTGACCGGGCCGCTGCGGGACAGGTTCGGCTTCATCGAGACCCTCGAGCTCTACTCCACGGTCGAGCTCGAGCAGATCGTGCACCGCAGCGCCCGGCTGCTCGGCGTGGCCTGCGACGACGCCGGCGCCGCGGAGATCGCACGGCGGTCGCGCGGGACGCCGCGCCTCGCGATCCGGCTCTTGCGGCGCGTCCGCGACTACGTCGAGGTGAAGGGGGACGGTGCCATCTCCGGCGCGTCGGCCCGGGAGGGTTGCGCGCACTTCGGCGTCGACGAGCTCGGACTCGACGGCCTCGACAAGCGCCTGCTCCACGTGCTCTGCGTCGGCTTCGCCGGCAGGCCGGTCGGCCTCACGACGCTCGCGATGAGCGTCGGCGAGGAGCCGGAGACGATCGAGGACGTCTACGAGCCGTACCTCGTGCAGTCCGGGCTCGTCATGCGGACACCCCGGGGGCGGGTTCCCGGGCCGGCCGCGTGGACCCATCTCGGCCTCACCGATCCGGCCCTTGCCGACGACGTCGGAGCCGCGCGACGCGACGAACAGCCGCCGACGCTGTTCGCCGAGGGCTGATCGCCGAGGCCAGGCTCCCGAGGGCAGGTCGCAGGGTCGAGATCGCGCCGTCGTGCGGTCCCGCGCGCTGCCGACGAGGCCGATCTGGCGACCCGGCGGGCGAGGCCAGCAGGTCGCGGCTACAGTGCGACGCGCACTGTCCGCCTGACGACTGGTCCCCGATGCCTGCTCTGCTGTCGAAGCTCCAACTTGTTCACCTTGCCCCGGTCCTCGGCGCTGCGGCGGCGAAGAAGTCGACCGGCTCGCCGGTCTTCTTGATCCTGATCGTCGTCATGGTCGGCGTCTACCTGCTCTGGCTCAGGCCCCAACGCAAGCGGCAGCAGGCCCAGATGCGTGAGCGGCAGCAGGCCGAGGTGGGCGACGACGTCGTCACGGCTGCCGGCATCTACGGCAAGGTCGTCGCGATCGACGGCGACCGCGTCTCGG
>DAHWHN010000140.1 GCA_027335685.1 Acidimicrobiaceae bacterium
CGCCTCCTGGATCGCCGTGGTGAGCGCGGCCGAGATCGCCGGGTAGGCGGACCCGACGACGCCGACGCGGGACTCTGCGTGCTGGATCTCCTCGGCGAAGACGCGGTCGAGCGGGACGGCGGCGATCAGCTGGTTGGCAACGGACCGCTGGCTCGCCACCTCGCCGTTGTTCTTCGCCCACAAGAGCGTGTTCTGCGGAGAGATCAGGTAGCGGAGGAGCTTCGCGGCGAGAGCCTCCTTCGCGGGTGTCGTCTTCGGGATCGTGAAGACCTCCCCGCCGAGCGGTACCACCGCATGCCCGGTCGGCGTCGGGGTCGGGATCGGCACGATGCCGTAGCTCAGACCCTTCGTCGCGCTGAAGTCCGGGAACTCCCAGGGACCCATGACGATCATCGCGAGCTTGCCGTCCATGAACTCCTGCGCGACGTTGTTCTGGCCCCAGTTCACGACCGCCGAGGGAGCGCTACCGTCCTTGACAAGGCTGGCGACGAAGCTGAGAGCCTTCACCCCACCAGCGTCGTTGACCTGCTCGAGGTTTCCTCCGGCCGTCCAGAAGTAGGGCTCGAACTGCCACGCCGCGTTGTTGTTCGTGCCAGCGGCGAACCCGTAGCCATAGACCCCGTTCTTCGTCAGCTTCTTCGCGTCGACGGCCAGCTGTGCCCAGGTACGCGGAGGACTGACGTGGGCAGCAGAGAGGAGCTTTTTGTTGTAGAACAGACCGATCGTGTTGTTCCCGAAGCCGATCCCGTAGAGCTTGCCCCGATAGGTCCCGGAGGCGACGGCACCTTCCGTGAGGCCAGAGGACGTGAAGCCGAACTTCGAGAGCGGCACCAGCTCGCCGGCGCTCGCGAGCGACGGCACCCAGGGGTTGTCCATCATCATGAGATCGGGCATCTGGCCAGCCGACGCCTCTGTCAGCTCCTTCGACAAGAGCGATCCGTTCGGCACCTCGTCACGCGAGACCGTATAACCCGGGTTCGCCTTTTCGAAACCCGCGAAGAACTGCGTCATGTACGTGCTGTCCGCAGCGGTGTAGTAGTCCTGCTCGGTGATGACCGTCGCCGACGCGTGGGCCACCGCCCGGTGCGGAGCGACCGACGCCGCAGACGTTGCGACCCCACCCGTGAGCGTGAGCAGCGCGACTCCTGCGCCCACCACGGCACCGGCGCCTGAACGTCTCGTGACGTGCCCGCCCGCGGAGCGCACCGCTCCCGTCCTCCTCGTTGCCTGCATGATCTTCCCCTCCATGATCGTCGTACGAAACTGTGCTCTGTCGCATGCCGGGACAAGCCCATCGGCCTGTCCCGTCGTCAGGGTCGCGTCGCCTCCCCACCTCCTCTCCCGGTCCTCTCGGGAGCGCCCGAGGGGCCCGTCACCGCCGGCAAGTCCCACCAGGCGCTCGCGCCAGGCCGCCGGCGCCGCCAGCCTGGGCGGCGCGCGCTCACCCTTTCAGCCCCGAGGTCGCGAGACCGCCACGGATCCACCGCTGGGCGACGACGAGCAGGACACCCGACGGCACGGCTGCGAACACCGCCGCGGCCATCAGGTCCGGCCACTGTTCGGTGTGCAGACCGAGGTAGCTGTAGACGCCGAGACTGATCGGCGTGATGGAGTTGTTCGTCGTCAACGTCAGCGCGAACAAGAAGTCTCCCCACGCGAAGAGGAATGCGAACAGCCCCGCCGACAAGATCGCCGGCCGGCTGAGCGGCACGACGATGCGCAGGAAGGTCCCGACGGTGCCTGCTCCGTCGACGTAGGCCGCCTCGAGCAGCTCCCTCGGCAAGCCGAGCATGAAGGCCCGGATGATCAAGATCGCGAAGGGCACGCCGTAGGTGGAGTCGGCGATCATGAGCCCGAGGTAGCTGTTGAGCAGGTGCACCCGGGCGAAGATCTTGAAGAACGACATACCGAGGACGATGCCGGGGATCGTCTGGCTGACGAGGAGCAGGAGCACGACGAGACCGGTCACGCGGAAGCGGAAGCTTGCGAGCGCGTGCGCTGCGGGGACCGAGATGACCAGCGCGATCGCGGTCGCGCCGACAGCGATGACGAGGCTCGTCGCAAGCGCTCCACCCTGGCTGTGGAATGCCTGGTCGTATGCCGCGAACGTCGGTGCGGGCGGGAGAAGCGTCGGCGGGCTCGAAAAGGACTGGAGCTCGGTCTTCAGCGACGTGACGACCGCCCAGTAGATGGGCGAGAGCATGACGACCACGACGGCGAGCCCGATGGCGAGATCGCGCAACGAGCGCACGTTGGCTACGGCCCACCCCCCACGCGCCTGCAAAGCAGCCGGAGCCTTCGCCTGACCGATCATTTCGCCTCCCCTCCCCGATAGATCCTCGTGTAGATCACCGCGCAGACGAGCGAGATGAGCATCATGATCGTGCCGACCGCCGCACCCTGACCGAAGTCGAGGTTGGTGAACGACAGCGTGTACGCCCAGGTCGAGAGCAGCTGGCTGCCGTTGATCGGCCCGCCACCGGTCATCACGATGATGATGTCGAACGCCTTCAAGGTGTAGATGAACCCGAGGATCAACACGACCGCGATGACCGGACGCAGCATCGGCACGGTGATCGAACGGAACAACCGGAACGTGCCCGCTCCGTCGACACGACCGGCTTCGTAGAGCTCGCGCGGAATCTCCTGAATTCCTCCATGCAATAAGAGCATGTTGAAGGGGATGCCGACCCAGATGTTCGCGATGACGACCGTCACGAGCGCGAGGTGGGGATCGGAGAGCCACTGGATCGGAGTGTGGATGATTCCGACGTCTTTCAAGATCTGGTTGATCATCCCGTCGCTCGTGTCGAACATGAAGCGCAGGATCGAGCCCGTCACGACGCCCGGGAGAAGCCACGGCACGAGGATCAGCGCTCGTAGCAAACCGCTCAGCGGGAAGCGGCGCGTGAAGAAGAGAGCGAGCCCGAACCCGATGACGAACTGGACGACCAACGACGCGACGAGGAAGATCGCCGTGTTGACGACGACCGTCGGAAGAGCCGGGTTCGACAGCGCGCTCTTGTAGTTGGCCAGGCCCGCGAACTTCGCGCTGTCGTTGATGAAGCCGATGACTCCTGCCTGACGAAGGCTCAGAAGTACGTTGTAGACGAGCGGGTAGGCGAAGAGCAGTGCGAGGTAGACGAGAGCAGGCACGAGGAACATGGCCCGGCCGAGCTTGCGCGCCCAGAGCGGGCTCGCCCCCGAGCCCCGAGCCGGCGGCGGCCGACGGATGCCGTGGTGCACGGTGCCCGCGCGGCGGACCCGGCGCGTCGCCACGACGTCGTCCCGGCTGTCGGTTGCGATCCGTGCGATGTCGGCCATGGGTCCGCTACGTCCAGCGCACCGCGATGCGCCGGCGCGTGGCGGCCGACTCCACCGCGGCGAGCGTCATCGCAAGGCTCTTCAGGTTCTCGTGGCACTCGCCCATCGGTGCCGGCCCGCCGTCGAGGGCGGCGACGAACTCGTCGAGAGCCCCTTCGATGCCTTGCGGGACGGACCTGTCGACCTCGCCCGTCCGACGCGTCGTCCCGGTGCCGGTCACGACCTCGGCGGTGGGCGAAGAGCCGCCGTCCCAGCTCGCGGTTCCGGCACCGCTCGTGACCCGCCAGAGCCCCTCCCAGGACGTCTCCTCGCCGGGAGCGCACCAGCTGCCGGCGTAGCTGAACCGTTCGCCGCCGGACATCTCGAACACAGCTGTCGCGCTCGCGGCACCGCGGTACCAGCTCCAGCTGGGGTTGTGCTCGTCGCAGTAGACGGCCACCGGGTCGCTGCCGACGAGCCACCGCGCGACGTCGAAGGCATGGATCGCCATGTCGAGCAGGAGCGGGCTCGGCATCGCGTCGCGGAACCCGCCGAAGTGCGGTGCGCGATAGAACCAGCACGAGACGATCTCGGGGTGGCCGAGGTGCTCCTCCACGAGCCGCCGCAAGGCGAACAGCTCCGCGTTGTACCGACGACTCTGGCTGACGGCAAAGAGCGTGCCCGTCCGCTCGGATGCCTCGACGAGACGGCGAGCCTCGTCGACGGTCGTGGTCATCGGCTTCTCGCCGAGCACCGGGATCCGCCGCTCGAGGCAGGCAAGGGTCACCGGAAGATGCGCTTCGGGCACCGTGACGTCGACGACGAGGTCGGGCGACACCGCGTCGAGGGCGCGTTCGAGGTCGTCCTCGACCAGGACGTCACCCGCCTGGAGGTTCCCCGTCGCCGACAGATCAGCGGCGGCGGCCTCGACGACGTCGCGGGTCGTGTCGACCCAGGCTGCGAGGACGAGGTCGTCGCGGCGGGCGACGACGTCGGCCCAGCGGCGACCCATCGCTCCTGCGCCGACGACGAGCGCCGTGCGGGCGCGGCTCACGCGCGTCCCCCCGCTGCGTCGAGCCAACCCAGCTCCTTGCGCTCCAGCTCGTACCGCGCGCTGCGGACTCCCGATTCGCGGCGCGCCCACATGACGCCGTTCGCCACCACGCGCTGCACGACCGGATGGTGGTAGACGGGGAACTCCTGGTCGCCAGGGCTGAAGTAGAAGATGCGCCCGTGACCGCGGTGGAAGCAGCAGCCGCTCCGGAACACTTCGCCACCGGAGAAGCTCGAGATGAACACGAGCTCGTCAGGTCGCGGGATGTCGAAGAACTCGCCGTACATCTCCTGGCGCTCGATCACGAAACCGTCGGGCACCCCGTCGGCGATCGGGTGCGCTGGGTCCACCGTCCACACGGTCTCCCGGTCCTCGGCGCTGCGCCACCGCAGGTTGCAGCTCGTGCCCATGAGCCTCTTGAACACCTTCGACCAATGGCCGGAGTGCAGGACGACGAGCCCCATGCCCCGGTACACGCGATCGCAGACCGCGTCGACCACGGCATCGTCCACCCGGTCGTGCGCCATGTGCCCCCACCACGTGAGGACGTCGGTCGACGCGAGCGTCGCCGCGTCGAGACCGCAGCTCGGCTGGTCGAGCGTCGCCGTCCTCACGACCGCCGACGCAGGAAGGTGCGCACGAAGCCCCTGCGCGATCGTCTCGTGCATCCCGTCCGGGTAGATCGCCCGGACGCTCGCGTCACGCTTCTCGTGGGCATTCTCGCCCCACACGGTCACCTGCATCGGAGCCTGCTCACTGGTCAAGGTACGTGTCCTTTCTTGCCTCGGCCGATGCCGGCTTCGGCTTTGCTCGTGGATCTCTCGTCGCGGCCACGTCGTCACGGTCCGTCGACCACGGCCCCGACCACCCCGTCGGACTGACCGGTGCCGGCGGTGCCGGCGGTGCCGACCTGCCGGTCACCCCTTGGCCGCGAACGCGGCGTCGAACGCCGTCGCGGGTGGCGGGAAGAGGAGGTTGCGGACGTAGGCGAGGGCCTCGGGCGCACCGACCTCGCGGTCCATCCCCGAGTCCTCCCACTCGACCGAGATCGGGCCGGCGTAGCCGATCTGGCGGAGCATGCGAAAGACGTGCTCCCAGGGGACGTCGCCGTGCCCGACCGAGACGAAGTCCCAGCCACGGCGGAGGTCTCCGAAGCCGAGGTGCGACGCGAGCCTGCCGTTGCGCCCGTCGAGGTGACGAACCGACTCCTTACAGTCTACGTGGTATATCCGGTCCGCGAAGTCGTAGAGGAACCCGACCGGGTCGAGGTCCTGCCAGATAAAGTGGCTCGGATCGAAGTTCAGCCCGAAGCCGGGTCGGTGCTCGATCGCCTCGAGGGCGGCCTTGGTCGTCCAGTAGTCGTAGGCGATCTCACTCGGATGCACCTCGTGGGCGAAGCGGACCCCTTCGGCGTCGAAGACGTCGATGATCGGGTTCCACCGGCGGGCGAAGTCCTCGTAGCCGGCCGCGACCATCTCCTGCGGCACCGGGGGAAAGCCCGCGAGGGTGATCCAGATGCTCGAGCCCGTGAAGCCGACGACGGTGTCGACGCCGAACCTCGCGGCGGCGCGCGCGGTGTCGGCCATCTCGGCCGCAGCTCGGCTGCGCACCCCCTCCGCGTCCCCGTCGCCCCAGATGCGCGCCGGGAGGATGTTGCGGTGGCGCTCGTCGATCGGGTGGTCGCAGACGGCCTGGCCGACGAGGTGGTTCGAGACGACCCAGCAGCCAAGTCCGTGGCGCTCGAGCAGTGCACGCCGGTCGCGGCAGTAGTCGGGCTCCGCGAGGGCGCGCGCGACGTCGAAGTGGTCGCCCCAGCAGGCGAGCTCGAGCCCGTCGTAGCCCCAGGCGGCTGCCTTCTGCGCGACGACCTCGAGGGGCAGGTCAGCCCATTGACCGGTGAACAGCGTGACGGGTTGGGGTGTCGGCATCATGGCTCCTCGTTGTCCGTGCTCGTCCCAAGGTGTGCCCCAGCGCCCCCGAGACCGGTCTCGACCCAGCTCTGCGACAAAGCCGAGCGCTCGATCGCGTCGAGGACGCGCTGGACGGCGAGGCCGTCGGCGAAGTCCGGGTGGACCGCGTGCGCCTCGGCCGACCCGGTCGCCCCGATCGCCGCGAGCAGGTCGGCGACCTCGTGGGTGAAGCTGTGCTCCCAGCCGAGCACGTGGCCGGGAGGCCACCAGCCGGCGAGGTACGGGTGCTCGGGCTCGGTGACGAGGATTCTCCGCCAGCCGGCAGTCGGGTCAGTGCCCACCTCGTAGACCTCGAGCTCGTTGAGCCGCTCGAGGTCGAACGCGATGCTCGCCCGGGAGCCGTTCAGCTCGACACGCAGCGCGTTCTTGTGCCCCGTCGCGAAGCGACTGGCCTCGACGGTCCCGACCGCTGCACCGCCCAGGCGCACGAGGCACAGGGCGGCGTCGTCGACGCTGACCGGGCCGCGGCTCGCCCCGAGCTCTCGCGACGGTCTCGACGCGAGCCCGGCCACCCCGCTCGACACCGGCCGGGTCGAGACGAACGTCGTCGTCAGCGCGCTGACCGCCGTCACGACCGACCCGCTGAGGTGCTGGAGGAGGTCGATCGCGTGGGACGCGATGTCGCCGAGGGCGCCCGAGCCAGCCTCGGAGCGCACGAGGCGCCACGACAGCGGTGCGTCGGGGTCGACGAGCCAGTCCTGGAGATAGCACGCCCGGACATGGCGGAGCTCGCCGATGTGCCCCGACGCAACGAGCCGGCGTGCGAGCTCGACGGCGGGGATCCTGCGGTAGTTGAAGCCGACCATCGCGTGCGTCCCGAAGCGGTCGTGGGCGCGGGCGGCCTCGCCGGCCATCTCCTCGGCTTCGGCGAGGCTGCGCGCCAGGGGCTTCTCGCACAGCACGTGCTTACCCGCGCGAAGCGCTGCGATCGCGATCTCCGCGTGGGCAGCCCCCGGCGTGCAGACGTCGACGATCCCGACGTCGTCGCGCTCGACGACACGCCGCCAGTCGGTCGTGCTCTCGGACCAGCCGAGGCGGGAGGCCGCCGCCGCCACACCGGCAGGGTCGCGTCCGCACACGACGGTGAGCTCCGGCACGACGGCCGGGTCGAACGCCGCCACGACGTTGCGCCACGCGGCCGAGTGCGCCCGGCCCATGAAGGAGTAGCCGACGAGGCCGACTCCGATCCGACGTGCCATGTGTCCCCCTCTGCGACCTCGAGACCTCACCGACGCAACTGCGCGCCGCCCGGACGGGTTCGTCCGTCCAGCGCAAAGCGGTTTGCCCGACAGGCGCACCGCGCGGCCCGCAACTCGTCGAGCTCACGGAGCATGCCGGGGCACGAGCGCCTCCGCCGCTGCCGCGTCGACCGGCCGGCCGTTCACCACTGCGCCACCGGCGGCAAGCTCCGCCGCCGCAGGGCCGACGAGGAGCACGCTGGTTCCGGCGCACTCTTCCGGCGCGACCACCGAGAGCCGGCCGCTGCTCCACTCGGCGGAGATCGCGTCGAGACGGTCCCGGCCAAGGACGACGGGTGCCCGGGCAGTGCTCGACGGCACGTCGCCCCGGCCGACGACGACGACCAGCTCGTCACATGCCGGTGGCCGCTCGCCGACGTGACGGCGGGGAGCGATGGTCGCCAACGCGGCACCGACTCGCAGGTAGGCAGGGACCTCGTCGAGTGCGAAGTCGGCGACGACCCAACGCGCGCCGGCGAGCACGTCGCCTCCGGAGAACGGCAGCCACTCGCCGGGCGGCAGCCACACGGCCCGCCGCCCGCCGGGCTGGTAGCAGGGGGCCACGAGGACGTCTCGGCCGAGCAGGTACTGCAGATCTGCCGCCTGGGCGTCGGGTGAGCCGGGGTGGTCGAGGACCATCGGGGCGATGATCGGCGCACCCGTCTCGACCGCGTCCGCTGCTGCGGCGTAGATGTAGGGGTGGAGCCGGACCCGCAGGACGGATGCGTCGCGGACGCACGCGAGCGCCTCCTCGCCGAAG
The DNA here is from genome assembly GCA_027335685.1 of Acidimicrobiaceae bacterium. Classification (GTDB taxonomy): domain Bacteria; phylum Actinomycetota; class Acidimicrobiia; order Acidimicrobiales; family Bog-793; genus JAJZCK01. The sequence continues at coordinate 8,326 of DAHWHN010000140.1, forward strand.
TCCCAGGGCAGGCGCGAGGTCACGCCGTGGAAGCGGCTGAGCGGCGAGAGCAACCCGAACTGCGCCCATCGGACGAAGAGCTCCGGCGTCGGGTCCCCGAGGAAGCCGCCGATGTCGTGGCTCCAGAAGCTGTGGCCGGACATCGCCATGGACAGCCCGGCGCGCAGAGTCGCCGCCAGGTCCTGCCAGGTCGAGCTCGAGTCGCCCGACCACTGGGCGACGTGGCGCTGCCCGCCGGCCCAGGTCGAGCGCGCCCAGACAACCGGGTCGTCGACACCCGCAGAGCGCATCGCGGCGACAGCTGTGTCGTTGTACAGCAGCGAGTAGCGGTTGTGCAGGTGCTCGCCCGTCGTTCCGTCGTACGCGACGACGTCGACCGGGATCGCCTCGCCGAAGTCCGTCTTCAGCACGTCTGCCCCGTCGGCGATCCGCGCGCGGACCAGCTCCGACCACCACCCGACCGCCTCGGGGTTCGTGAAGTCGACGACGGCGACCGGTGGGTGGTAGTCCCCCCACAGGTCGCCGACCCAGGTCGAGCCGTCTGCTCGTCGCAGGAAGAGCCCCCTGGCAGAGCCGTCTGCGAACAGCGGGCTCTCGACCCCGACATAGGGGTTGATCCAGAGCGAGACGCGCAGGCCTGCGTCGTGGACGTCGGCGAGGAGCGCCCGCGGATCCGGGAACATCTCCTCGTCCCACTGCATGTCGGACCAGCGGCCGAAGCGCTGCCAGTAGGTATCGAGATGGAGCACGTCGCAGGGAACGTCGTGGGTCGCCAGTGCCTCGACCCGGGCGCGCACGCCGTCGGCGTCGTCGCGCGCGAAGCCCGACGACACCCACGAGCCAAAGGCCCAGTGCGGAGGAAGCGAGGGGCCGCCGACGAGATCCTGGTACTGCGCGAGGCACGAACGCGGGCTGCCGAGAACGAGGTACAGATCGAGCTCGTCGTCGGGGACGACGACCGACCAGGATCCCTGGCTCGTGTGGCACATGTCGAACCGGACGGCATCGACGGTGTCGACGAAGACCGCGTAGCCGCGGCTCGAGACGACGAACGGCACGTTCTTGTAGCTCTGCTCGGTCGCGCACCCGAGGGCGTCGTGGTTCCAGCACGTCACGAGCTGGCCCCGCTTGTCGAACGCGGTGAACTTCTCGCCGAGGCCGTAGAAGTGCTCGTCGGGCTCGGCGAGGAAGGTCTCGTGGAACGCGACGCCCCCACCGGCGAGAGCGGTGAAGCCGAGCGGGAGCACGACCAGCTGGCCACTCGGATCGACCGTCTCGTGGTCCTCGACGAGAACGAGGTCACCGGCGCGGACGGTCATCGTGAACGGGTCGAGCCGCACGTCGACGACCAGGTCGCCCGACCTCACCTCCACGGCGCCGTCCTGGTGGGCGACCTCGACACCGCACGGTCCGAGCGGACGAGCAAGGTGCGCTCGCGCCGGATGCGACCCGACCGGACCGAGCGTGCACCGTAGGACCGGAGGCGATCCGGCCACCCGGAGCGAGAGCCGGGCGGGAGCTCCACCAGCCGTCTCGACGTCGAGGACGACCCCGTCGTCGGCCAGGTCGGCGACGCTCGCTGCGACCACGTGCCCGACGGTGCGCGGGCTCTGCGCGACGAGCTCGGGCACCGGGGTGTAGAAGTACCTCTCGTTCCGCAGCCGCAGGCCGTCGAGCGTCATCTCGGACGCTCGGGGGCTCGGGCCGCGACCCGGATCGGCGCGGCGGCGGTGGATTCGCGCAGCGTGACCGGAGGAAGGATCAGGTGCCCCTCCGGGGGCAGTGCCGGGTCTGCCAGCTTGGCCGTCAGGAGACGGACGGCCGTGACGGCCATCTCGTCGACGGGCTGGGGCGCCGCCGTCAGCCGCGGCGAGAGCGCATCGGCCCACCGAGCATCCGCGAGCGAGATGATCGACGTGTCGTGCGGGATGCGTCGGCCTCCGAGAGTAAGAGCCTGGTAGATGCCGCCGATCGCGTAGTCGTTCATCACGACGAGGCCGGTGAACGACGGGTCATCGGCGAGGATCTCCGACGTCACCCGGAACCCGGCCTCGGGGTTCGCGTCGCAGTAGACGACGCGGCCGCGCACCCCGAACTCCTCACAGGCATCGAGGAAACCGCTTTGCGCGCGGCGCGCCGGACCGTAGCCGCGGTCGTAGAGCGGGCGCGGCGTGTTGACGAGGACGAGGTCCTCGTGGCGCAGGTCGCGCAGGTGCCGGACGAACGACCGCACGAGGGACGAGAAGTCGATGTCCACCCAGGAGATCTGTCGTGGGTCGGCCGTCCTGCCGACGGCGACGAAGGGAGTCCCCGACTCGACGAGCCGCTCGACCCGGCGGTCCTCGAAGCAGACCTCGAGCAGGATGATGCCGTCGACGCGCTCCTCCTCGACGAGGCGCGCGAAGACCTTCTCCTCTTCGAGCGACGTCGAGACGAGGACGTCGTAGTCGCTCGCTCGCGCCTGTTGGACCACCCGCGCGATGAAGTCCACCTCGAAGGCGGAGAGCGACCTGCCCGCCGGGGGGATCAGCAACGCGATCGAATCTGTTCTGCCGTGTGCAAGCGCCTTCGCGCTCGCGTTCGCGCGGTAGCCGAGGGTGGCGATGGACCTTTCGATCCGCTCGCGCGTCGCGGCCGACACCGGCCGCTTCCCCGTGAGCATCGCCGATACCGTCGTCGCGGACACGCCGGCGTGGCGGGCGATGTCGTAGATCCGGACCCTCCGGCCCTCGCCCTGCCTCGCGACGACTTGCTCCATCGGTCCTCCACGCTCCCCGTCTGCCACGATCCCGTCCGTGGTCGGACAGGCCTGACACAAGGTAGCGGTCGGGACGACGGGCGCCATTTGGGTCGAGGACCCCGCTCCGCCGCACGCTCGCCGCCGCAACGGGGACGCACCGGCCGACCCGAGATGACGGCGCGCAACGGGGGAAAGATCCAGCACGGACGGGATGGACACTGGGTCGTGCGGCCGTCTGTCCACTTTCGCGATACCCCCCCCGACGCGCCGACCTCACGGCTCGCAGGCGACGCCCCCGTCCCCGCAAACCGCTTTGCACCCGTAACCTAGCGATCCCGGGACAAGCTGTCAACGGCCGCAGCGAGCGGGGCCGCGGTGAGCGGATCAGCCGAGGGCGCGACGGCGACGCTGCGCTGCGGCCCTCGTGGCGGCTACAGCTGTGTGAGGCGCCAGCCGAGCGACGCCTGCGCCAGGGCGCGCCCGGCGACGACGGCGACGCTCGTCCGCTCGGAGCCGAGCGTCACGGTGAGCGCCCCGACCCGCTCACCGGCCCGGATCGGGGCGGCGAGGTCCTTGCGGAGCCGCACGGTCTCGACCAGTCGCGCCCCAGGCCATACGACGAGGTCGGCCCCGTGCGCGGCCACCAGCGGGACAGTGCTCACGTAGCCCGGGTCGAGCGTCGCGACGACCTCGCCCCGAGTCGCCACCGACCGGCGTACGAGGGCGCCGTCGACGGACCGGACGATGCGCTCGGCATCCGCGAGCGCGGTGGGGATCGGCGATGCGTTGCTCACGCCGACGATCGACCCGATCACCGTCACCCCGCGGCCGCCGACGCGGTGGTGGGCTGCGAAGACGAACGACGCGCCGCCCTGGGGGACCCAGCCGGTCTTCACGCCGACGATCCCGTCGTGTCCGAGGTCCCCGTCGACGTTGTACTGCAGGCCCGCGACGGGGAGCACCACCTGGGGCATCGAGACGATGCTCGCCACCACGGGATTGCGCAGGGCGATCTCCGCGAGCTTGGTCTGGTCCACGGCCGTCGAGACGGATCCGGGGTCGACGCCGCTCGGTCCGGCGTAGTGCGTGTGGCGAAGCCCTAGGAGGCGCGCCTCGGCGTTCATCTTCGCGACGAACGCCGCCGTGCTCCCCGCGTCCCAGCGAGCGAGGATCCGCACCACGTTGTCGGCGGACGGGATCAGGACCGCCTCGAGCGCGTCGAGCTCGCTCAGCTGCTCGCCGGCACGCACGGCGACCACGGAGTCGAGGGCGGCCTTGGCCTTCTCGTAGCTCGCGACGTCGGCGCTCGTGACGGGGATGAGCGGACCCTGCTCGCCGGGCGAGAGAGGATGGGACGCGAGCACGACGAGGACCGACATGAGCTTGGTCACCGACGCGATCGGGGTCTCGGCCTGACCCCCGGCCGCCACGATCGTCCCCATCCCCGAGAGGGCGACCACCGTCTCCGCCTGGGGCACGAGCGGTGGCTTCCAGTCCCCCGACGGCACGCGGCTCGACGGGGCCAAGGTGACCCGCTCGGCGAGCGCCGGCCCCGGACGCACGAGCTGGACGACGACGAACACCGCGGCCAGGACGACGACGACCGCCGTCGCGACCGCGGCGACCCGAAGCGGTCGGCGGCCCCGGCGCGCGACGTAGACGCTGTGGCGCGCGCCGGGGCTCCGCCGGCCGGAGAGCGAGGGTCCGCCGATCGGGCGCGTGCCGTGTCGTCTAGTCACGCGACGCAAAGGGACGCGCCAGGCGCCCCGGGCGGGTGTCGCCGTCGGTTCAGGACCGCTCGGGGAAGCGCGCGCTCGGCTCGGCACCCACGTCCATCGGGCTCGGACCGTCGGCCGCCAGTCGGACATGGCCAGCTGCCGCGATCATCGCGGCGTTGTCCGTGCACATGGAACGGCTCGGCAGGTAGACCGGCAGGCCCGCGGCGCCCGCGGCCTCGCGCGTGCGCTCGCGGAGCCGGGTGTTGGCTGCCACGCCCCCGGCGAGGCAGATCCCGCGCGCCCCGGTCGCGTGCGCGGCTGCGAGCACCTTGTGGACGAGGACGTCGACAGCGGCCTCTTGGAACGAGGCTGCGACGTCGGGCGTCGAGAGGTCCGGCCGGCGGGTCACGAGCTGGACGACGGCGGTCTTCAACCCGCTGAAGGACATGTCGAGCCCGTCGTCGAGCATCGGGCGGGGCAGGGCGAGCGAGTGCGGATCGCCGCTGCGCGCGGCGCGCTCGACGGCCGGCCCGCCCGGATAGCCGAGATCGAGGAAGCGCGCGACCTTGTCGAAGGCTTCGCCCGCGGCGTCGTCGACGGTCCGGCCGAGCACACGGTACGAGCCCGGCCCGTACATGGCGACGAGGAGTGTGTGCCCGCCGGAGACGAGAAGGACGACGACCGGCATCGCCATCCCCGGCTCCTCGAGGAGCGACGCGTAGAGGTGGCCCTCCAGGTGGTTGACGCCGACGAACGTGGCGCCCCAGGCGCGCGCGAGGGCCTTCGCGAACGAGACGCCGACGAGCAGGGCGCCGACGAGGCCTGGACCCGACGTCGCCGCCACGACGCCGATCCCCCCGGTCGGTCCGGCTCCGGGTCGAGGTCGACCCGTCGGATCGAAGCCGGCCTCGGCGAGTGCCCGGGCGACGACGGGCACGACCTGCTCGACGTGGGCGCGGCCTGCGATCTCGGGCACGACGCCGCCGAAGCGCTCGTGCAGCGCAACCTGGCTCGAGACGACGGAGGAGAGGATCGTCCGACCACCGGCGACGACGGCGGCGGCCGTCTCGTCGCACGACGTCTCGAGGGCGAGAACGAGGTCGCGGTCCCGCCCGCTCACCGTCGCTCCCCCTCGTCCGGGCCGTCGGGTCGGGCGCGCGCGCTGCGCGAGGCGATGCGCGCGGCGATGCGCGCGAGTCGCTCGGCGTAGTCCGCCGAGTCGACGTCGTAGGCCCACATGACGAGACCGTCCTCGTTCACCTCGGGGTAGTAGTCCTTGCGGACTCCGGCCGGCACGAAGCCGAACAGAGCGTAGAGCTGCTGCGCACCGCGGTTCGACATCCGCACCTCGAGCGTCAACGCGTGCGCGCCGCGTGCGCGCAGCTCGCTCACGAGCCGGTGGAGCATGCGGATCCCGACGCCGCGCCGCTGCCAGGCCGGCGCGACGCCGACGGTCGTCACGTGGCCCTCGCCTGCGACGAGCATCGCCCCGACGTAGCCGACGACCACGCCGTCGACGAGCGCGACGAGGTAGACCCGCGTCGACGGCGACGACAGCTCGCTCAAGTAGAGCGCCGACGACCACGGCCGGGGGAAGATCCGCTCCTCGATCGCGACGACGTGGCGGACGTGGCGCCGGCGCATGGCGACGACCTCGACGACGGCGCCGTCGCGAGGCTCGGGCATCGCGGCCCACAGCAGGCCGCGCGCGCGGCGCAGGCTCACGGCCACGACAGCGCGGCGCCCGGAGCGGCGGCGTCGGGCGCCGGCCGGGAGGTCCAGTTTGCACGGGCGTCAGGCGGGCGGAGATAACACGGCTGCACGCCGGTCGCGTCGGTCACCTCGCCGCTCGCGAGGCGCCGGAGGCCGAGGCGGGCGAGGGCCCGGACGTCGGGAGCGCCGAGCTCGTCGCCGGCCACGCGAACCGTCGCCGACGCGCCGCGCTCGGCGAGCGCCTCGGCGAGGGCGGCCGCATGGCGGCGCGCCCCTTCGCCCACGAGTAGCGTCGCGCCCGGCCCACCCTGTCCGGTTCGTGCCGCTGCGAGCTCGCCGGCCAGGTCCGCCACCCACCCAATCCGGGGCTCGCCTCCGGCTAGGGACCACGCGACCTCGCCCCGGCGCATGTCGACGACCGGCACGACCGG
>DAHWHN010000065.1 GCA_027335685.1 Acidimicrobiaceae bacterium
GCAGCTAGCTCGCCCACCCCCACCCCGCGCGCGCCCTCGTGGCCCGCTACGACCCGCGCGGCGATCCCCGGCTCGCCACTGCCGCCCGCACGCGGCTGGTCGAGGCGAACGCTGTCGTCGACGATCCCAGCGAGCAGGCCCGAGGCCCACGAGGCGCAGGAGGCGGCCGTCGAGCGGCCGCCGAGCCCGGGCGAGCAGCGACTCGACGCAGTGCTCGACGCGGTCCGACGCGCCACTCCCCGATCGGTCGCCGATCGCTCGCCGACGACGAACGCTCGCCGTCGCACGGATCGTCGTGGTCGACGCGACGAACGTACGACACGAAGCCCTCACGAGCCTCGTGGAGCTGGCCAATTGCCACGACGCCGGGGCCGGCGTCCTCGACGTCCCCGAGGAGGTCTGGTCGGCGCGCAATGCCGGCCGACCCGACCGCTCCTTCGGCGCCCGCGTGCCGCGCAACCAGCGCGCCCAACGGCGCGGCCTCGGCCAGGGCCATGGCCATGAGCAGGCCCTTCCGTTGCGCGAGTACGCCCTCGGCGTCGGAGCCCTCGAGCGCTTCGTGGCCCGCCAGCCCGTCGAGCGGTCCCGCGAGTGCGTTCGCGGCGCGCTGGCACTCGAGAGCGAACCGATCGAACCGCAGCTTCGAGGTGCGTCGGGAGGCTCCGAGCCCACTGCCCGCCGCGCGTGCTCGTCGTCGCCAGCCGGGTCGCAGCCCACGGCGCGCACGCAGCGGCGCGTGGGACCTCGGCTCGTGCTCAGCCGGGAGCTCCGGGTCGTGTACCGTCGGCCCCGAGTCGCCGGCGAAGCTCCACGTAGACGGCGGGACCGGCGATCTCTGCGAGAACCTCGCCGAGCGAGTCGACGACGAGGCTCTCCCCGACATAGGCCTCGGGCCCCTCCGTACAGCACCACGCCATCGTCTCGCCCTCGTCGCCCCAGTCGGCGCGCGTCCAGCGGCGAACGGTCGCGATCTCGCGTCCGTCGGGCCGCTCCTGCCAGTCGACCCGGACCGGGAGCTGCCAGCACACCGACGGCTTCAGCCCGACGGGCGAGTCGCCCATATCGAGCGCCGCGAGGTGCAGGGCGCAGCCTGCTCCTCCCGCGTAGCCCGGGCGGTTGAGGAAGATGCACGCACCGTCGACGACCCGCGTCGCCCGCCGGGACCCGTCGGCGAACAGCCCGCCGGTCGCGGCGTCGCGGTGGTGCTCGAAGCGGGCGGGGTCGAGCGTCGCAGCGAGGGCACTGACCAAGTTGGCTTCGTCGTCGCCGTCGAGCTCAGCGCCGACCGAGCAGCAGCCCTGGCCGAGCTCGGGTGCCGGTCGGTCGAGGATCCCGACGCAGCCTCGGCCCCACAGGCACGTCCAGTTGGACGTCAGGAAGGACCGCTCGAAGCGCCAGCAGACCTCGCCGTCGACGACCTCGACGACGTCGGATGCCTGCAGCTCGACCACTCCCGACCTCGCCGCCTACCGGACGCGACGAGCCCGAAAGACCGCGTCGCCCACCGCCACCGTCTCTCCAGCGGGACCGGTCACGTCGCGCCGCACGACGGCGTCACGAACGACCTGCCAGGACTCGCCGCCGAGCAATGCGGCGAGCTCGCCAGGAGCGAGGTAGAGCTGGGGATCGGGCGGCCGAGGGACGGGCGTCTCGAGGTCGGTCACGTCGTGGCCGACGACGAGGAGCATGCCACCCGGCGCGACGGCGGCCGCGAGCCGGCGGAGCACAGTCTGGCGCAGCGGCTCGCGCAGGTGCACGTACTGGGCCGACACGAGGTGGAACGTCGAGCGGGGCGGCTCCCACTCGGCGAGGTTCGCGTGGACCCACGTGATCCGCTCGGCAACCGACGCGCCGGACAGCCGAGCGTGCTCGCGGGCTCGCGCCAATGCGACCGAGGAGATGTCCGCTGCCGTCACTGTCCAGCCCTTGCCGGCGAGCCAGATCGCGTCGCCACCCTCCCCACAGCCGACGTCGAGCGCAGCCCCCGGCGGAAGGGTCTCCACCTCTGCGACGAGGTTGACGTTCGGTTCGCCGCTCCACAGAGCTGGTCGAGACGCGTAGCGCTCGTCCCAGATCTGCTCCTCGGTCGGCGCTGCCACGGCCGAGAGCCTAGGCCCCCGGCCGCCGTCCGAAGAGCCGGCCGAGAGCGCCCCGGGACCTCGACTCCACGTTCCGGTCCCGAGCCGGCGCGCTTGCGGAGCTCACGCACTGGCAGCGGTCGGCCTTGGGTACGTTGCGGAGCACCTGCTCGACATGGGCGCCGCACCCGCTCCAGCTCGGGCGCCCGCATCTCTTGCACGTCACAGCTCGACACATACCCGCCAGGGTATCAGTACGCGCTGCCCGCGACCGTCGCGGAGTCGGGCACGAGGTCGGCGCAGGGATCTCGACCGCGTGCGCCGGGATCGACCGCAGCACGGGGCGACCGCAGTACCATCTGAGCGGAGCACGATGCCTCGTCGCCGCGCTCGACCCGCACGACCAGCACGCCCCGTCGCGACGTGGCCGAAGGAGGACGATGTCACCGACGGCGAATCGCGGAGCGGGGCGAGCTGGCACGCTCGACCCGGTGACCGCGGCCATCGACGACCTCGACGAAGCCGGGCTACGCAGCCTTCTCGCCGTGCGGCCCGACCTCGCGGACCCTCCACCGGGATCGCGGTCCGAGCTTGTCGTGCGCGCGGCGTCGAGCGCGAGCGTGAAGGTCTGCATCGAGACCCTGGACAAGTTCGCCATCCAGGTGCTCACGGCCTGCGCCGTGGTCGGCGACGGCGCGCCCGCCGATTCGGTCCGCGCCTCGCTCGGCGTGGACGGGGTCGACGTCGAGCGCGCGCTCGACGTGCTTGCCGCCCGCTACCTGGTCCGTCGCGAGGGCGCGGCCCTGCGGCTGCACCCGGTCGTCAGGTCGATGCCCTCGCCGGCAGGTCTCGGCCTGCCTGCCGCCGCGCTGCTCGCCGAGCTCACCGTCGAGGACCTGAAAGCAGTCTGCGACGGGCTCGGCGTCACGCTCCGCGGCGGCGAGCGCAAGGCCGCGATCGTCGAGCTGCTGGCCGGCGCGCTCGCCGACGCCGAGCGCGTGCAGTCGGTCTGCGCGAAGGCACCGGAGGGCGCGCGAGCCCTCGCTGCCCGCCTTGCCGGCGGACCGCCCGTCGTCTACGACGGCTACGGGCTCGCGAGCGCGTACTCGCGCTACGCGACCGCGCGCGAGCTCGCCCTGCCCCACGTCTGGCTCGCACGCCGCGGGATCGTCGTCCGCCACGAGTGGAGCGGCGCGATGATGCCTCGGGAGGTCGCGCTGGCCCTGCGAGATGGCCGCCTCTTCGCGTCGGTCGCAGGCGAGCGCCCGGTCCTCACGACCGCCCCGGGAGACCCCGCGCGCGTCGACGACCTCGCGCAGCGGGCCCTGCTCGCCACGATCTCGGCCGTCGAGCGACTCGTCGAGCATCTCGGCACGCACCCGGCCACGCTGCTCAAGGCCGGCGGGCTCGGCGTGCGCGAGCTCCGCAAGCTCGCCGCGGCGACGGAGATGTCCGAGCGGGACGCGACGCTGCTCGTCGAGCTCGCCGCTGCCGCGGACCTCGTCGCCTCGGACTGGTCGACGCATCGAGCCCTGCCGTCGGCCTCGAGCGACGACTGGCTCATGGCCGACGCCGCGGCGCGCTGGGGCCACCTCGTCGCCTCCTGGCTCGCGACGCCGACCTTCCCCAGCCTCGCCGGGATCGACGACGACAACGGCAAGCCGTACCCGGCCCTGTCGCAGTGGGCACCGCATCGCGCCCCTGTCCGGCAGCGCCGGCTCCTCCTCGAGCGCATGCACGACGCAGGGCGCGAGGTCGAGGTCGATCTCGACTCCCTCGCCCGGCAGCTCGACTGGGACGCGCCCGTGTTGTTCGCGGACGGGCCGGCGACAGTACGCACCCACACGGCGTGGATCTGGCGCGAGGCGCAGATGCTCGGGCTCGGCACCGCGGGAGCGCTCTCGAGCACCGGCGCCGCGCTCGTCACCGCCGGCCTCGGGGCCGCGATGGAGGTGGTCGAGCGCTCGGCGCCCCGGGCCAGCTCGACGTTCGTCCTCCAGGCGGACCTCACCGCAGTGACCGCCGGCCCGCTCGAAGCTCCCGTCCGCCGCGAGCTCGACCTCCTCGCCGACGTCGAGTCGACGGGCGCGGCGACGGTCCACCGCTTCAGCGAGGCATCGGTCCGCCGAGGCTTCGACGCCGGACGCAGCGCCGACGACATCCTCGAGTTCCTCAGCTCCCACGGGGAAAAAGGAGTGCCCCAGGCGCTTTCCTACCTCGTCGGCGACGTCGCCCGGCGCTTCGGCCAGCTCCGGGCCGGGGACGCGACCTGCTACGTGCGCGTCGAGGACCCTGCGACGGCCGCCGAGGTCCTGCGGGCCAAGCGCACGGCGCGCCTCGGGCTGCGCCAGATCGCCCCGACGGTGCTCGTCGCCAGCTCGAGCGTCGCGGCCGTCCTCGAGGCCCTGCGAGCTGCGGGCTTCCACCCGGCCCACGAGGACGTCGACGGCGCGCTCGTCACGAACGAGCCCACGCGCCACCGGGCCGGTGGAGGCGCACCCCGCAGCGGGAGCGGGAGCGGCTCGACGCGTGCCGGAGCGCTCGGCGACCGGTCGGCGCGCTTGCTCCGCCACGACGACGACCGCGAGTCCCAGATCGCCGAGCTCGCACGCCGCCTCGCCTCGATGCCGCGCGGCGGGACGAGCGCACTCACAGCCGGTGGCGGGACGTTCGCCGCGAAGACGACGAACGGCAACCTCTTGCGCCTGCTGTCCGGGTCGGAGGTCCGCACCGAGGACTCGGGAGCACGCGACCTCCTCGCGACGATCGCCGACCTCGTCGGCGGCCGGAACGGCCTCGTGCGCCCCACCGGACCGGAGCGCCCCCGGGCGATCGCCCGTGAGCCCGCCGAGGTGGCGCGCTTGCTCGACGACGCGTGCGAGAACGACTGGCTCGTCCGGCTCTCGTTCACGAGCCGGGGCACGACCGCGCTCGAGGCGACCTGCGACGTCCTCGACATCGCCGACGACACGGCGTATCTCGTCGAGATGTCCACCGGCGACGAGATCGAGGTGCCACTCGTCGCGATCGCGTGGAGCCGTGCCCTCACCGAGGCGGAGGAGGAGCAGTGGTACTGAGCGGTGCACCAGGCGGCGGCGAGCAGGTGCCCGGGCCGCTCATCGTCCAGTCCGACCAGACGCTGCTGCTCGAAGTCGACCACGTGGCCGCCGAGTCGTGCCGTGCCGCCATCGCAGCCTTCGCCGAGCTCGAGCGTGCCCCCGAGCACGTCCACACCTACCGGATCACGCCCCTCGGGCTGTGGAACGCACGTGCCGCCGGGCTCGGAGCCAGGCAGGTGACCGACGCCCTGCGGCAGTGGTCGCGCTATCCGGTCCCCGAGGCGGTCCTCGTCGGGATCGAGGAGACGATCGGTCGCTACGGCCGCCTCGTGCTCGAGACGGACCCCCGGCACGGCCTCGTCCTCGTGGCGAGCGACCGCGCCGTGCTCGAGGAGGTCGTCCGCGCCAAGACGGTCGCCCCTCTGATCGGACCGCGGATCGACCCCGACACGGTGTCGGTCTATCGCGCCGAGCGAGGGCGGCTGAAGCAGGCGCTCGTCGCGCTCGGCTGGCCCGCCGAGGACCGCGCCGGCTACGTGGACGGCGCGGCGCACCCGATCGCCCTGCGCGGCGACGTCGAGCTCCGCCCATACCAGCGGCAGGCCGTCACCGCGTTCGCCGCCGCAGGCAACGGTGTCGTCGTCCTGCCCTGCGGCGCGGGCAAGACACTCGTCGGGCTCGGCGCGATGGCAGAAGCCGGCGCCCGGACCCTGGTCCTTGTGACGAACACCGTCGCGGCGCGCCAGTGGCGCTCCGAGCTCGTCGCCCGCACGAGCCTCACCGAGGACGAGATCGGCGAGTACTCCGGCGAGACCAAGAAGGTCCGGCCCGTGACCATCGCGACCTACCAGATCGTGACGTCTCGCCGCGGCGGGCTGTACCCGCACCTCGAAGTGCTCTCGGCCGAGGACTGGGGTCTCGTCGTCTACGACGAGGTCCACCTGCTCCCTGCGCCGGTGTTCCGCATGACTGCGGACATCCAGAGCCGGCGCCGGCTCGGGCTCACCGCGACGCTCGTGCGCGAGGACGGCCGGGAGGGCGACGTCTTCAGCCTCATCGGCCCGAAGCGCTACGACGCGCCGTGGCGGGACATCGAGGCGCAGGGCTGGATCGCGCCCGCGTCGTGCACCGAGGTCCGCGTCACGCTCACCGACGAGGAGCGGATGACCTACGCGCTGGCCGAGCCCGAGGAGCGCTACCACGTGGGGGCGACCGCCCGCTCGAAGCTGGCCGTCGTCGCCGCGCTCTGCCGCGACGCTCTCGCCGCGGGCGAGCCGACCCTCGTCATCGGCCAGTACATCGACCAGCTCGAGGACATCGCGCTGCGCCTCGGCGCGCCGGTCCTCACGGGCAAGACGCCGACCCGCGAGCGCCAGCGCCTCTACGAGGCGTTCCGCACCGGCGAGCTGCGCCTGCTCGTCGTCTCGAAGGTCGCGAACTTCTCCATCGACCTTCCGGAGGCCTCGGTCGCGATCCAGGTGTCGGGGACCTTCGGCAGCCGCCAGGAGGAGGCCCAACGCCTTGGTCGGATCCTCCGGCCGAAGGCCGACGGGAGGCAGGCGCAGTTCTACAGCGTCGTGGCCCGCGACACCAACGACCAGGAGTTCGCGCAGCGGCGCCAACGCTTCCTCGCCGAGCAGGGCTACGCCTACAGGATCGTCGACGCGGAGTCGCTCCTCGCCTGAGCGGAGCTGCCGCGGCCTCACGCTCGGCCCCGTCGGCGGGTGCGGCGGGTGCGGCGGGTGCGGCGGGTGCGGCACAGTAGGGCGGTGCCCGTGCCTCTCGAACTGCCGACGGCATCCGGCGACGGCGTCGCAGGCGACGACACGCTGGCGGCCTTCCTCGCCTGGACCGCCGCGGGTGGCATCTCCTTGTACCCCGCACAGGAAGAAGCGCTCCTCGAGGTCTTCGCAGGCTCCCACGTCGTGGTGAGCACGCCCACCGGCTCGGGCAAGAGCCTCGTCGCGCTCGGTGCGCACGCGTTCGCCCTCGCAGGCGGCAGACGCAGCTTCTACACGGCGCCGATCAAGGCGCTCGTGTCGGAGAAGTTCTTCGCCCTCTGCGAGATCTTCGGCGCCGACCGGGTGGGGATGCTCACGGGGGACGCGACCGTCAACCCGCGCGCTCCCGTCGTCTGCGCGACGGCCGAGATCGTCGCGAACATCGCACTGCGAGACGGCGCGGACGCCGACATCGGCCAGGTCGTGATGGACGAGTTCCACTACTACGGCGACCCGGACAGGGGATGGGCCTGGCAGGTCCCCCTCCTCGAGCTCACCCGCGCGCAGTTCGTCCTCATGTCCGCGACGCTCGGGGACACGCGCTCGATCGAGCAGGGCCTCGCCCGGCGCACGAACAGGCCGGTGGCGGTCGTCCGCTCCGCGACCCGCCCCGTGCCACTCCGCTTCGAGTACCGGAGCACGCCGCTGCACGAGACGGTGGCGTCGCTGCTCGCGGCAGACCAGGCGCCGCTGTACGTCGTCCACTTCACCCAGGCCCAGGCGCTCGTCCAGGCCCAGGCACTGACGTCGACACCGGTCACGAGCCGGTCCGGGCGCGACGAGATCGCCAGCGAGCTGGTCGGCTTCCGCTTCGCCCCGGGGTTCGGCAAGACCCTCGCGCGCCTGCTCCACCACGGGATCGGCGTCCACCACGGCGGGATGCTGCCGAAGTACCGCCGGCTCGTGGAGCGCCTCACCACCAAAGGGCTCCTCCGGGTCGTCGTCGGGACCGACACCCTCGGCGTCGGGGTGAACCTCCCCCTTCGCACAGTCGTGCTCTCGGGGCTCGCGAAGTACGACGGGCGGACCCCGCGTCTGCTCACCGCTCGTGAGTTCCACCAGATCGCGGGGCGTGCGGGGCGCGCCGGCTACGACACGTCCGGTCTCGTCGTCGTCCAGGCGCCCGAGCACGTCGTCGAGAACGAGCAGGCGGCGAGGAAGGCGGAGGGCGATCCCCGCCGCGCGCGCAAGATCGTCAAGTCGAAGCCACCGAGGGGGTTCGTCGCGTGGGACGAGGCGGTGTTCGACCGCCTCGTCGCGTCCCCCCCGGAGCCGCTCGTCTCCCAGCTGCGCGTCACTCACGCGACCCTTCTCAACGTCCTCGACCGACCGGGCGACGGCTGCGCGGCGCTCTCCCGGCTGCTCCGTCACAACGACGAGTCACCGGCGCTGCGCCGGCGGCTCGTCCACCACGGCATCGCCATCTTCCGCTCGCTCGTCGCCGCCGGCGCCCTCGAGCTGCTCGGCACGCCCGACGAGAAAGGTCGGAGGATCCGCGTGACCCGCGACCTGCAGCCAGACTTCGCCCTCGACAGCCCGCTCAGCCCCTTCGTGCTCGAGGCCCTTCCGCGTCTCGACGCCACCTCGCCGACCTGGGCGCTCGACGTCGTGAGCGTCGTCGAGTCGACCCTTGCGAATCCCGGTCCGGTCCTTGCCGCACAGCTCGAGCGCGTCCGGACCGAGGCCCTCGCAGAGCTGAAGGCCGCGGGCGTCGAGTACGAGCAGCGCATCGAGGCCCTCGACAAGCTCGAGTACCCGAAGCCGCTGCGCGAGTGGACCTACGAGCTGTTCGACTCCTACCGGCTCGTGCACCCCTGGGCGGCAGACGACAACATCCAGCCGAAGTCCGTCGCCCGAGACCTCTACGAGCGGGCCATGACGTTCTCGGAATACGTCGCCCACTACGGGCTCACCCGCTCCGAAGGCCTCTTGCTACGGTACCTGTCCGACGTCTACAAGGGCCTCGAGCGCAACGTGCCGGCGGAGATGAAGACCGACGAGCTCCTCGACGTGACCGAGTGGCTCGGCGAGCTCGTCCGCCAGGTCGACTCGAGCCTGATCGACGAGTGGCGACGGCTCGCAGACCCCGGGGCAGCGGCGCCCGGGGCGAGCGGCGACGGGAGAGCCGGCCTCGAGGACGCGGCCGACGACGCGGGTCCGCCACCGGTCACGGCGAACACGCGTGCGTTCACGGTCATGGTGCGCAACGCGGCGTTCCGACGGGTCGAGCTCGCGGCCCGCCGCGACGTGCGGGCACTCGCCGAAGCCGAGGGAGCAGGTGGTGCCGATGCCGCCCGCTGGTCCGAGATGCTCGAGGGCTACTACCTCGAGCACGCGTCCATCGGCACGGGAGCCGGCGCTCGGGCCGCTGCGTGGTTCGCGCTCAACCCCCGCGGCGGGCTGTGGGAGGTCCGCCAGGTGCTCGACGACCCGCAGGGCTGGCACGACTGGACCATCCATGCCGAGGTCGACCTCGCCGCGTCCGACGACGAGGGCGCGCCGGTGTGGCGCACCCTGGGCCTCGAGCACGGCTAGGAGCGCGTGCCCTCCAGCGCGGCGACGAGCCACTCGATGACCCGCTGCTCCATGAACGCCCTGTCCTCGAGCCGGCGGGGAAGGTGTCGCTCCTCGGGAAAGCACAGCAACCGGTGGTCCTTGCCCGCCGCCACGAGCCGGTGGACGAGCCGCGCCGTGTGCCGGAAGTGCACGTTCTCGTCGACGAGCCCGTGCACGACGAGAAGGTCACCGACGATCGACCCGACGTGCTCGAGCACGCTCGCCGACACGTAGCCTGCCGCGTTCTCCTCGGGCGTGCCCATGTAGCGCTCGGTGTAGTGGGTGTCGTAGCCGGACCAGTCCGTGACAGGCGCCCCGGCGACGGCGGCGCGGAACACCTCGGGTGCCTTCGCGAGGCACGACAGGGCCATGTACCCTCCGTAGCTCCAACCGTAGACCCCGACGCGTCGCGGGTCGCACAGGCCGTGCTCCACGGCCCAGCGCACGCCCGCGACCTGGTCGGCGACCTCGAGGTCGCCGAGGTTGTGCCAGACCGCCTGCTCGAAGGCGACACCGCGCCGGGCGCTGCCCCGGTTGTCGACGACGAGGACCGCGACGCCGAGGCGACGCAGCGCCTGGGCGCGCATCGCCGCTGTCGGCGCCCAGTCGTCGCGCACAAGCTGGACGTGGGGACCGCCGTAGACGGCGACGGCGAGCGGCGGCGGTCCCTCGACGGCAACGTCCGGCGCGTAGTACAGGCCGTGCAAGGCGGTCCCGTCGTCCGCCTCCAGCTCGACGAGCCGCGGCGGCCGCAGTCCGAGCGCGTCGATCCGCTCGTCCCGTCGGTCGTGCACGCTCACGACGGTCCCGCCGTCCTCGAGCGAACGGACGCAGACCACGGGCGGGCAGTCGAGCGCGGCGAACCGGTCGACGAAGACGCCGGCACGCGGGCCGACCGTGACGACATGGGTGCCGGGCTCGGGTGTCAGCCGCCGGACCGGACCCCCGGCGAGCGGGGCGGCGTAGAGATGGCGCTGCGTGGCGCCGTCTCGTGTCCCGCTGAAGTAGACGGTCCCTGCGTCCTCGTCGACCGCCTCGACGGCGTCGACCTGCCAGTCGCCTGCGGTGAGCGTCGCGAGCAGGCTGCCCGTCGACGAGCGGAGCTCGAGGTGGCGAAAGCCGGACCGCTCGGAGCTCCACAGCCACCGGCCGTCGGCGAGGGCTCGGTAGTCGTCGTGGAGGTTCACGTAGCGAGGGGCGGTCTCGACGAGCAGCGTCGAGGCCGCGCCGCTCGTCGGGTCGAGCAGCACGACGCGCAGGCTCCGCTGGTCCCGGGACTCGACCTGGGCGACAAGCCCGCCCTGGCGCGTCCAGTCGACGCGCGCCAGGTAGGACGAGGGGTCGCCGGTGTCCATCCACACGGTCGTGCCGCCGCGCGCCGGCACGACTCCGAGGCGGACCTGCGCGTTGTCCGCGCCGGCGAACGGGTAGCGATGGACCTCCTCGGCGTCCGGCCCGACGGCGTCGATCCCCTGGTGGAGAATGCGCAGCGGCGGAACGTGGCGCTCGTCGACCTCGCAGTACGCGATCGAGGCAGAGTCCGGCGACCACCAGAGGCCGTCGCCACGACCCATCTCCTCCTGGGCGACGAACTCCGCGCAGCCGTTCGTCACCCCCTCGGCGCCCGTCACGCTCAAGCGGAGCGCCGGGCCGGCACCCGGTGACGTCGCCACGACGTAGAGGTCGCCCGCACGGACGAAGGCAAGCCTCGTCCCGTCGGGCGAGATGCGCGCCGCCGCCACGGGACCGTCCGCCGCCCGCACCACCAACCTCGCACTCACGCGTCGCGGGTCGGCCTCGACCCCGGTCACGACGTAGATCCCGTCCGGCAGCGGGACGACGAGCGCGTCGGCCTCGGCCGCCCAGGTCGCAAGGGTCACCCCGTGGGCGACCTCACGGGCACGCTCGCGCCGCAGCTGCTCCTCGAGGCTCAGCGCACCCGTCCGGCCCCCGCCTGGCATCTCGACGACGGGGACCTCGACGGGTGCGCTCCCCGGCACGTCCAGCTCCAGAGCGTACAAGCGCTGGTCGAGCTCGCCGGGTTCGCCGGCGAGGTAGGTGAGCACCCGCCCGGTCGGAGAGAACGCGGCGTGGACGGGAACGGAACCTCCCGGCACAGGCAGGCGCGCCACGTCGAGAGGCGTGAGCGGCGGGTGCGTCACCGCGGGGCGCTGGTTGGCCATGGACAACCCTCCTCGATCCGGCCAGCCGGGCACGGCGCGCGTCGCTGCCTGCTGCGCGCCACCGTGACCGCCGTCAGAGCTGGCCGGGAGGGTTCAGCTCGACGTAGGCCACGCCGTGGACCGGCCTGCCCGCGACGACGCCCGACACCGACGAGTCGCCCTCCCAGTAGACGCTGCCCTGGGTGGTCGCAAGGTCGAGCTCCTGGTCGACGAGGTCGGGGGTCACGACCAGATGCCCACCGGGCACGGCGAGCGACCAGCCCGAGCCGTACCGGATCCCGGTCGCCGGGCTCGTCCACGACCCGAGGTCCCGCTCGGCGATGGCGGCCGCAGCGAGCGGTGCGCTCCCCTGCGGTCCGACCTCGGTCCCGAGCGCCTGCACGACCTTGCCGGACTTGTCCTTGACGAAATAGAGCATGTACTGGCGGCCATCTGACAGCTGGAGGCTGAACCAGTCCCATCCCGCTCCGCCGAACAGCTGGATCGCCCCCCACTCGTGGTCCATCCAGGACTGACCGGTGACCTCGACCGGCGTGCCGTGCTCGACCAGCGTGCCGGTCGTGCGGAGCGCGGTGAACGAGTAGTACGACGACGTCCCGAGCGGGCCGAGGTTCACGACCCCGCGCGCTCCGTGGAGCACCGCAGGCCTCGTGGCCCGCAGGTCGAGCTGGACCGAGTAACCGTCCACGCCGGCGTGGAGGACGTCGCTCGTGCCCGTGCCTCGCATGCTCCACGGTCCCGTCGACAGCGCGAAGCTGTCGTGCTCGACGGGCACGGCGTGGGCCGCGTGCTCCTCGCCGTAGTGGAACGTCCTCGCCGTGAGGTCGGTGACCGCGAAGTCGCCGAAGTACTGCGGCGTGGGACCGAGGCCGAGGAACTGGAACGTCACGTACTCGTAGCCGTACTCGTGGACGTGGCCGGCGCGGTCGCGCCCGGTGAGGTGCCCGTTGAAGTACCACCACTCGACTGCGTCGTGGTGCGGCGCCTCGTCGGCGGGGAGCTGCACGGGCGGCACCGCCACCGCCGCCCGAGCCGACGTCCGTGACGGGTCCCGACCCAGCGCATCCCGACCCAGCGCAACCCGACCCAGCGCATCCCGGCGCTGCATGGACGCCCTCGCAGCCGCACCGGCGGCACCGGCGGCACCCGCCGCGCCGGCGAGCATCACGGCCACGAAGGACGAGGCCAGGAGATTCCATGTGCGCAACTCCTCGCTCCTCCTTGCTAGTGCGACTGCGAGGCGGAGACTGAGTCGTCCTTTGCCCGGGTCGTCGCCGCCATCGTGGCCGCGAGGTCCGCGAGCGCCGCCTCGAGGACCGGGTCGGACAGGGCGAGCATGCGCGCAGCGAGCAGCGCTGCGTTGCGCGCCGCACCGATCGCCACCGTGGCGACCGGCACGCCAGCCGGCATCTGGACCATGGACAGCAGCGAGTCGAGCCCGTCGAGGTGCCGGAGCGGGACGGGGACGCCGATCACCGGCAGCGTCGTCGCGGCCGCGAGCATCCCGGGCAGGTGCGCGGCGCCGCCGGCACCGGCGATGATGACCTGGAGCCCCCGCCGCCGCGCCGCACGCGCGTAGGCGAGCATCTCGTCCGGGGTCCGATGCGCCGACACGATGCGGACCTCGTGCGCCACGCCGAGCTCGGCGAGGGTGTCGGAGGCCGGCCGCATGACGTCGAGGTCGGAGTCGCTCCCCATCACCACGCCGACGCGCACGACCGCAACCTCCCCGCCACGTGCAGTCGTCGCAGTCCCCGGCACGACCGTGACACTATCGGAGCCGAGCCGTGCGCTCACTCCCCGGTGAGCAGCGACGCGGCCGCGCGCGCTGCGTCGAGGGCGTCGTCGAGAGTGTCGGCGAGAGCCGTCACGTGGCCGATCTTGCGCCCGGGCCGAGGCGACTTGGCGTAGAGGTGCACGTGCGCGCCGGGTACGTCGAGGGCCCGGGGCAGCCGTCGCGCGAGGTCCATCCGCCCCGGGCCGCCGACGAGGTTCACGGTCGCCGCCGGGGAGTACAGCGTCGTCGGGCCGAGCGGCCAGTCGAGCACCGCCCGGAGATGCTGGTGGAACTGCGACGTGACAGAGGCCTCGATCGTCGCGTGGCCGGAGTTGTGGGGGCGCAGGGCCAGCTCGTTGAGGAGCAGCCGGCCATCCGCGGTCACGAACAGCTCGACGGCGCAGACCCCGTGGGCGTCGATCCTCTCGACGACGGACTCGGCGAGCCGGACCGCCTCGTCGGCCACCGCGGCCGGTAGGCGCGCCGGCATCGTGAGCTCGCGGCACATGCCGTCGACCTGGAGGGTGCCGACCGGCGGATAGGTGGCCATCTCGCCGGACGGGCGCCGCGCGACGAGCACGGCGAGCTCGGCAGCCAGATCGAGGTGCTCCTCGACGACCCAGGCCGCTTCGGTGCCTCCACCGCCGCCGAGGAGGCGACGCGCGTCCTCGGGATGGGCCAGCACGTGGACCCCTCGCCCGTCGTAGCCACCACCGCGCGCCTTGAGCACGACCGGCCAGCCGTGACGCTCGGCGAAGGCCGCCACGTCCTCGGCGCTCGACGCCGGTGCAAAGGCCGGCACGGCGACCGCGGGACGGTCGAACGCCGCGACGGATCGTCGTGCATAGAGCTTGTCCTGCGCGAAGCGCAACGCTCCGCCGCTCGGCCGAACGACATGGCCACCCTGCTCGAGGAGGCGGATGTGGTGAGCTGGGACGAGCTCGTGGTCGAAGGTCACGACGTCGCCCATGGCCGCCGCACCAGCGAGGTCTGCGAACACGTCCACGTCGCCGATGGTAAAGGTCGCTCCGGACAAGACGGCCGGGTCGTCGGCCGACGAGGCCAGCACGCTCAGCTCGACGTCGTAGTCGATCGCCGCTTGATGCGTCATCCGGGCGAGCTGGCCCGCGCCGACCATGACGACCCGCGACGACGGCTCGGACGATCGAGCTCCGGCGGGGCCGTGACGGCGGAAGCCGGTGCCGGCGGGAGCCGGGTGCCGGGGCGGCGTCACGTCTGGCTGTCGAAGTACGCGGGTCGGCTGACCCAGGTGTCGGAGACGAGCAGGACGCCGGATCGGCGCGCGAGGAGCCGACGCAAGCCCTCGAGCAGGGCCCCGCACTTGCTCTCGGGGAGCACGACGGTCACGAGCGCGAGGCCGTCGCGGTCGTTGAAGAGCAGCCTGCCCTGGTGGAAACCACCGTGACCGAGACCGGAGACGTTGGGCACGACCGTGAACCCCGTCGCCCCGACGTCGGAGATCAACGACGAGACCACGGCGACGTCCTCGCCGCCGATCACGACCTCCACCCGCGTCATCCTCGTCAGACCCCATGAGTCATCCATGTGCGCCCATCTCCTTGCTCACCGCGCGCTCCACACGCGCTCGGGCTCCCGGCCCGTCCTGGTCGACGGCTCCCACGCCACGAAGGTACCGCCAGGCCGGCGGACTGCCCATCCTCCGGCTCCTCCGTCTTGCACGACGACGTGGACCCACCGCCCGTCGAACAGGTCCTGGAGCACGCTGTTGCGGCGGACGACGGCCTCCAGCCTCTCGCGCGGCGCGACGACGGCGACGAGGAGGCGCATCGGCTCGTGGTACGGGCGGTCCGCGTCGAACACCGACTGGAGGGGCAGCCCGACCTGCAGGTCGCCGGCGCAGCCGCGCAGGACCCCGACGCCGCCGACGATGTTGTGCGCCGTCTTGTCGCCCGCGCCGAGCACCTCCGGATCGACGGTCGAGAAGTAGTACTGCGCGTTGATCCAGTGCGCGACGATCATCGGTCCGGTGAGGATCGTCTCGAGGGCGATCCCGTCCGCGTCGCCGGCCGGGTCGTAGGAGTGCAAGAAGCAGCGGCCGTCGAGGTCGACGCCGGCGGTGAGCGCACGCGGCCCGACCACGAACGCCGCGTTGCGCGCGAGACCCCACTCCGGACGGATCTCCGCCCAGTCGGCCGACCTCGCCAGCCTGGCGGACGTGGCGGGGCGCGCACCGGGAAGCCGGCGGGAGCGCTCGCGACCGATCGACTCTCCTGCAAGGTCGAGGTCCTCTTGGAGCTGGGCGACGGCGGCTCGCCGAGCGTCCGGCACGGCGTCGAGGTCGAGAAGCCGGACTGCGTCGGTCACGGTCTCGTGCTCACCGGCGAGGAAGATCGTGTCCTGCGGGATCGCGATGCCGCGCGTCGCGAGCAGGGAGCGGATCTGCGGGCGGTTGAGGATCGACGCGGCGACGCGCGCGCTCGACGCGCCACGGTTGCCGCCACAGGCGCCGCAGTCGAGGGCCGACGCGTACGGGTTGTTCTCGGTCGTGCTCCCGTGCCCGCACAACAGCACGAGCGGTGCGAAGCCGCGCGTCAGGCCCATGGTGGCGAGCATCGTCTCGGCGAACAGCGCCTGCTCGTCGTCCGTCATCGCCCGCACCGACGCCCCCGGGCCGACGATCGTCGTCGGACGCCGCACGAGGAGCCCGCCGAGACGCGCGCGCAGGTGCGCGTACCTGCTCGGTGCCAGCGTCTTGGCCAGGGCGAGCGGCCCCGCGACGAACCCCCCGGCTTCGGCGAGGACGAATGCCGCAGACGCGCCCTTTTTCGCCGCGGCGAACGCGTCGAGCGCGCCGGCGAGCCCCTGGGCCCCCTCGAGAGCGCGCGGCCCCGACGCGTCCTCGGGACGGGCCGGATGCTCGTCCACCTCTGCGACCGGCCGGACGAGCACGGGGCAGAGGTCGACCGAGTCGGCGGCCCCCCAGGGCCGAAAGCGCATCGGCACGCCGAAGAAGCCCGCGAAGCCGAACGTCTCGTACCCGCCGCGCGCCTCGAGGTGGCGGCGGAGCCCTTCCGAGCGCGTGTCGATGCAGAAGACGGCTTGAGCCGATGGCCGCCTCGCCGGCGCGCCGTGCGCACGGAGATCTCCCGGGGCAGCGAGGGCGCCGAGGAGGCTGTCCCGGAAGTGCGCCTCGTAGGCGCCGAGCCAGACGTCGGCCGCCTCCGACGGTGCCAGCTCGGCCAGCGCCCGGCGGAGGTCCTCCGGCAAGGTCGCGCGCTGCGACGCGCTGCCCTCGGCCCTCTCGGCCCCCACGGCCCGCCGCCCGGCCTGCCGCGCCGGCCGCGCCGGCCGCGC
>DAHWHN010000067.1 GCA_027335685.1 Acidimicrobiaceae bacterium
TGGCCTGGCAGGACTATCTCGACTGCGGTGGGTTTCCCCGTGCTGTGGCAGAGCACTCCCGACACGGAGCGATCAGCATCGACTACATCCGCGACCTGGCCGCGTGGCTCCGCGGGGACGTGAACCTCGAGGGTCCGCCGGAGTCGCTGCCACTGTTCCTCGAACAGCTCGCCGGGCGGGCCACCAGCCCGCTGAACGTGGCCCACACCGCCGAGACGCTCGGCTGGACCAGGGCTGTCACCGCAGGGCGCCTCAACCGTCTCGTTTCGGGATTCGGTGCGTTGTGGTGCCGCCACCATGACGACAGCGGACGCCCGGTCGCTGGCTCCCAGCCCAAGCTGTACCTGGTCGACCCGGTCCTTGCGTGGATGCCCAGCCGGCTGCGAGCCGGTCTGCGTCCACCACAGATGACAGCTCTCACCGAACAGACCCTCGCTGTGGCCCTCGCCCGCAGGATCGACCTTCTCGACGAGGGACGCTGGGTGGCCGGCGACACCATCGGCTACACCCGCACCGGTTCGGGCAACGAGATCGACCTCGTGCCCGTGACGGTGCCCTCCGGCGGCACCACCCTCGAATCGGTGCCGATCGAGGGAAAATGGGTCGACGACGGGTGGCGAAGCGAAGCAAAGGTCATCGAGAACAAGTTTCATCGGGGGATCCTCGCCACCAAGAGCCTGCTCGACCTCGACCACCCCAGCTGGGCCATTCCCGCCCCACTAGTAGCCCTCATGCTCGAGTAAACCCCGCGACGTTCCCCGCATCCCCGGCAAGCTCAGCCAGCCCGGTCGAAGAACGTGCACGGCGACACCCGAAACGCGTGCAAGGACTCCGCTCCCATCCGACGCCCAGGCCATCTATCTGGGCTTCTCCAGTTTCGTAACCACCCCGCCGGGGGATCCTTACGAAACTCGGGACCTCGAAGTGACGAATCTCCGGGTCGGAGGCCCCTACAGGCCTTCCGACCGGAGATCGGGGTCGCCGCAGCCCGTGATGGCGACTCGTCCGGGCGCCGCGCAATGCGCAGCCGGGGATCGCGCCGGCTCTGCGTGCGGATCCGGACGCACGGCACCAACACGGGAAGCCCGCCGGCGGGCGGGCTGGCGCGATGCGGTGCGTCGAGCACTCAGGTCAGGCGGCTACTGGCGGCCCCGTGCTCGCCGCAGGGGCGGCGGCCGGGTCGATCTCCTCGAAGCCGAAGTCCTCGGGGTCGAGGTGGGTAAGGAGGTCGGTGCGATCCCCGGTGCGCGCCGCCCAGGCCCGCAGACAGCGCAGGTTCGCCGCTGCCTGGGCGATGATGACCATGAGCCCGGTCTTCACGAGGCCGACCCGCCGAGCGCGTAGCGCACGACCCGCTCGTTGCGATCCGCGCAGAGAAGCAGGCCGACGGTCGCTGCGTGTTGGGACCGCCGGAGCTGGTCGTCCACCCAGCTGACGTAGAAGTTGAGCTGGCCCGCGAAGCCCGGCTCGAACTTGCCGATCTTCAGCTCGACGACGACGTAGCGCAGCTGCTCGACGTGAAAGAAGAGCAGGTCGATGGAGAAGTCGTCACCGTCGACCTCGAAGCGCACCTGGCGGCCCACGAACGCGAACCCCCGGCCGAGCTCGGAGTCATCCGGCTCGAGACGGTCGGCGAAGTTGGAGGGCGCGGCACCAACCCGGCGGTGGGTGGCGTTCTTGATCTGGTTGAGCAGCACCGACCTCGACCAGCCGTTCTCCACTGCAGCAGCCGCGTACCAATCCCTCGTCGCCTGGTCGTCGAGCGTGCTCAGGAGCACAGTGACATGCCCCCACGGCAATCGTCCAACAGCCTGTTGGACGATTGCTTCTGCGGGCCAGGTCTCCGCGAACTGGCGCATGGAGAAGAGGTTGCTCCGGGACAGGCCGCGCTGATCCGGAAACGCCCGTTGGAGATCCGCGGCGAGTCGCTCGACCACCTTTGTCCCCCAGCCCTCCCGCTTCCGGCGATCCGCGAGGGCCCGGCCGATCGTCCAGCACAGACGGAGCAGCTCGGTGTTGGCCTCGCGGACGACCTTCGCCTGGGCCGTGCGGACGCGCTGCTTTAGCTGCTCGAACAGCTCCGGGTAGTCGTCCGGGAGCGTGAGGTCGGTGGCAGGCACGGCACTCATCGTGCCGCGGGGCTGTCACACCGCCCTCGACCCCGTGCCCGTGTGCACGCTGCAGTCGATTTCGTGTGCAGGCCACCGAACAGGACCCCGCGCCATCGCCCCGGTGCAGGGGCGTCGGGGTTTCGTCAGGACCCCGCCACGGGGTCCTGACGAAACCGGGGACCTCGACATGACGGCCCGGTCCTCGCCGGAGGGGCGGTGGCCTGGTCGATCTCCTCGAAGCCGTCGTCCTCGGGGTCGAGATGGGTGATCGGGTCGCTGCGGTCCCGGGTCCGTGCCGCCCAGGCCCGTAGGCAGCGCAGGTTCGTGGCCGCCCGGGCGATGACGACCATGAGCCCGGTCGTCCAGCCTGTGCGAGGTTCCGCCCGAGGTGCTCCGCAGGGTCACCCGAAGGCGATGCACCTGCATCGAGCCGCCGAGCGCCGCCGCGCGCCACCTCGAGCCGCCGAGCGCGTCGCGCACGACTCGCTCGCCGCCGACCCGCCCCGGCTCGGGGAGGGTCCCTATCCCATCCTGATCGACGAGTGGCAGCGGCTGCCAGTCGCGTGGGACCTGGTCCGGCGGGCGGTCGATGACGACCCGACCGGCGGCCGGTTTCTGCTCACCGGGTCGGCCGCACCGAAGACGGCTCCGACACACTCGGGGGCCGGGCGGATCGTCGTCTGGTGGATGCGCCCATCGACGCTGGCCGAACGCGGCGTCTGCACGCCCACCGTGTCACTGGCCCGGCTCCTCGACCACGGGGTCGTCCCCGACCTGGTGGCCGGCCGCTGCGGGCTGGAGCTGCGGGACGACACGGCCGAGACCGTGAGCGGCGGCTTCCCCGGCCTTCGCGGCGGCTCCGACCGCGCGGTCCGGGCGGCGCTCGACGGCTACCTGCAGCGCATCGTCGGTGTGGACCTGCCCGATGCCGGAGCGGCGCCGCGCCGTCCCGAGACGCTCCGTCGTTGGTTCCGTGCGTACGCCGCCGCGACGTCGACGACCGCCTCCTACGAGGCGATCCGCGACGCAGCGACCTCCGGCGACGGCGACAAGCCGGCCAAGACGACGACCGGCCCGTACCGTGACGCCCTGGAACGGCTGTTCGTGCTGGAGCCACTCGACGCATGGGCTCCGACCTTCAACCACCTGAGCCGGCTCTCCTCCGCGCCCAAGCACCACCTGGCCGATCCCGCCCTCGCCGCCCGGCTGCTCGGGGTGGACGCCGGCGCATTGCGGCGCGGCGAGGTCAAGCAGGTCGTGGCGCGGGACGCAACCCTCCTGGGCTCGCTGCTCGAGTCGCTGGCGACCCTGGTGGTGCGTGTCTGCGCACAGGCTGCCGAGGCGCGCGTGCTGCACTTTCGCGCCTGGCGAGGTGAACGCGAGGTCGATCTCATCGTGGAGCGCGGCGACCACCGTGTGCTCGGCCTGGAGGTGAAGCTCAGCGGGCACGTCGACGACCGCGACGTCCGGCATCTGGTCTGGTTGCGCGACCAGCTCGGTGACGACTTCCTCGGAGGTGCCGTGCTCACCCCCGGCACCCACGCCTACTGCCGTCCCGGTGGCATCGCCGTCATCCCTGTCGGGCTGCTCGGCCCCTGACCGGCCCAGCGCCCCGTGGTTGTCGATCGTCGACAGGCCGAACGTCCGCGCGCGATCCCCGCGCCCAGTCGCGCCAAGGGGCGAGCCGAGCGACGCTACTCGCGCTCCTGGCTCGACGCGCAGCGCTGTCACCCGTGACCACGCGGCGGGAGGGCGACCTCCGGGCACATGGTCGGCAGCCTGGCTGGCTCCGGGCTGGCCTCACCGTTCGTGGCCGGCGAGCGTGCGCGCGCCGGCGCCGAGATCGTGTGCGGTCCGCACGCCTCCGGGCGTCTCGCAGGCCTGCCAACAGGGTCGACGCGGTTTCGTGACCACCCCGCCACGGGGTCTGGGGGAAGCCGCGGACCTCGACGTGACGAACCGCGCCTCGGGAGGCGCCTACGGACGTCCGGCCGGAGATCGTGGCCGCGGCGACGCCGAGCGGTGGCTCACCCGGGCTCCCGGGTCGCGCAGCTTCGTGGCGACTTGGGCGAGGACGACGGGGCAGGCACGAGCAGGGCGAGCCGCACGCTCCGCGAGCTGCGCGCCTTCGCAGCTCGGTTGACACGCGAGGGGGGCAACGCCATACTCGGGCCTCCGAGGAGCCCTCGTCGGCCGGCGCGACGAGCACGCCGGTGAACCAGCGACGGAGTCGGCCGACTGGGGCCGCGGCGGACCGACACGATGCCTGCGAGCGCGCCGGCGGCCGTGCCGTGCAGGTCGTCGAGGTCGGTGAGCGGCGCGGGCCGACCGAGGAGGACCTGGCCAGGCGCACCTCGACCTGGCGAGCGCAACGGCGGCCACGGCCTGCTGGGGTTCCGTGACCAACTCGCCCGGACGAGGAGCGTGTGCCAGTGCACCAGGACGAGGGCGTGAGCCACGAGGGCGAGGGCGCGGTCCGAGCGGTCGACGACGGGCTCGGCCAGGGCGTCCGGAGCGACGAGGAGGCGATGGAGATCGCGCTCGCCGAAGCGGCGCTCGCCGGGGAGCACGCGGACGTGCCGATCGGAGCCGTGGTCGTGCGAAGCGGGGTCGTCGTCGCGCGTCGGCACAACGAGCGGGAGCGCACCGGCGACCCGACGGCCCATGCCGAGGTGCTCGCCCTGCGGGATGCAGCCCGAGTGGTCGGCGGCTGGAGGCTCGGCGGCTGCACGCTGTACACGACCGTCGAGCCCTGCCCGATGTGCGCGGGAGCGGTGCTCGCCGCCCGCGTCGAGCGCGTCGTGTTCGCCGCGGCGGATCCCAAGGCGGGTGCGTGCGGCTCGCTCTACAACCTGCTCGCGGACCCTCGGCTCAACCACGAGCCCGAGCTGCTTGCCGGCGTCCTCGCCGGACCGGCGGCGAGCCTGCTCGAGGCGTTTTTCGCCACCCGCCGGACGAGCCGCTAGTCTCGCGGGCGGAGGGATGCGAGAGCGGCCGAATCGGGCGGTCTCGAAAACCGCTGTACGTCCTGCGTACCGTGGGTTCAAATCCCACTCCCTCCGCCGACGGGTCCTTGTCGGATCGAGGGCCCCGACGTGACGATCCACCCGGCCGGAGGCACTTGCTGGCCTCCCGGCCGGAGATCGTGACGGCTCGTGCACGCGCGGTCGGTTCGTCCGGCCGCTCGCGGCGGTGCGGCGGGTGACCCGTCGGGAGATCGACGGGGCCCGGACCACCGCAGCCATGGCCTGTCGCAGATCCAGAGCGGCGCTGTCGCGTACCGCCGGGCGCGCGAAGATGCGACGATAAGCCAGGCCGGCGAGCCCGGGTCGAGCGGGAGGGCACGATGATCGAGGCGCGCGGCCTCACCAAGCGCTACGGCACGAAGGTCGCCGTCGACAAGCTGAGCTTCGACGTCCGGCCCGGTGTCGTGACGGGCTTCCTCGGGCCCAACGGCTCGGGCAAGTCCACCACGATGCGCATGATCATGGGCCTCGACGCGCCGGACGAGGGCACCGTGACGGTCAACGGGCGCGCCTATCACGAGCTCCCCTGGCCCTTGCGCGAGGTGGGCGCCCTGCTCGAGGCCAAGGCGATCCACCCAGGGCGCAGCGCCCGGGCGCACCTGTGGATGCTCGCCCAGACGAACCGGATCGCCGCGTCGCGCGTCGACGAGGTCCTCGAGATGGTCGGCCTCACCGCCGTCGCCCGCCAGCGGGCGGGCAAGTTCTCGCTCGGCATGGGGCAGCGGCTCGGCATCGCCGCGGCGCTGCTCGGCGACCCGGGCGTGCTTCTCTTCGACGAGCCGGTCAACGGCCTCGACCCGGACGGCATCCGCTGGATCCGGAACCTGCTGCGCTCGCTCGCGGCCGACGGCAGGACCGTGCTCGTCTCGAGCCACCTGATGAGCGAGATGGCCCTGACCGCGGACTACGTCGTCGTGATCGGCAAGGGCCGTCTCATCGCGTCGAGCGCGATCGGCGAGCTGACCGGACGGAGCACCCGCCGCTACGTCCGGGTCCGGTCTCCCCAGATTGCCGAGCTGCGCGCGGTGCTCGACCGCGAGGGTGCGTCGACCGTCCTCGAAGACGACGGATCGCTCACGGTGCAGGGCCTCGACGAGGTCGCGATCGGCGAGGCGGCCGCCCGGGTCCCGGTCGTGCTCCACGAGCTCGCGCCCCAGTCCGCATCGCTCGAGGAGGCGTTCATGGACCTGACCGAGGACAGCGTCGAGTACCACGGCGACGGGCGGGCCCCGGCCGCGGCGGCCACCGAGGCACGGCGATGACGAGCGCGGCCGGCACGGCGGCGCGCGCGGGTGGCGGTAGCCCGGCCGACCGCTCCGCCAGGGTCGACGTCGGTTCCCCGCTCCCTCCGGGCCGCTACGGCCTTCCCGGGCTCCTCGCGTCGGAGTGGACCAAGGTCCGTTCCGTCCGCTCGACGATCTGGACGCTCGCGGTGACCGTGGTCCTCGGCATCGGGCTCGGAGCGATCGCGACGGCGACCACGGCGGCTCGGTGGTCGAGGATGTCGCTCGTCAGCCGCCTGACGTTCGACCCGACCCGCACGAGCTTGACCGGCCTGCTGTTCGCGCAGCTCGCGATCGGCATCCTCGGCGTGCTCGTCGTCTCGGCCGAGTACGGGACCGGGACGATCCGCGCGACCTTCGCCGCGACGCCACGTCGCCCGCTCGTGGTCGTCGCGAAGGCGGTCGTCTTCGGGGTCGTCGCGCTCGTGGTCGGCGAGGTCGTCGCGTTCGTCGCCTTCTTCCTCGGGCAGTCCCTGCTGACCGGGCCCGTGCCGCACGCCGCGCTCGGAGACCCCGGGACGTTGCGAGCGGTCGTGGGGGGCGGTCTCTACCTCCTCGTCCTCGGCCTCCTCGCCCTCGGGATCGCGACGATCGTGCGCCACACCGCAGGAGCGATCAGCGCGTTCGTCGGCGTCCTGCTCGTCCTGCCGATCATCGTGACGGCGCTGCCGTCCTCGATCGGCAACAGCATCGGCAAGTTCCTCCCGGCAAACATCGGGGTCGTGCTGCTGTCGGTCCAGCCCCAGGCGAACTCGTTCTCACCCTGGGCGGGCTTCTTCCTGCTCTGCGGCTACGCGCTCGCGGCGCTCGTCGTCGGCGGGGTGCTCGTGGTGCGACGCGACGCCTGAGGAGCCCGGTGCACGGCTCGCGCGTGTCTCGAGCCAGCGACGAAAGCCGGCGGCGTTCGAGTGGAATCCGTTGAGCGTCTCGAGCTTGGACCGCACCGCCGGGTCGGTCGAGGCCGTGTCCGCTGCGAAGCGCTCGGCGAGAGCCTCGGCGATGTCGCGACCCTCACGGTCGGCGCGAGTGGCTTCGTCGGCCCACGCGTGCAGCGCGGCGTCGGCCTGCGCGAGGAGCTCGTCGGGCTCGCCGGGCACGATCCCGTAGTGCGCGAGCGCGATCGCGGCGGGTCGGCGGGCGGCGAAGCGGGCGAGGGACCCGCAGGCGAGGTCGAGGTCGAAGTCCGGTGGCGGCGTGGCCGGCCGGAGGGGTCCGCCGTCGGGGAGCTTGACCCCTGCCGCGTCGCCGGCGAACAGCAGGCCCGAGGTCGAGTCGTGGTAGGCGAGGTGGTGCTTGGCATGGCCCGGGGAGTCGATCGCCGTCAGGGTCCGCCCGCCGCCGAGCGCGATCGGCTCGCCGTCGGCGAGCACCCGGATCCGCTCCGCGTCGGTCGGCGCGAGCCTGCCGTAGAGGTCGTCGAGGAGCGTGCCGTAGACGCGACCTGCCGACGCGACGAGCCTCGAGGGGTCCGCGAGGTGGCGGGCGCCGAGCTCGTGGACGTAGACGACCGCTCCCGGGAAGGCACGCGCGACGTCGCCGACGCCGCCCGCGTGGTCGAGGTGCACGTGGGTCACCGCGATCCCTGCGAGGTCGCCTGCGCCGATCCCGAGCCTCGCGAGGGCGTCGAGCAGCACGGGAACCGAGCTCTGGCTCCCGGTCTCGACGAGCACAGGTGCCGGACCCGAGACGAGGAAGCCCGCCGTGGCGTGCTCCCAGCCGCCGAGCAGGGTGTCGATCTCCGTGACGCCGTCCGCGACGGGGACCATGGTCGTCGCTACGACCCGATCTCGACGACGACCTTGACGTCGTCGGGACCGTGGGTCAGCGCGTCGGCGAAGTGCTCGAGCGGGATCCGTCGTGTGACGAGGCGTGCGAGCCAGTCGTGGTCGGCTCTGGCCAGGGCCTGCGCCCCTGCTTCGTAGTGGCGCCGGTTCGCGTTCACGGACCCGACGACGCAGGTGTTCTGCAGGACCATCCTGCGTGCGAGCGACCCGGCGTCGAGGGTCACGTCGACGCCCTCGGGCGAGACGCCCGTGAGGCAGACGACGCCGCCGACGCCGACCGCGGCGACGGAGTCGACGACGAGCTGCGGTACTCCCGTGCACTCGACGACGACGTCGGGGGAGTCGACGGCGTCGCCGACGTGGCCGGCGTGGTACTCGGCACCGAGGGCGCGGACGAGGTCGGGCTTCACGCCGTCTGCCATCTGGTCGACGACGTGGATCTCGTAGCCGCGCTCGAGGCCGAGGAGCGCGGCGAGCAGGCCGATCGGCCCGGCGCCTGCGACGACGACGGTCCTCGGCTTCCAGGTCTCGCGGTTGCCCACTCGCTCGATCTCGTCCCAGGCCTTCGCGACCACCGTCGTCGGTTCGAGCAGCACCCCGAGCAGCCCGAGCTCGGGGTCGACCTTGACCATCGCGTCGGGCTGCGCGCGCCAGCGCTCGCGCATGAAGCCGTCGAGCTCCTTGATCCCGTGCTCGGTGTACCGGCCGTTGCGGCAGGCGTCCCACTCGCCGACGGCGCAGCTGTAGCACGGGACGGGATCCGGCCGGCGGACGATGCCGACGACGAGGTCGCCGGCTGCGAGGCCGGTGCCCGTCGGCGCCTCGACGACCCGGCCGAGGGACTCGTGGCCGAGCACGAGGCGGTCACGGCCGGGTGGCAGCCAGCCGTAGTCGCCGCGCACGATCTCCATGTCCGTCCCGCAGACGCCGACGGCGAGGGTCTCGACGAGCACCGTCCCCTCCGACGGCACCGGGTCGGGCACGTCGGTCACCTCGGCCGAGGAAGCCTGCTTCGGTACGACGGTCACTGCCTGCACAGCGGTCCTCCCTGTTTGTCGGTGCTGCCTGCTGCCTGCTGCCTGCTGCCTGCTCCGTCGCTCCGACACCGGTATGCCCGGCGAGAGCGCCCGGCGAACATCGGAGCCGGCGTGCACCGCGCGGGCGAGCCGGCGCACGAGACCGTGCCGGGACGACGCTAGGGCGTCGGGTGCCTCCGGCGAACCGCGACGTGGCGCGAGTGCGCCGGTGCCGGCCGGCGCCACGGCGGCGCGAGCTTGCGCCCGGCGAGTCGAGCCCGCTGGCCGTGCGGTCCCGAGGCCGTGTCGTCGCCACCGAGGTTGACCGCGGTGTTGATGAGCGAGATGTGCGAGAAGGCCTGGGGGAAGTTGCCGACGAGCCGTCTGGCCACCGGGTCGTATTCCTCCGAGAGCAGCCCGAGGTCGTTGCGCAGCCCGAGGAGCCTGTCGAAGAGCGCGACGGCGTCGTCGTGCCGCCCGATCAGCTCGAAGTTGTCGGCGAGCCAGAACGAGCAGGCGAGGAAGGCGCCCTCCCGTCCCTGCAGGCCGTCCACCTCCGCCGCGTTCGCCGCGTCGTAGCGGAGGACGAAGCCGTCGTGGGTGAGCTCGCGGGAGATCGCGTCGACCGTCCCGGCGACTCGCGGGTCGTCCGGCGGGAGGAAACCGACCATCGGGACCATGAGCACGCTGGCGTCGAGCTCCTTCGAGCCGTAGTACTGCGTGAAGGTGTTGCGCTCGGCGTCGAAGCCCTTCTCGAGGACCTCCGCGTGGATCGCGTCGCGTGCGGACCGCCAGCGCTCGACCGGGCCGTCGAAGCCAAACTCCTCGATCTCTTTCACGGCGCGGTCGAGCGCGACCCACGCCATGACCTTCGAGTGGGTGAAGTGCCGGCGGGGCCCGCGCACCTCCCAGATCCCGTCGTCGGGCTGGCGCCAGCCGTCCTCGACGAACTCGAGCAGCGCGCGCTCGAGGTCCC
This sequence comes from Acidimicrobiaceae bacterium, assembly GCA_027335685.1. Taxonomy (GTDB): domain Bacteria; phylum Actinomycetota; class Acidimicrobiia; order Acidimicrobiales; family Bog-793; genus JAJZCK01. The sequence goes on from DAHWHN010000067.1 coordinate 10,197, forward strand.
AGGTCGGGCCGGCGGGGTCGATGCCGCCCCGGCGGGACTCGTGCAGAGCGGAGATCACCTCGCCGTAGACGTCGAGCTGGTACTGCCCAGCGGCCGCGTTGCCGACACGCACGGGAGCCGAGGACTCGTAGCCCGCGAGCCACGGGACCTCCCTCTCGGCGAGGTCGCGCTCGCCTGCCGGGCCGTACATGATCTGGAGCTTCGAGGGATCTCCTGCGACCGCGCGCAGGAGCCAGTCGCGCCAGGCGACGGCCTCGGCGTGGTAGCCGGCGGCCATGAGCGCGGCAAGCGTGAGGGTCGCGTCGCGCAGCCAGCAGTAGCGGTAGTCCCAGTTCCTCGAGCCGCCGAGGGCCTCGGGCAATGACGTCGTGACCGCCGCGACGATCCCGCCCGTCGGCGCGTAGGTGAGCGCCTTCAGCGTGATCGCGGAGCGCACGATCGCGTCCTTGTACGGGCTGTCCGCGACGTCGGCCTGGCTCGACCACGCCTGCCACCACTCGATCGTCTCCTGAACGCCGTAGTGGCCGTCGACCGGCCGTGCGGGCTGCTCGTGCGAGGGGTACCACGACAAGACGAACGGCACGCGCTGGCCGGCGGACACGGAGAACTCCGCGACCGTCGTCATGTCCTCGCCGTGGGTGTGGACGGGGGTCCACAAGGCGAGCGCGTCCGGTCCCGCGACAGTCGTGAGCAGCCCGTCGAGGCGTCGAGCCCAGGGCACGACCGAGCCGTAGCCGAAGCGCACGCACAGGTCCATGCGCATCTCGACCCGTCCCGACGTGCACTCGACGACGCGGACGATCTCGGGGAGGCGCTCGCGTACCGGCATGCAGTCGGTGACGCGCACCGTGCCGGACTCGAGCTGGAACTCCGTCTCGAGCACGAGGGTGCCGTCGACGTAGCGACGCGACGTCGCAGGCAGCGCCTCGCCGCGGCCAGGCTTCGGGCTCGCCGCCGGGGCGATCCGCCAGTAGCCGTTGCGCTCGTCCCCGACGAGCCGGGCGAAGCACGATGCGGAGTCAAAGCGCGGCAGGCAGAGCCAGTCGATCGAGCCGTCGCGCCCGACGATCGCCGCCGTATGGGTGTCGCCGATCACCGCGTAGTCTTCGACTTTTTGTGCCATCGTGCCATCATTGCCGCTCTGGTGGCCGAGGGAGCGTCAGCTCACGCAGCCCTCGGTGCCGACCGGGGCGCTGCGGTGCGCCGCCTCGGCGATCCTGCTCGCGACGCCCGGCGACGCGAGGGCGTAGCCGATGTCGGGATCCGAGGTGGACCGGGAGAACACGACGCCGAGGACCTCGCCCGAGGGCGTGACGAGCGGCCCGCCGGAGTTTCCCGGTCGGACCACGGCACGCAGCTCGTACACGGTGCGCACGGTCAGCGCGTTGCCGTAGATGTCCCTGCCTTCGGCCGCGAACCGCGCGAGCACGCCGGCCGGGCGGTCGGCGAAGGGCCCGCCTCCCGGGTAGCCGAGGACGACGGCTGTCGTCCCGCGCTCGACGAGGCTGTGGTCGACCCGCAGGGCGGGCTCGCCCAGCGGCGCGCTCCGCAGGACGGCGAGGTCGAAGCGCGGATCGAACAGCACGGGTGTCGCGCGCGCGGTCGTCCCGTCGGGAGCCTCGACCGAGATCGAGCCGGTGCCGGCGACGACGTGGGCATTCGTGACGACGAGGTCGTGACCGGGCCCGGCCGAGGCGACGAAGCCGGATCCCTCCTGCTCGTCCCCGCAGCCGATCGCGACGACCTTGACGGTCGACGCGCCGGCTGCGGCGACCGCGTCGCGGACTGCGGCGGGAGGGGCGAGCGCGACCGGTCCGACGGGCTCGGGCACGACGTTCGCGAGCACCTGGGGGAACCCGTCGGCGGCGAGGTGGCGCTCGACGCTCGCGAAGACGTTCGGCACCGGCGGCAGCGCGCCGGCGACGCTGCGGAGCACGACCGAGCGCTCGATCTGGCCGACGACGACCTGGAAGGCGCTGTTGACGAGGACCGAGGCGAGCAACCAGCACAGCACGAGGGTGCCGGCCGCGGCGACGGCGCCACCGAGCACGGCGTCGAGGGCGCCGAGCCGGGCTCTCCGGAGCCGGCTCCAGGCCGCGGCGCCGAGGCGCCGACCGAGGCTGCCGCCCGTGCCGGCGGGCACGAGCAGCAGCACGAGGGCCGCGAAGGTCTTCGCGAGCTGGCCGGCCACGTGCGGGACGACGAGGGTGACGAGCCCGGCCCCGACTGCCAGCCCGGCGCAGAAGCCGACGAGCGAGGCGAGCTGGGCGGCGGCTCCGATGCGCAGCCCGTGGACCGTCGAGAGGGCGACGACGGCGAGCAGGACGACGTCGAGCGCGTCCACCTAGCCGGTCGGCGCCCGGGTCCCGTCGGTCGGGTCCCCGCTCGCGCCCGGCGGTGCCGCGCCCGGCGGCGGACCGGTCGGGGTGACGGGGTCGATCCCGATGTCGTCGTAGCGGAGCAGGGCGAGGTAGCGGGTCGCGCGTGTCGCGACGAGCGGAGCCGCGACGTCGCCGCGGTCGAGCAAGGTGCAGGCGAGCAGGACCTGGGCGCCGGACTCCTGGACGACGTCGAGCGCCTCGACGAGCGACCGGCCGGTCGTCACGGTGTCCTCGAACAGCACGACTCGGCTCGCGCTGGTGAGCTGCGCGCCCTCGATCCTCCTCCGGCTGCCGTGGGCCTTCTCCGCCTTGCGGACCGAGAACCACGCGGTCGAGGTCAGCATCGCGACGGCATGGGCGACGGGGTCGGCGCCCATCGTCATGCCCCCGATCGCGTCGAAGCGGGCGCCCTCCCTCCCGAGCGCGGCGACCACCGCCTGCGCCGCGAGGCGGAGGTCGTCACCGCGGGAGACAGCTCGTCGCAGGTCGACGTAGTCGTGGCTCGAGCCGCCCGAGGAGAGGGCGAACGGCTCGGCGCGTCGCGTCAGTCCCCGATCGCGCACGAGCCGGAGCAGCTCGGCCCGCAGCTCCTCGGGGGGCAGCTCGTCCGGTCGAGCAGGGTCGGTCTCGCTCGCGGGCGGCGCGCTGTCCATGACGGGCCGAGTGTAGAGCCGGAGGTCGGCGGCGACCCGCCTGGTTGCGCGGCCACGGGAGGTGCGCTGTGTCCCGCGCGGTGGACGCGCGCCGCGTCGGGACCGGCGCGGGCTCGGTGCCTCAGGCCCTGTCGTTGTAGCGGTAGCCGACGCCGCGGATCGTCACGATGTGCCGCGGCTCGTCCGGGTCCTCCTCGATGCGGGCGCGCAGCCTGCCGATCAGCGTCGCCACGATCCGGGGGTCGCCGTCGTAGTCGATCCCCCAGACGTGCTCGAGGAGGGTCTCGCGCGTGACGACCCGGCCGGCGTGCGCGAGCAGCTCCCGGAGGAGCTGGAACTCGCGGAGCGGCAGGTCGACGACCTCGCCGCGGATGACGAGCTCGTGACGTCCCGGGTCGAGGCTCACCTCGCCGACACGGAGCGTCTCGTGGTCCGGTGGCACCTGCGCCTCGGGCGCCGGCGGCTCCGGGCTGCGCCTGCGTCGCAGGAGCGCGCCGATCCGGGCGACGAGCTCACGCATGCGGTAGGGCTTCGGGACGTAGTCGTCGGCGCCGACCTCGATACCGACGACGACGTCGAGCTCGTCGCTACGCGCGCTGACGAACACCACCGGTGTCGTGTGGCCCCGCGCGCGCAGCTCCCGGCAGATCTCGATGCCCGAGACGCCCGGGAGCATGACGTCGAGCAGGATGACGTCCGGCCGGAGACGCTCCGCGGTCTCGACGGCGTCCGTTCCGTCGCGCAGGGCGGTCACCGCGAACCCCTCGCGCTCGAGGCCGACCGTGAGCGCGAGGACATGGGACTCGTCGTCCTCGACGACGAGGACGCGCGGCCAGGACGACCGGTCCGGTGTGGACGGGGCGGGACTGGGGGCCGTCACGGTCTGCAGGGGCATCGTGGCGGGGTCCGCTCGTCCGGCTGGTTCACGACACGATCGTGGTCTCAGCTGGTGACGGTTCCGCGTGCTCGCGGTGAACGGGGGGTGACGGGCCAGCGAATTCTTGACTGACCGCGACTCTCGGGCAGGCAAGGATGTGTGCTCGTCGCGCCGTCCGGCATGCTCGGCTCGTGGCGCAGGGGTCGGGCACGCGCGCGGCGCGAGGGTGGAGGAGACCGGGGTGCAGGTGATCGGGCCGATCGTGCTCCTCGCCGTGGCCGTCGCCGGTCTGCTCGCGCCGCAGCTCCGGTCGCTGGGCTGGCTCGCGCCCACTGCGTGCGCAGCGCTCGCGCTCGCGATCGGCGCGGTCCCCGCCGCATCTGCCGGCGACGCGGTCCGGCCGCTGCTCGCCCCCCTCGCGTTCATCGTGCTCGCCGTGCCGATGGCGGTCATGCTCGACCACTACGGGCTGTTCGACGAGCTGGCGAGCCTCCTCGGGGGCGGTCGACGCTATCTCGGGGCCCTGTGGCTGCTCGCGGCTGCGACGACCGCGCTGTTGAACCTCGACGTCGCGGTCGTCCTGCTCTCGCCGCTGTACGTCCGCGTCGCCGACAGGCGGGGGGAGTCGCGACTTGCCGTGGCCGTCCAGCCGGCATTGCTGTCGTGCCTCGCGTCGTCGGCACTGCCGGTGTCGAACCTCACGAACCTCATCGCGGTGGCGCGCGACCACCTGTCGACGACAGGCTTTCTCGTCCACCTCGGGCTGCCGACGGCTGCCGCGACGGGCGTCGGTTGGCTCTGTTACCGCAAGGGGATCGGACGCATCGAGGCCCTCGTGGCCGACCCGGGGCCCTCCCGGGCGGCCACGGTGCCAGCTGCCCGACCAGCTGGGCAGCTGGCCGTCCGGCGCGACGGGCGCCGCGTGGCGCGTGCCGCGGACCGGTCCCGGGCGCAGGTCCTCGCGGTCGGCGGTGCCCTCGTCGCAGCGGTCGTCGTCGGCTTCGTGGCGGTGCCGAGCATCGGTGGCCAGCCCTACGAGGTGGCCGCTGCGGCAGACGTCGTGCTCGTCGTGCTGACGCGCTCGGTCCCGTTGCGCGTCGTGCCCTGGCAGAGCGTCGGGACGGTCCTCGGTCTCGGCGTCCTCGCGAGCGCGGCGGCCGAGCACCTCGCGGTCGCGCGGGTCCTCGGCGGGCCCTCGTTCCCCGGCATCGCCGGCGCCGCAGCCGT
>DAHWHN010000034.1 GCA_027335685.1 Acidimicrobiaceae bacterium
GATCCTCGCCCTTCGAGGCGAGGACTACTCGCATCGGGCCTCCAACGCCAGCGACTACCTGCTCGCCGGGCTCATCACCTGCACCCACTGCGGCAAGCGCTACATCGGCACCGCCGCCCACGGCAACAAGTACCGCTACCGCTACTACACCTGCTTCTCTCGGCACCGCTACGGCACCACCACCTGTCCATCCGAACGGCTCCCCGCCGACCAGCTCGAAAGCGAAGTCCGCGGCTCGTTGCTGCGCACCATCTCCCGCCACGACCTCCTCGACGCCGCCCTCGCCGCCGGCCTCGCTCGTTCGGGGGCAAAACGCCGCCAGGACCAAGACGAGCTGGGCGTCGTCGAGGCCGAGCTGGCCAAGGCCGAAGAAGCCATCGAGCGATACTTCCTCGCCTTCGAAGCCGGCACCCTGTCTGAGACCACCTGCGGACAACGCGTCCAGACCCTCGGAGGAAAGATCGCCACCCTCCAAGCCCGCCAGGCCGAGCTGGTCTCGGTGCTCGAAGCCGAGCGGGAGCCCACCGTCACCCAAGTCCACCTCGACGAGCTACGTCACCACGTCATCGACACCATCGAACACGGCGACCCCGAAACCCAGAAGGGACTCCTCCAAGCACTGGTCGCCCGGATCGAAGTCGAAAGCCGTACGTCGGTGCGCCCGTACTTCCGGGTCCCGCTCGATGGAGATGGCCTGACGGAGCCGAACCCTTCCGACATCGGAAAGGTTCGACCACCGTCAGGGTCGGCGCCCCCGGCAGGACTCGAACCTGCGCACATGGTTTAGGAAACCACTGCTCTATCCTCTGAGCTACGGGAGCGGGTGGCTGGGACGAACCCGGGGACGAACCTGGACCCGGGCCGTGCCGCACAGTTCGGCGCCGCCTGGCCCATGCTACCGGAGCCGCCCAGGGGGCCCGGGCCGTCGCGCGCCCGCAGTCAAGCCCGCGCGCGGTGTTGCGCAAGCCAGGAGCCAGGTGGCCCCGCAGTGGCCGCTGCTCGACGCCGGCGCGGGGCGCGAGAGCGCGCATTCCCGACGGCATGCACTAGAACATCGGCAATGCTCGCGCTTCTCAGCTCGACCGCGTTCGTCTCCTCGGGCGGCTACCTCGCGATCTTCCTCTTGAGCGTGGCCCAGTCCTGCTGCATCCCGACGTCGTCGGAGCTCACCCTCGGCTTTGCCGGCGTGCTCGCGGCGACGGGCAAGATGAGCCTGCCCGGCGCCATCGCCGTCGGCGCGACGGGAGAGCTGGTCGGGGCGTTCGTCGCCTGGTGGATCGGTCGCAGCGCCGGGCGGGCGATCGTCGACCGCTACGGCAAGTACGTCCTGCTCACGCACCACGACCTCGACCGCGCGGAAGCGTGGTACGCCCGCCATGAGAAGTGGGGCGTGCTCGGCGGCCGACTCGTCCCGCTCATCCGCAACTTCGCCGCCCTGCCTGCGGGGGTCGCGGAGGTGCCTGCGCTGCCGTTCGGCGTCCTCACGGCGATCGGCAGTCTGATCTGGGACGGGGCGATGGCGGGGATCGGCTACGGCATCGGCACCCGCTGGCGCCAGATTGTCCACGCCTTTAGCGACGCCGGCTACGTCGTCGGCGCGCTCGCCGTCGTCGCGCTGTTCCTGCTCTTCCTCCATCGCTGGCGCACCTACCAGCTCCAGGTCGGCACCCGGGGGGTGCCCGCTCCGGGGGCGACCGTCGCACCGGGCGACTCGTCGGCCGCCACCCCGGCGGCGATGTCGGCCGCCTCGGCGGCAGCGACCGCCGTGCCCGGTGACGACCTCGTCGCGCTCATCAGGCGGCTCGCCGCACCGGCCAGCGCCGAGGTCGAGAGCCGGGGCGTCGCGATCAACGAGCGCCTCACGGCAGGAGCGGCGGCGGTGCTCTTCGTGCTGCTCGCGGCAGAGGGCGTCACGATCCCGACGATCCACCACTTCTTGACACTCCACGTCGTGATCGGCCTCGTCCTGATCCCGCCCGTCGTCGTCAAGATCGCGAGCACTACCTGGCGTTTCCTCCGCTACTACACCGGCCATCCGGACTACGTCGCGAAGGGCCCGCCGGTGATGCTGCTCCGGGTCCTGGCGCCCCTGCTCGTCCTCACGACCGTCATGCTCTTCGCGTCCGGCATCGCCCTCGTGGCGGTCCACCGGCCTGCCGGGTGGATCTACGTCGTCCACCGCTACGGCTTCGTCCTGTGGTTCGTCATCCTCGCGGTCCACGTGCTCGCCTACGTCTGGCGCGTGCCGGGCCTGCTCCGACCCGACTTCCACTTCGCGCGCGGGCGCCACGTCACCCGGCCACCCGCGCGCTGGACGCGGCTCGGCCTGCTCGCCGTGTCGATCGCGGGCGGCGTGGTCCTCGGAGTCGAGCTCTGGCCGGTTGTCAGCGGCAATGTCCACAACTTCTTGTTCAAGTGAGCTCTCCCGTCGCGCTGCGGTCTCGGTCACGTGCGCGGTGCGCGCCGTCGACGTCGACGCCCTGTACCCCGAGCGCGGGTCGGCTGCGGGCCCGCACGCCGCTGGGTCGCGGTCTGGGAAGCTGCCGGTCGTGGACGAGGACGGAGACGGGGACAGGCGTCGGGACGGGGACAGATGCCAGGACGGGGAGCGGTGGCCCATGCCGGCGTGACGTGGTGACGAGGTGAGCGGGCAGGTCGACCTCGACCGCTACGCACGGACCGACCTCGAGGTCCGACGCGGGACGAAGTGGCGGCGCTACGGCGCGACGGCGATCGCCGCCTGGGTCGCCGACATGGACTACCCGATCGCGGACGAGGTGCGGGGTGCCGTCGCCGACCTCCTCGGCGCCGACGACCTCGGCTACCCCGACCCCGCCCTCGACCGTGCGGTCCGCGACGCCTTCGCGGCGCGGGCGCGGGCGCGCTACGGCATGGCCGTCGAGGCGGACGAGGTCGTCCTGGTCTCGGACGTGGTCCAGGCGATCTATCTCGGTCTTCTCGCGTTCACCGAGCCCGGCGACGGTGTCGTGTTCCTCACGCCCGCGTACCCGCCGTTCGCGAGCGCCGTCGCCGAGACCGGCCGGAGGGCGGTGCGCTGCCCGCTCGTGCGCGGCGACGATCGCTACGAGGTCGACCTCGACAGCCTGGGATCCCTCGTCCGCGCGGGTGGCTGCGCGATGCTGCTTCTCTGCAACCCCCACAACCCGACCGGTCGCAGCTTCACCCGTGACGAGCTCGAGGCCATCGCGGCCGTCGCCCTCGACGCGGGCCTCGTCGTCGTGAGCGACGAGATCCACGCGGACCTGACGCTTGCCGGGGCGACGCACGTGGCGTTCGCGTCGCTCGGCCCGGAGGTGGCCGCTCGCACGGTGACTCTCTCCTCGGCGAGCAAGGCGTTCAACGTCGCCGGCTTGCGGTGCGCCGTCGCGGCCTTCGGCAGCGAGGCACTGCGCGAGCGTTTCGAGCGGTTCCCCGCGCACGCACGCGGGAGCGTCTCGGTGGTCGGGATGGTCGCGGCGCTCGCAGCCTGGGAGCAGGCCGGCACGTGGCTCGAGGCCGTCCGCGCGCACCTCGCGGCCAACCGCGAGCTCGTGTCGGCCTTCGCCGAGCGTTACGTCCCGGCCACCTACCGCCCGCCGGAGGCGACCTACCTCGCCTGGCTCGACCTCGGCGCGTACGGTCTCGGCGACGACCCGACCGCGTGGCTTCGGGCCAACGCGCGCGTCGCCCTCTCGCCGGGACCGGACTTCGGGGTCGAAGGGCGTGGCTTCGCCCGGCTCAACTTCGCGACGCCGAGGCCCGTCCTCGAGGAGATGCTCGAACGCCTCGGAGCAGCCCTCGGCGGCCGAGGCCCGTCGACCCGCTGAGCTTCGCCCGAGTCGGTGGCCCAAACCGGGCGCGGGCCGGGCGCAAGCGTGGCCCGTCGGTGGTCAGCCGGCGAAGCGCGCCGCCCACTGCTCGCGGCTTTGCGGGAAGAGCACGGGGTTGGTCGCCACGAGCGTGCCGAGCGGCGCGCTCGGGCTCGGGTCGTAGGCGTGACCCGCCATCACGACCGTCGACGGCGGCAGGGCCGCGAGGCGGTGGACGAGGCTCTCGTAGAGCGCCGCCGCGTCGCCGCCGGGCAGGTCTGTCCGACCGCATCCGTGCAAGAAGAGCGTGTCGCCGGTGAGCAGGGTGCCGTCGACGAGGAGGCACTGGCTCCCGGGGGTGTGGCCAGGGGTGTGCACGAGCTCGACGCGCACGGCACCGACCACGACCTCGTCGCCGGGGTCGTGCGCGACGAGGTGGTCCCGGCCGACACCGCTCGTGCGCTCCACCCAGGGCTGCTCGGACGACTGGACGTGGACGGGGACGTCGACGACGCCGAGCAGCTCGGCGATCCCCGCGAGGTCCTGGCCCGCCATCGTGCCGCCGGCGTGGTCTGCGTGGTAGTGCGTGAGCACCGCGCCGGTGACGCGCATGTCGTCGGCTGCGAGCAGCTCGACGAGCTCGCCCGGGGCGTAGGCGGGGTCGACGAGCACCGCCACCCCGGCTGCGCGGTCGCCGATCGCGTAGGCGTAGTTGCGCATCTGCACGGCCAGGTCGTCGTCGAGCGCGAAGTCCCGGCCGGCGAGGAACTGGCGCAGGTAGAGCACGCCGGTTCTCGTGCCGGCCTCGCCGCCCGTGCTGCTCAACGCGCCGCGCCTGCGTCCTGGCTGCCGGCGCGTACCCAGCCGGCGAGGTCCTTGAGGCGCGGGTCGTTCGAGAAGACCTCGAAGGTGCCGAGGCCGAGCCCGAGGCGCCGCTGCAGCCGCTCGAGGGCGAGCTGCTGGTCCCAGAGCACGAGCGTCACGACGATCCCGCTCTCGCCCGCCCGCGCGGTCCGCCCCGAGCGGTGGAGGTAGGCCTTGTGGTCCTCCGGCGGGTCGTAGTGGACGACGACGTCGACGCCGTCGATGTCGAGGCCGCGTGCCGCGACGTCCGTCGCGACGAGGGTCCCGAGCTTGCCGGTCGCGAAGTCGCCGAGCCCCCGCTCGCGCAGGCCCTGCCGCAGGTCGCCGTGGATCGCTGCGGCGCGCACGCCGTTCTCGCGCATCTCGGCGACGAGGCGGTCGACGCCGCGTTTCGTGCGGACGAAAAAGAGCGACTTCTCCGCGCCGAGCGCGATCGACGACGCGACCTTTGCCTTGTCGAGCTGGTGGACCTTCAAGAACAGGTGGTCCATCCGGTCCACCGTCACGTTGCTCGACTGGATCTCCTGGAAGACCGGGTCGCGCAGGTAGCGCCTGACGAGCTGGTCGACGGCCGAGTCGAGGGTCGCGGAGAACAGCAGGGTCTGGCGGTCCGCGGTCATGTGCCGGAGCAGCCACTCGACCTGCGGCATGAAGCCCATGTCCGCCATCCGGTCCGCCTCGTCGACGACGAGCGTGGTGACGTGCGAGAGGTCGATCGCCCTGCGGTCGACGACGTCGATGAGGCGCCCGGGCGTCGCGACGACGACGTCGAGCCCGCGCTCGATCGTGCGGACCTGCTTGTCGAGGTCCGCCCCGCCGTAGACGGCACCGACCCTCCGGTCGATCGAGGCGCCGAGAGGCTCGAGGACCTCGGTGACCTGGACGGCGAGCTCGCGGGTCGGCACGATGACGAGCGACAGCGGTCGGCTCGCGGCGGCGCGTGGTGTACGCATGAGCATCGGCAGCCCGAACGCGAGCGTCTTGCCGGACCCGGTCTTGGCCTTGCCGCACACGTCCCGGCCGGCGAGCGCGTCGGGGATCGTGAGCGCCTGGACGGCGAAGGGCGTCTCGATGCCGGCCGCCTGCAGGCAGGCGACGAGCCGCGGGTCGACGCCGAGGTCGGCAAAGGACGGGAGCGCGCTCATCAGGTCAAGTGTGCCACCTTGGGGGGAGGGCTGGTCGGCGTGTGTATCCTCCGTCCGCGTGGCGCGTTGCGCGCCGCAGTCTGGAGGGGTGCCGATGGCCAAGCTCGCAGCCGGAGACGATGCTCCCGCCTTCACCTTGCCCGACCAGGACGGCGTGGCGGTGTCGCTCGCCGACGTCGCCGGGAGCCGGGTCGTCCTCTATTTCTACCCGGCAGACGACACGCCGGGTTGCACGAAAGAGGCGTGCCAGTTCAACGACCGGCTGGCCGAGTTCTCGCGATCGGGCGTCGAGGTCCTCGGGATCTCGCCGGACGGGGACGAGTCGCACCGGGCGTTCCGCGAGCGCTACGGCCTCGGTGTGCGCCTGCTGACCGATGGCGACCACGCGGTGATGGGGCGCTACGGCGCCTGGGGCGAGAAGACGCTCTACGGCCGCACGTCCGTCGGCGTCATCCGCTCGACGTTCCTCGTCGGTCCCGACGGCCGCGTCGAGCGCGCCTGGTACAACGTGCGGGCGGACGGCCATGCGGCAAAGGTGCTCGAGATCGTGAAGGGCTGAGGCCGTGCCGCCGGAGAAGCCCCAGTGGCGGGAGCTGTTCGCGGAGGTCGTGACGACCGGAGCGTGCACGGGGTGCGCCGCCTGCGTCGTGACGTGCCCCTACGACGTCCTCGGCTACGACGACGCCGACGGCGTGTACCGGCCGTTCCACGTCGCGCAGGACGGGGGAGCCGACGACTGCACGCACGGCCAGCGCGGCTGCACGCTGTGCACGCGGGCGTGCCCGCGCTTTCGCGCCTGGGAGCCGGAGATCGACCAGCACCTGTTCGGGCGGGTGCGCGCGGAGGACGAGGTGGCGGGCATCAGCCGGGAAGTCGTGCTCGCGCGCGCGACGGACCCGGAGCTGCTCGCGGCGGGCCAGGACGGCGGGCTCGTCTCGGCGCTGCTCGTCTACGCCCTCGAGCACGACGTGATCGACGCCGCGCTCGTCTCCTACCTCGAGGGCGACGGCACGACGTGGAAGGCGATCCCCGGAGTCGCCCGGACGAGGTCCGAGGTCCTCGCGGCGGCGGGCTCCCGGTACACCTACTCGGCGAACACCCTCGCGTACTCCGAGGCCCTCGCCGCGGGTGCCGAGCGCCTCGGGCTCGTCGGCATGGGCTGCCAGGCCTCGGCGCCGGGCGCGATGGCGGCGCGCAAGGCCGGCAAGGTCGCGCGCCGGTTCCAGCTCACGATCGGGCTGCTCTGCTCGAAGACCTTCGACGACGCCATCTTCCCCGAGCTGTTCGAGGCCCGCTACGGCCTCGCGCGGGCCGAGATCTCGAAGATGAACATCAAGGGCGTGTTCCAGGTCTGGATGCGCGACGGCAGCTACCACGAGGTCCCGCTGAAGCACGCGCGGGACTGGACCCGCGAGGGCTGCCTTAAGTGCCCGGACTTCGCCGCCGAGCACGCGGACGTCTCGGCGGGCGGGATCGGTGCGTTCGGGGACTGGACGCTCACCCTGGTCCGGACCGAGAAGGGCGCGGACCTGCTCGCGGCGATGGCCGCGGACGGGGCGATCGAGACGCGGCCGGTGGGCGACGATCCTGGCGTCCTCCCGCTTCTCGAGAAGCTCTCGAACGTGAGCAGAAAGCGCGGACCGGGCACGACGCGGCGGATGATCCCCGTCGGGACGGGCTGAGCCGCCACCGGGCCACCACCGGGCCGCGGCCGGCCGGTCCGGGCCACGCTACGTTGGGCGCCATGGCCACTCGCACCCCGGCAGGCGCGCGACCGACCGTCGTGTGCTTCGTGCGGCACGGCACGACGCCGACCACAGGCAAGATCCTTCCCGGTCGGGCCAAGGGCCTGCATCTCGCGGAGAGCGGCCTCGCCGAGGCCGACCGCGCCGGAGCCCGGCTCGCCGGCATCGGACCGGTCGCCGCCCTCTACTGCTCGCCGCTCGAGCGCGCCCGCGAGACGGCCAAGGCCATCGCGCGCCACCTCGCCGTCGCCGTCACGGTCGAGCGTGGGCTGCTCGAGTGCGACTTCGGGGAGTGGACCGGAGCCGAGCTGGCGGCGCTGCGCAAGCTGCCCGAGTGGGACGCGGTCATCCACCACCCGTCCGGCTTCCGCTTTCCCGGGGGCGAGTCGTTCGTCGAGCTGCAGGGGCGGATGGCGGCGGCGGTCGAGCGGCTCGTCGAGCGCCACCGGGGCCAGACCGTGGTCGCCGTGTCGCATGCCGATCCAATCAAGATCGCGGTCGGCGACGCGATGGGCGTGCCGCTCGACCTCGTCCAGCGGACGGTCGTCTCGCCGTGCTCGGTGAGCGTCGTGAGCTACGCCCCGGGTGGGCCGGCGGTGCTCGCGGTCAACTCGACCGGCGAGCTGTCCGCTCTCGGCATCGCGGCGAGCGCGCCGGGCGAGCGGGGCAGGCAGGCATGAGCGTGTCCTACGAGTTCGACGCCCCGGACGCGGTGACCGTCGGCACGATCGGGCCCGTCGGTTCTCGCGTCTTCCTCCTCCAGGCGCGCGAGGGGTCGTCGGTCGTGACGATGAAGGTCGAGAAGCAGCAGGTCGGTGCGTTGTCGACGCTCCTCGGACGGCTGCTGCAGGATCTCGCCCGCCCGGGCGAGCTCGACGAGAGCGACCTCGCGCTCGACGAGCTCGACGAGCCGTCCTTCGTCGTCGGCGCGCTCGCCGTCTCCTACGACGCCGACGCCGACAGGGTGGTCCTGCTCGCCGAGGAGCTCGTCGGGGAGGACGACCCCCCCGGGGACGACGCACGCCTCGCGCTGACCCGTGAGCAGGCGGCGGCGCTCGCGATCCAGGGCGCGCGCCTCGTCGACGCCGGCCGCCCACCGTGTCCGCTGTGCGGGTACCCGCTCGATCCGCGAGGTCACGCGTGCCCGAGGACGAACGGACACCACGCGCCGCTGACGTGACGGGCGGCCCGGCCGACAGCCGTCGATCCCGCAACTGGCTCGACGTGCTCGAGGCCGGGGACATCACGGTCGAGGGCCGGATGCCGTGGAGCTCGAACGCGACCTTGCTCGTCACGGTCGAGCTTGCCGGCTGCACGACGAGGGCCATCTACAAGCCGGCCGCCGGCGAGCAACCTCTGTGGGACTTCCCCGACGGGCTCTACCGCCGGGAGGTCGCCGCCTACGAGCTCTCCGTCGCGTGCGGCTTGGGCGTGGTCCCGGAGACGGTGCTGCGGGCCGAGGCGCCGTACGGGGTCGGGTCGCTCCAGAGGTTCGTCGACGCGGACTTCTCCCAGCACTACTTCACCCTTCTCGAGGATTCCGCCCACGCGTCGGCGCTGCGGCTCGTCGCAGGGTTCGACCTGCTCGCCAACAACGCCGACCGCAAGGGCGGGCACGTGCTCGTCGACAGCGAGGGGCACGTCTGGGGCATCGACAACGGGCTGTGCTTCCACCCGGATCCGAAGCTGAGGACGGTCATGTGGGACTTCGCCGGCGAGGAGCTCCCCGCGGCCGTCCTCGACGCCTGCGCCGCAGTCGCGCGCCACGTGCCCGACCGCCTCGAGCCGCTCCTCGCGCGCGACGAGCTCGACGGGCTCGTACGGCGCGCCGCGGAGCTCCTCGAGTCGAGGACGTTCCCCGAGCCGGACCTCGACGGCCGCCCCTACCCCTGGCCCCTCGTCTGACCGGTCTCGGCCACCGGGCGGGCTGTCGACCGCCACGACGCGCGGACCGGGACGCGCGGACCGGGACGCGCGGCGGTAGGGGTCCGGGCGATCCTTCGCCGATGACCCCGTCGACACCGACACCACCGCACGCACCGAGGGCGCCGTACACACCGGGAGTGCCGTACACGCCCGGCACGTCCGGCTCGCCGGTCCCGGCAGGCCCGCTCTCGGCGGCCCCCGAGGCGAGATCCGCGGGACCGGCACGGCTGTTCGCCGAGAGCGCCCTGCTGCGCGGCGAGGACGTCATGGCCGTCGTCGAGGTCCTCGACGCCGTCGCGTCGCGTCGGGCGCACGTCAGGTGGCGCGCGGCGCGCGGCCGAGCGGCTCCGGGCAGTCGCCCAGCCCGAGCGGGTCACCGAGACCACCGAGGCCGCCCGGACGGCACGGGCCTCCCGGACCGCGTGGCACGGGCGATCGCTGCCCGCCTCGCCCCGACCGCCGGTCTCGTGCCCCCGCTGGGTTGGCGCGCCGCCGGAGCTGCCGGCACGGGCCGTAGCCGCCGGTCAACGCTGGGCGCGGCAGCTGTCGCCATTCCCCGCGGCGAGGCGCTCGACCTCGTCGCCGACCTCGTCGACCTCGCCGACCACCTCGCCCGCGAGGGCGCCCGCCTCGAGTCCCTCGCCGTCGAGGCAGCCGCTGGTCGGGTGCTCGAGTCCCTGCTCGGAGCAGGCGCGTTCGAGGTGGGCCGGTCCGCAGCGCCGTCCTCGTGACGGCTAGCCGGCGGTCGAGGATCTTCACGCGACTGCAACCGGGCCGCGGCGGCGTCGTCGTCGCGGTCGGGCATGATCTCGGTCGTGGAACTACGAGAGATCACCTCGACCGAGACCGGTATGGCGGCGTCGGAGGGCCGCTCGCCTGTCGGCGACCGTGTCGCCGGTGGCGTCCGGACCGCCCCGCACCTGCTCGACGCGGCGGTCGACGCCCCGGAGTTCGTCGTGCTCGAGTCCTGCCACTCGACGTGGATGTTCGATCCGGACAACAAGCGTTTCTGCCGCGTCCTGAAAGGTCCTCTCGGCTCGTCGTCGGTCGCCACCGAGTGGCGGGCCTACGACCGCCTCGTGCTGCACCCGGAGTCGGATGCCTTCGTCGTCTTCCTCGACGCGTCCGGGACGCGCCTGCTCCGGTCCTGGCGCCACACGGCGCACTGCGACCAGTGCGGGGGCGAGGTCACGGCCGAGCTGTCCCTCGCCGACCTGCGGCGGGTCACCCGAGCCTGAGCGGCGGCGCTCGGCCGCCTGGGCGGCGCACCGGCCGCGCGCCGCGACCCTAGGATCGCGTCGATGACCGACCGCACAGACGACAGCGCCCAGTTCCTCCTCGTCCCCGGTGGTGACGAGGACGCGCGAGCCGGAGGCCAGCAGTCCTCGGACGAGGCCGAGCGCGGGACGGAGTCGGTCGAGCAGCCGGCGAAGGTCATGCGCGTCGGCTCGATGATCAAGCAGCTGCTCGAAGAGGTGCGCCAGGCGCCCCTCGACGGGCCGAGCCGGCAGCGGATGAAGGAGATCTACGAGAGCTCGGTCCGCGAGCTCGCCGACGGGCTCTCCCCGGACCTCGTCGACGAGCTCGACCGGCTCGCGCTGCCGTTCTCCTCGGACGAGCCGAGCGACGCGGAGATCCGCCTCGCCCAGGCCCAGCTCGTCGGCTGGCTCGAAGGGCTCTTCCACGGCATCCAGGCGACGCTGTTCGCCCAGCAGATGGCGGCACGCGCCCAGCTCGAAGAGATGCGGCGGCGCAGCCTGCCCGCGGGCGGCGGCGCGGACGCTCCGGGTCGACCTGGTCCGTACCTCTAGCCCGGACGACCCGCCCCGGCTCGACTTGCCCGGGTCCGGCCGGGTCGTCGCCGGTCGGCGTCGCGCTATCCTCGCCGGGGGCGGATCACAGTGATGTAGTTCGTCCACAGCAGTGGATAACGCATGTGGACGAGCTGTGGAGGCGCGTTGATGGCTGGGCCCGGAGCGGGACGTCGGGCAAGGTCCTTTGCCCACCTGCACCAGCACACCGAGTACTCGATGCTCGACGGCGCGGCGAGGATCAAGGACGCCGTCGCCCTCGCGGTCGAAGACGGCCAGCCGGCGATGGCGATCACCGACCACGGCAACATGTACGGCGTCCTCGACTTCTACAAGGAGTGCCGAGCCCAGGGGGTCACCCCGATCATCGGCACCGAGGCGTACATGGCCGGCAGCTCGCGCTTCGACCGGCCCGTGCGGCGCGGCCGCCTCGACGACACCGGGGGCGAGGGCGAACGCGGCGAGAAGCTCTACTACCACCTGACGCTGCTGGCCGAGACGACGGCGGGCTACCGCAACCTCATGCAGCTCTCCTCGTCGGCCTACCTCGAGGGCTACTACTACAAGCCGCGCGTCGACTGGGAGCTGCTCGAGGCGCACCACGAGGGCCTCGTCGCGACGACGGGATGCCTCGGTGGCGTCGTCCTCCAGGCCCTGCTCGCGGAGCAGCCCGACGAGGCCAAGCGCCTCGCCGCGCGGCTCCAGGACATCTTCGGCCGGGACAACCTCTTCGTCGAGCTCCAGGACCACGGTCTTGCCGAGCAGCGCCGGACGAACCCGCAGCTGCTCGAGATCGCGCGCACGATCGGGGCGCCGATCGTCGCGACGAACGACAGCCACTACTGCCGGCGCTCCGACGCCGTCGCGCACGACGCCCTGCTCTGCGTCCAGACGGGTGCGACGATCGACGACCCGAAGCGCTTCAAGTTCGGCGGCGAGGAGCACTACCTGAAGACGGCGGCGGAGATGCGCGAGCTCTTCGCCGAGCTGCCCGAGGCGTGCGACTCGACCCTGTGGATCGCCGAGCGCGCGAACGTCGAGATCGAGCTCGGCAAGCCGACGCTGCCGGAGTTCCCCGTCCCCGAGGAGTTCCGCCGGGCGACCTACGAGGAGTCGGCGCAGCAGTACCTGCGCCACCTCACCTTGGTCGGTGCCCGCGAGCGCTACGGCGAGCAGCTCCCGCCCGAGGTCGCCGAGCGCATCGACTACGAGCTCGGGGTCATCAACGCGATGGGCTTCCCGGCGTACTTCCTCGTCGTGTGGGACCTCATCGCGCATGCCCGCCGCTCGGGCATCCGGGTCGGTCCCGGGCGAGGCTCGGCTGCCGGCTGCTGCGTCGCGTACTGCCTGCGCATCGTCGACCTCGACCCGATCCGCTACGACCTGTTGTTCGAGCGCTTCCTCAACCCCGGCCGCAAGCAGATGCCGGACATCGACATGGACTTCGACGAGCGCTACCGCGGCGAGATGATCCGGTACGCGTCCGAGCGCTACGGGTGGGACCGCGTCGCGCAGATCGTCACGTTCTCGACGATCAAGGCGCGGGCCGCTGTGCGCGACGCCGCGCGGGTCCTCGGCTACCCGTACGGCCTCGGCGACAAGGTCGCGAAGGCCATGCCGCCGCTCATCATGGGACGCGACACGCCGCTCAGCGCGTGCCTCGAGAAGGTGGACGGCTTCGAGGACGGCTACGCGGCCGCGGCCAGCCTGCGCGAGATGTATGAGGCGGAGCCCGACGCCCGCAAGGTCATCGACGTGGCTCGGGGCCTCGAGAACCTGAGGCGCCAGGACGGCATCCACGCCGCGGCGGTCGTCATCACGCACGAGCCGCTCACGCAGTACCTGCCGATCCAGCGCAAGCCCGAGCCCGGCGCCGACCCGGCGGACGCGCCGATCGTCACGCAGTACGAGATGCACGGCGTCGAGGAGCTCGGCCTTTTGAAGATGGACTTCCTCGGCCTGAGGAACCTGTCGGTGATCGAGAGGGCGCTCGACCTCGTCGAGGAGCGCACGGGGAGCCGACCCGACATCGACGCGGTCCCGCTCGACGACGAGCGGACGTTCGAGATGCTCCGCAGCGGCGACTCGATCGGGGTGTTCCAGCTCGAGGGCGGACCGATGCGGTCGCTGATGCGCTCGCTCGCCCCGACGACCTTCGACGACGTCGCTGCCCTCGTCGCCCTCTACCGGCCCGGTCCGATGGCGGCGAACATGCACCGGGACTACGCGGATCGCAAGAACGGCCGGAAGCCGGTCACCTACCTGCACCCCGATCTCGAGCCGATCCTCGCCGACACCTACGGTCTCATGATCTACCAGGAGTCGGTCATGCGCGTCGCGCAGCGCTTTGCCGGCTACAGCCTCGAAGAAGCCGATAATCTGCGCAAGGCGTGTGGAAAGAAGAACCGCGTCCTCATTGCGGCGGAGCGCGAGAAGTTCGTGAAGGGCTGCGTCGAGCAGGGGTTCGGCGAGAAGATCGGCACGGCGCTGTTCGACATCATCGAGCCCTTCGCCGACTACGCGTTCAACAAGTCGCACTCCTACGGCTACGGGCTCGTCGCCTACCAGACGGCGTGGTTGAAGGCGAACCACCCGGTCGAGTACCTCGCCGCGCTGCTGTCGTCGGTGAAGGACGACAAGGACAAGACCGCCGTCTACCTGTCGGAGTGCCGCAGCCTCGGCATAGCCGTCCACGTCCCCGACGTGAACGTCTCGATGTCGAACTTCACCGCGCGACCGCCTGCGCCGGGCGAGAGCGGCATCGGCACGATCCCCTTCGGGCTCTCCGCGATCCGCAACGTCGGCGAGGGGCTCGTCGCGCAGATCGTCGCCGAGCGGGAGGCCAACGGCCCCTTCGAGGACTTCCACGACTTCTGCTGCCGGGTGGATCCCTCCGTGCTGAACAAGAGGACGGTCGAGTCGCTCGTCAAGGCGGGAGCCTTCGACTCCGTCGGGCACCCGCGCAAGGGCCTGTGCCTGGTCTTCGAGGAGATCATCGACCGCGTCCTCACGAGACGGCGCGAGGAGGAGCTCGGGATCTCCACCTTGTTCTCGCTGCTCGAGCCGAGCCCGGCAGCGGTCGGGGTGGGCGCCTACGAGGAGGCCCGCGTCCTCGTGCCCGAGGTCGAGTTCTCGAAGGCCGAGCGCCTGACCTACGAGAAGGAGATGCTCGGGCTGTACGTCAGCGACCACCCGCTCCTCGGCGTCGAGGCGGCGCTTCGCCGGCTCGCCGAGGTGAGCATCCGCGAGCTGCTCGACCAGGCGACCCAGGGCGGCGACGTCGGCACGGGAGCGGGCGGCGACCAGCTGGGGATGCATCTCGTCGGCGGCGTCGTCACCGCGCTGTCGAAGCGCTACACCAAGCGCGGCGACCTCATGGCGACGTTCGTGCTCGAGGACCTGGAAGCCGCCGTCGAGGTCTTCGTGTTCCCGAAGGTCATGGCCGAGTACGGGGGCCGGCTCGAGGAGGACGCGATCGTGCTCGTCCGCGGCCGGCTCGACCAGCGTGACGACCAGGCCAAGCTCGTCTGCTCCGAGGTGCGCCGGCCCGAGCTCGTGGCCGACGACACGGCGCTGCCGATCGAGGTGAGCGTGCCGCCGGGGGCGCTGACCGAGTCGACGGTCCAGCGGCTGCGCGAGCTCGTCGTCGAGCATCCCGGTCCCGTTCCGGTGCACCTGCGGCTCGGCGCGAAGGTCCTGCGCCTGCCGTCGGAGTTCAACGTCGACCCCCGGAGCGGCTTCGTCGGCGCGCTGAAGGAGCTGCTCGGAGCCCACGCGGTCGGCTAGGCGCACACGGAGGGCCGCGCGCGGCGCGTCGCCGACCGGGCCGGCGGCACGGCCCGTTCTCGAGCCCGCTTGGCGGGGGCGGCGGCCCGTCCCGTAGACTGGTGCAGGTCCCGCTCCGTGAGGAGGGTCGAGCTGCCCGTTCGAGGTGTCGTGCAGCCGTCGGCACCTCTCGGCGGACAGCGAGGACCGGCCGCGCGTCCAGGCCGAGGACGCGAGCGGCGGGACAGGCGAGCACGCAAGGGGTCATTGCCAACGTGATCGACGTCGGGACGAAGGATTGTACGGCGCTCAGCGATTCTGAGCTCGCCGAGATGGCGGACATGTGCGCAGGTGGACCGTCGGACTTCGAGGTCGGGCTGCTCTCGAAAGAGCGTGAGGAGTGGGTGCTCGTCACCCATGCGCGCGCGGACGGCGAGCTGACCGGCTTCGCCTTCAGCTCCCTCGAGAGGATCGGGGGGACGCCGAGCCTGCTGGTCGGCGTCGCCTCCTTCGCCCGCCGGGACGACGCTGCGGAGTCGCTCCGCTGCGTCATGGGCGACCTCTACCGCCGGGCTCTTCTCGCCTTCCCCGACGAGGACGTGCTCGTCGGCACGCGTCTCGCGCACCCCTCGGCGTTCCTCGCCTATGCCGGGCTGTCCGACATCGTGCCGAGGCCCGGTCACAAGGCCAGCGGCGAGGAGCGCGCCTGGGGACGTCGCCTCGCGAAGCGCTTCAGGTCCGACGGCCAGCTCGACGACCGCGCGTTCGTCGTGCGAGGCGACGGCGGACCGTGCGGGCTGTTCGACTTCGCCGCGCCGGCCGGCGACCCCGGCGACGTGGTGGAGCTGTTCTCCCAGCTCGACCCGGAGCGGCGTGACGCCCTCGTGGCGTTCGGCTGGGCGATGGCGGAGGACCTGGCAGCTGCCGCGCTACCGCGCCTGAGCGCCGCCGGCTAGCAGTCGCGGCGGGGCGCGCTCAGCGAGCGAGCACGGCGAGCACGGCCTTTGGTACGTGACCGTCGCGCACGGCGGTGAGCCCGACCAGCAGGAACGCCGGTCGGCCGCCGATGGCCGCGGCCACGTGCGCGTCGTCGAGCGGGCGCGGCGACCGGTCGCGCACGGCGCTGCGCAGGCGGCTGTCGAGCAGCGGCAGTGCCTGTGTCGTCCCCGACCAGGTGAACGAGCACGCTGGGGCGCCGTCTGGACGGAGGTAGCACTCGATGTGGCGCGGCGCGCTCGCGAGCAGGACGACCGACGGGCTGCGCGCGTCGAGGTCGACATAGGCGATCGAGGGTCCCCGCGTCCCGAGCACGGCGGCACCCGGCTGCTCGGGGGCGGCGAGGTGACGCAGCAGGCGGCGCGCGGCACGCCGGCCGACCCGGCCGGCCGGCTCGATGTCGGCCGCGAGCGCGACGGCCTCCGGACGCGCGGGGTCCGGGGGGTCGAGGTCCTCCCCGACCGACACGACGGCGACGTCGAGCGGCGCCCAGGGTGCCCGGCCCGCTGCGCCCTCGTCGAGACCGGTGTCGGCGGCGGGGCCGAGCATCTCGCCGGCGCCGCGTCGGGAAAAGGCGCCGTGCCGGGTCCGCACGAACGCGCCCGTCGCGAGGTCGACTCCGACCCACTCCTCGGGGCTCGCCGACAGAACGGCGCAGCTGAGCCGCGCGCCGGGGGAGCGGTCCGCGCTCGCTCCCGGCTCGACGCGCCGTACGGGGCGCACCCGTGCGCGCCGCGCCACGGTCACCGAGCCTCGTTGCGGTCAAAGGGCCGCAGGTCGCCGGCGCCGTCCACGGTGCTGCGGTCGTCCAGGGCTCGCGTGACCGCCGCGAGGTCGAGGCCGGCCGCCGCGGCGCTGTCGAGGCGTGCGCGGCGGATGGCGGCTCGCAGGGCAGCCGCCTCGACGACCGGCGCGGCACAGACCCCGGCATGGCAGACGTAGCCGCGGCGGTCGTCCGCGCCGTCGCGTCCGGTCCAGATCGGGTTCGCGGTCGGCTCGCCCCAGGCAAGGACGACCTCGGGCAGCAGGTCGCCGCGCACGACCTCGACAAGGCCGGGCTCTGCCGCCGCGCCGAGCACGACCTCCACCGGTCCGCCGTCGAGGAGGAGCGCGGCGTGCACGAGGCCGGGGACGGCGAGCGGCGAGCGCTCGAGGAGCGCGGCGCTTGCCTCGACGGTCGCCTGCGCGCGCTCGGTGACGGCCGGGTCGCCGACCAGCGCGCCGAGGCGCGCGAGCGCCGACGCGGCGACCGAGCAGGTGGACGGCGTCGATCCGTCGAAGGTGTCCCGCGGTCGCACGACGAGGGGATCCGCGTCGGCGCCCGTCAGGTACCACCCGCCGTCCGGCGCGCCGAACAGCTCGACGAGCTGCGCTGCCGCGTCGACGGCGTGGCGGACGAAGCGCGCCTGGCCTGTCGCCTCGGCGAGGCGGGTGAAGCACTCGACGAGCCACGCGTAGTCGGTCCCGACCGCGAGGTGGCGCGCGCGCCCCGACTGCCAGGACCGCATCCACCGGCCGTCCGGTCGGCGGAGCTCGTCGAGCAGCATCTCCGCGATCTCGACGGCAGCACCCGTCCAGCGGCTGTTGCCCGTCGCTGCCCCGGCCTCGGCGAGGACCGAGCAGGCCATCGCGTTCCACTCGGTGAGGACCTTGTCGTCGAGGCCGGGACGGACCCGCTGCGCGCGGGCGGCGAGCAGCTCTTGCCGAGCCCGCTCGAGCCCGCCCGGGCGGGTCGCGGCGCCAGCAGGGTCGCGGTGCAGGACGGACCGACCGTCCTCGAGGTCGCCGTGACGGGTCACCCCGAACCAGGCGCAGACGGCGCTCGCGCGTTTCCCGAGGACCTGCTCGATCTCCTCCGGTGTCCAGGTGTAGAAGCGTCCCTCGCTGCCGTCGGAGTCGGCGTCCTCGGCCGAGGAGAGCCCCCCTGACGGCTGGCGCAGGTCACGCAGGACGTAGTCGAGCGTCTCGTCGAGGACCTGGCGGAGCTCCGGGCTGTTCGTGAGCTGCCAGGCGTGCAGGTACACGCGGGCGAGCAGGGCCTGGTCGTAGAGCATCTTCTCGAAGTGCGGAACGCGCCAGCGCGCGTCGGTCGCGTAGCGGGCGAAGCCGCCACCGAGGTGGTCGTAGATGCCGCCCGCGGCCATCGATCGCAGCGACGTGACCACCGCCTCGAGCGCCGCGGGGCGGCCTGCGAGGTGGGCGCGCAGGAGGAGCTCGAGCACGAGCGGCTGGGGGAACTTCGGCGCTGCGCCGAAACCGCCGTGCTCGGCGTCGAACAGCTCGAGCGCCCGGTCCGCCGCGGAGTCGAGCCGCGCTGCGGCGCTCGCCGGCACCGCCGCGGCTGCCGCAGGCGGGCCGAGGCGGGACGCGACAGCGTCGGTCAGCTCGTCGGCCTGCTCGACGAGCTCGGCCCGGCGCTCGGCCCAGGCGGTCGCGACGGCGTCGGCGACCGCCCGGAACGACGGCCGACCCGGGCGGTCGACCGGCGGGAAGTAGGTCCCGCCGAAGAACGGCTTGCCGTCGGGCGTCGCGAAGACCGTGAGCGGCCATCCGCCGTGGCCGTCGTTCAGGGCCTGGACCGCTTCCATGTAGAGCGCGTCGACGTCCGGGCGCTCCTCGCGGTCGACCTTGACCGAGACGAACTGCGCGTTGAGGACCTGAGCGACGGCGTCGTCTGCGAAGGACTCGTGGGCCATGACGTGGCACCAGTGGCAGGCCGAGTAGCCGATGGAGATGAACAGCGGCACGTCACGGCGCGTCGCCTCCGCCAGGGCCTCGTCGCCCCACGGGTACCAGTCGACAGGGTTCTGCGCGTGCTGGCGCAGGTAGGGGCTGGTCTCTTGCGCGAGATGGTTCGCCATTGCCACGCCCTCAACCTAGCGGCCGGTCCCCAGGGCGCTCGTCGTGCTCCCCGCCACCTCGACGCACCACGCGACAACGCGCGAACGGACTATCGAGCGTCCGGGCGACGGCGCCGTAGGGAGGGCATGACTGCAGACGACGTACGTGGCGGAAGGCTCGGGGACGGCGGCGCGGCGGACGGGCTCGACGTCGCGGTCGACGCGCTCGTGCTCGCCATCTTCGGTCTCGAGCACCATCTTTCGACCTGCTGTTGCCTGGCACGGCGGTGCGGGACGCAGGTCGAGGAGCGCGCCGCGCTGTCGGGTCTCGACGGTGCGCTCGCTCTGGCCGAGCACCTGTGCAGCGCCGCCCGCGCGAGCCTCGCTCGGGGCGGCAGGCTCGCGGACCACGTCTGATCCGCGAGCCCTGGCCCGCACCGGTCACGGCCGTGCCGGAGCTCGAGGCGTCGAGGCGTCGAGGCGTCGAGGCGTCGAGGCCTAGTGTGCTCCGGTGACAGCCTGGAGCCCGAGGCTCGTCAGCCCCACGGTTGCCCACAAGATGGCGCCGAGAGCGATCGGCCGCAGTCCTGCCCGCCGGATGTGCGAGAAGTCGGTCGAGAGGCCGATCGCCGCGAGAGCCGCGGTGATCATCCACGTCGCGAGGTCCGACAGCCCGTGGTGCCAGCCTCCGGGCACGAGCCCGACGGTGTTCCAGACCACCGCCGCGAGGAAGGCCACGATGAACAGCGGCAGGATGCGCCGGAGCTCCACGCGCCGCGTGACGGCTCCGTCCGGCGACGGTGCCCTCCGGCGGGCGTGCAGGGCAGCGAGGCCGAGGCTGATCGGGATGATCGCGAGCGTCCGCGTGAGCTTGACGACGACGCCGACGGAGGCGGCCGTGTGGCCGTAGATCGTGGCTGCGGCGACGACCGAGGAGAGGTCGTTGATCGCCGTGCCCGCCCAGAGCCCGAAGGTGTGCTGCGAGAAGCCGAACGCGTGCCCGAGGCTCGGGTAGAGCAGGACGGCGACGACGTTGAAGGTGAAGATCGTCGCGATCGCGTAGCTCACGTCTGCCTCGTCGGCGTCGATCACCGCGTCGGTCGCGGCGATGGCCGACGCGCCGCAGATGGCCGTGCCGACTCCGATGAGGGTGTTGAGGTCCGGACGCAGGCGCAGAGCCCGGCCGGCGACGAAGGCGACGCCGAGGGCGGCGACGAGGGTGCCGAGCAGCACGGGCAACGAGCGCCCGCCGGTCGTGAGCACCTGGCCGAGCGAGAGGCCGAACCCGAGGGCGACGATCGACCCCTGGAGGACCTTTTTCGAGGTGAAGGCGATCCCGGGCCGCAGGCGGGACGACGGACGCCGGATCGCGGAGATCGCGATGCCGCAGACGATCGCCACGACAGGCGCCCCGACGACGGGTGCGACGCCGCCGATCGCCGTCGCGACCGCCGCGATGGCCGATGCCGCGACGACGCCGGGAACGAGCGTGCGCACGCCGGCGAGCGCCGCGGACCCGAGGGAGGCAGCTGTGGCCATCGGGTCGGCCGTCGGCGCGGCCGTCGGCGCAACCACCTCGTCGATCTCGATTGCGACGTCGTCGCCCACTGTCAACCTCCTCGTTCGCGAGGTTCCCAGTGTCCGTTGACGAGAGACGGTCCGGAAGTGGGCAAATGGTGATGCTTACATAAGCAGATATTATGACCGGGCACGCCCTGCCCGAGGGTCAGCGCACGACGCGCGCGAGCGCCGGCACGGACGCGAGCTCGCGCCGCCGTAGCTTGCCGATGGCGGTGCGCGGCAGCGCGGCGACCACGACGAGCTCGCGCGGCGCCGCCCACGGCCCGATCGCGTCCTCGGCGAGGTCCCGCAGCTCGTCGAGGTGCGGGGCCCCGCCGTCGCCGGCCGGCACGACGTAGGCTGTCACGCGCTCTCCCCAGTCGGGGTCGGGGCGTCCCGCGACGCCGACCTCGGCGACCTTGTCGTGGCGGCCTAGGACCGCCTCGACCTGCTCCGGCCAGACGTTCTCGCCGCCGGACACGATGAGGTCGTCGAGCCGGCCGTGCACCGCGAGGCGCCCATCCGGCGTGACGGATCCGGCATCTCCGGTCGGGAGCCAGCCGTCGCGTCGCGGGTCGGTGCCGTCCCGGTACGCGCGCAGCAGCATCGGTCCGCGCAGCAAGATCTCGCCGGTGTCGTCGACCCTGACCTCGACGCCGTCGAGCGGGATGCCGTCGTAGACGACGCCGCTGCCGGTCTCGGTCATCCCGTAGGTCGTGACGACGTGCGGCGCGAGGTTCTCCGGTGGCGCGGAGCCGCCGAGGACGACGGTGCGGTAGACACGGGCACCGTCGGCACCGAGGCGCGCGAGCGTCGTCGGGACGAGGGAGACGAGCGTCGCGCCGCGCTCGGTGGCGGCGGCGAGGACGTGCGCGCGGTCGAAGGTCGGGAGCACCTCGACGGCGGTGCCGGTGACGAGGGAGCGGAGCAGGATCGAGAGCCCGCCGACGTGCGCGAGCGGCAGGCAGCAGCACCAGCGGTCGGCGGCCGGGTCGACGTCGAGACGCGCGCTCGTCGCGCGGGCGGACGCGGCGACGGCGTCGCGCGTCAGCACGACGCCTTTCGGCTCGCCGGTCGTGCCCGACGTCGCGACGACGACGGCGTCGCCCGGCTCGACCGGCCAACCCGTCCCGACGGCGTGCTCGGCGACGTCGCCACCAGCCCTGCCACCGCCACCGCCCCCACGTCCACTGCCATCGCTGACGACGACGGACGCGCCGAGGGCGGCGACGAGCCGGGCGCGAGCGGCCCTCGGTAGGCGCTGGTCGAGCGGGAGGACCGCGTCGCCGCGGTCGAGGGTCCGGCGCAGCTGGTCGAGGAAGCCGGGACCCCCGGGCATGTCGAGGGCGACGAGTCGCGACACGGCGGGTAGCCTAACGACGGCCGTCCCGATGCTCGGGCGGGTCCGCTCGGCCGGCCGGACGCGCCTCGCCGGGATGGCGGTGTGTGGCCTGCGCCGAGCGCGACCGGTGACGGTCGCCGGTGCCCGTGCCGCCGTGGCGACGGAGTGAAACGGAGTGGCTGTGCGATGACCGACCCCAACCCCGCGATACCGGCCTGGCGCGCGAGCGGCGACTACCGGGACATCTCCTACGAGACCGCCGACGGGATCGCGAAGATCACGATCTGCCGACCCGAGGTGCGCAACGCGTTCCGCCCCCAGACCCTCGCCGAGCTCGCCGCGGCCTTCACCGCGGCGCGCGACGACCCGGAGGTCGGCGTCGTCGTGCTCACCGGTCAGGGCGATCTCGCGTTCTGCTCCGGTGGTGACCAGCGCATCCGCGGCGACGACGGCTACCTCGGCGACGACGACGTCGCCCGGCGGGGCATCGGCCGGCTCAACGTCTTGGACCTGCAGGTCCAGATCCGTCGCCTGCCGAAGCCCGTCGTCGCGATGGTCGCCGGCTACGCGATCGGCGGCGGTCACGTGCTCCATCTGGTCTGCGACCTCACGATCGCCGCGGACAACGCGCGCTTTGGCCAGACCGGCCCCCGGGTCGGCAGCTTCGACGCCGGCTACGGCGCGGGCCTGCTCGCGCGGACGATCGGGGCGAAGCGGGCGAAGGAGATCTGGTTCCTCTGCCGCCAGTACGACGCCCAGCGCGCCTACGAGATGGGCCTCGTCAACGCCGTCGTGCCGCTCGACCGGCTCGAGGCGGAGACGGTGGCGTGGTGCCGGGAGATGCTTGCGCTCTCCCCGCTCGCCCTGCGGATGCTGAAGGCGGGCTTCAACGCCGCGGACGAGGGCCTCGCCGGGATCCAGCAGCTCGCGGGGGACGCGACGATGTTGTTCTACATGAGCGAGGAGGCCCAGGAAGGGCGCGACGCGTTCGTCGAGCGACGCGCGCCGGACTTCTCGCGCTTTCCCCGGCGACCGTGACGCTCGGAGTCGGCGCCGCGGACCGCCACGGCCCGGGGGCGCGCGCCTGGGTCGCCGCGTCGCGGCCGCGCACGTTGCCGGCGGCCGTCGTCCCCGTCGCCGTCGGCGTCGCGATCGCCCATGCGACCGCGCAGGTGGTCTGGTGGCGCGCCGCGCTTGCGCTCGTCGTCTCGCTCGCGATCCAGGTCGGGACGAACTTCGCGAACGACTACTCCGACGGGGTGCGCGGCACCGACGAGGCACGCGTCGGGCCGGTGCGCCTCGTGGTCGGCGGCCTGGCGGAGCCGGCGACCGTGAAGCGTGCCGCGATCGCGACCTTCGCCGTCGCGGCGGCGGCGGGCCTCGCCGTCGCCCTCGCGACCTCGCCCTGGCTCGTCGTCGTCGGCGCGGCGTCGATCGCGGCGGGGTGGCTCTACACCGGAGGGCCGCGCCCTTACGGCTACGCAGGGCTCGGCGAGGTCTTCGTCTTCGCCTTCTTCGGTGTCGTCGCCGTCGCCGGCACGGTCTACGTCGCGTGCGGCCGGCTGCCCGGCCTCGCCTTCGTCGCTGCCGTCCCGGTGGGCCTGCTCGCCGTCTCGCTGCTCGTCGTCAACAACCTCCGGGACATCCCGACCGACGAGCGTTCCGGGAAGCGGACGCTCGCGGTCCTGCTCGGCGATGCCCGGACCCGCTACCTCTACGCAGGGTGCGTCGCCCTCGCGCTCGTGGCCAGCACCGCCGTCGCCGCGTGGCGACCCGGGTCGCTGCTCGCCCTTCTCGCCACCGTCTTGGCCGTCCGGCCGGTGCGCAAGGTGCTCGGCGGCGTGGCCGGCCGCGACCTCGTCGCGGTGCTCGGCATGACCGGGGCCCTCCAGATCGCCTTCGGCGTGCTGCTCGCGGTCGGGATCGCTCTGTGAGGCGCCCCGTCGCCAGAGGCCCGCTTCCCGCCGGGCTCGCCACGACCGGTCACGGCCCGCTCGCGAGGCAGCGCCCGAGCAGCGCCGCGAACGCGTCGGGCGCCTCGAACGGCACGGCGTGACCGACGTCGGGCACGACCTCGTGGCGGGCGTTCGGCCCGATCGCAGCGGCCATGTGCCGGGCGAGCGCGTCGAAGCGCTCGTCCTTCGCGCCCGTGACGAGCGTGACCGGCATCTCGAGCCCGGCGAGCCGGTCGTAGGACGGGACCTGGGTGCCCGTCCCCATCGTCCGCAGCGACGCCGCGAGGCCGCGGGGTGTGTTGGCGAGCCGGGACGCGACGTCGGCCTGGTCGGCGTCGAGGTGCGCGAAGAGCGGTCCGGCGAGCCAGTCGCGCAGGAACTCCTCGAGACCGGCCGGTTGGCCGTCTGCTGCGTCCAGGCGGTCGGCGAGGGCGTCGTCGGCCGCTCGCCGGGCGGCACGCTCGTGCTCGTCGAGGATCCCTGCGGTCGCGCCGACGAGGACGAGGCTCTCGACGAGCTCGGGATGCTCGAGCGCGAGCGTGAGGCAGCATCGCCCGCCGAGGGAGTAACCGACGTAACAGGCGCGCCCTCCTGCATCGCCGACGAGCGACGCGGCGTCGGAGAGGCTGGTCACCGCGCAGGCCGCCGAGGCGCCGTGGCCGGGCAGGTCGACGGTGACCACCTCGTAGCGGTCGCCGAGCGCGGCGACGACCCGTCGCCACGAGGCGGCTGTCTGGGTGAACCCGTGGACGAGCACGACGCGCGGGCCCGCCCCCTCGCGGTGCGCTGCGAGGGCTCCCGTGGCGCCCCGGCCGACCGGCCCGGTCGGCTGGCCCGTTGCGGGTCGCCGCGCGTCGGAGGGTGCCACGGCGCGAGGGTACCGGACGGCTGCACGGCGAGAGACCGGGGCACGTGGTGAGCACGCAGGCAGAGTTCGCGGCGACGCTCGTCGACGAGTGGGCCCGCGCCGGGGTCCGGGACGCGGTCGTCTGTCCGGGCTCGCGCTCGGCTCCGCTCGCGACGGCCCTGCTCGCGAGTGACGCGATCCGGGTCCACGTCCGGCTCGACGAGCGGTCCGCCGCGTTCTTCGCGCTCGGCTGCGCGCTCGGCTCCGGGCGTCCCGCGCTCGTCGTCACGACGTCGGGGACCGCCGCCGCGGAGCTGCACCCGGCGGTGCTCGAGGCCGATCTCGCCGGCGTCCCGCTCGTCGTCTGCACGGCGGACCGCCCGGTCGAGCTCCACGGTGTCGGCGCGCCGCAGACGGTCGACCAGCAGGGCATCTTCGGCCGTGCCGTCCGGTTCTCCTGCGAGCCTGGCGTCGCGGAGGAGGCGACGCGCTCCTCGTGGCGGTCGCTCGCGAGCCGGCTCGTCGCCGAGGCGACGAGTGGGCCTGCAGGGCCCGGTCCGGTCCACGCGAACCTCGCTTTTCGCGAGCCCCTCTCGGGCGAGGTGGCCGGGCTTCCCTCGCCACGGCCTGCGCCGGCGCCGCGGTCTGAGCCGGAGCCGGGCCAGGCCGGCTTGGGCGCGGGACCGACCTGGCACCGAGCCGTTCGTGCGGGTTCTGCGGGGGTCGACGTGGTCGAGGCGGTCGACGCGGTGCTCGCCGGGGCCGCGCGCGGGGTCGTCGTCGCGGGGGCGGGTGCGGCAGGGTCCTCGCCCGCAGGCCGCGACGGCGTGCTGTCCCTGGGGCACGCGCTCGGTTGGCCCGTGCTCGCCGACCCGCGCGCCTGGCCGCGTGGCGCCCACCCCGGCGTCGTCGCAGCGGCCGACGGCGTTCTGCGCGCCAACGCCGCGCAGCGTGAGCTCGTCCCCGACGTCGTGGTCCACCTCGGCGCGCCGCACGCGTCGAAGGTGCTCGCTCAGTGGTGCGCCGAGACGGCGCGGCTCGGTGCCGTGCACGTCCTCGTCGACACCGTCGGCCGCTTCCGGGACCCGGACCGCATCGCGGCGCTGGTCGTCGCAGCGGATCCCGGCGAGCTCTGCGCAGCGCTCGCGGCACGCCTCCACGCCGCGCCGCGAGCCGACGCCGGTGCCTGGCTCGCGTCCTGGGAGGCAGCCGAGCGCGCGGCGCAGCTGGCGATCGACGGCGTGCTCGCCGGGCGCGGCGCCTGCAGCGAGCCCGGCATCGCCCGGGAGTTGTTCGCGCTCGTGCCCGACGACGCGACGCTCGTCGTCTCGTCGTCGATGCCCATCCGCGACCTCGAGTGGTACGCCCGCCCGCGCGCGGGCGCGCCGCGAGTGCTCGCGAACCGGGGGGCGAACGGAATCGACGGGGTCGTCTCGACCGTGCTCGGTGTCGCAGCGGCTGCTGCGACGGACGGTGCCGCGGGGCCAGGCGAGACCGCAGCGCGCCCTGGCGAGCCGGCGCCGCGCGCGGGGCGCGCCGCCAAGCCGACGATCGGCTTGCTCGGCGACCTCGCGCTGCTCCACGATCTCTCCGGCCTCGTCTGGGGACGCGCCGAGGTGCGCCCGGACGCGACGCTCGTCGTCGTCGACAACGGCGGAGGGGGCATCTTCGACTTCCTGCCCTACGCGACTGCTCTCGACGCGCAGCGGTTCGCTCGCGCCTTCCGGACGCCGCAGGGCGCGGACATCGCGGGGGTCGCGCGGGCGCTCGGCTGCGCGGTCCGCGAGGTCACCGAGATGGCGGGGCTCGCGAGGGGCCTCGCGGTCTCGCTCGACGAGCCCGGGATCTCGGTCCTGCTCGTGCGCACGCCGCCGCACGGCAACGTCGCGCTCCACGACGAGATCCACGCGGCCGTCGCCGCAGCGGTGGACGCGGCGCTGGAGGGCTCGGCAACGGCGGGCTCGGCGCTCGGGTCCTGATCCGGGCTGCTCGCCCGTCCCGGCCGAGTTCGGCCAGGCCGCAGGCAGCCGTCAGATCGAGTCGAAGACCTCCGGCCCGGTGAAATGGTGCGCCGAGATCCCGACGCGCGCGGCGGCTACGACGTTCTCGACCCTGTCGTCGACGAAGGCGACGTCGGCCGCGTCGGCTCCGAGGCGGCTGAGCAGCGCGTCGTAGATCGCCGGGTCCGGCTTGGTGATGCGGAGGTCGCAGCTGAAGACGCGGTGCTCGAAGCGAGAGAGCCAGGGCGTCACGTCGAGGGTCCGGGCGATGTCGACGGGTGCGTTCGACAGCAGCGCGAGCCGCCACCCGCGCCCGGCCGCGCGTTCGATGGCCGCCGTCGACGCAGGGTTGAGCCGGGTCCAGCCGGCCGTGTCGGCGGCGACGCACGCTGCGAGGCGCTCGTCGTCGAGCTCGGCGCGCGCGACGCTTGCCCAGAAGGTCCGCGCGTCGATGTCGCCGCGGTCGTACTCGATGCGCCGAACCCAGTAGGCCTCGGCGAAGTGCTCGGGATCGAGCCCGCACAGCGTCGCGGCGCGGGCGACGTCGTCGGCAGTCGGGCTCAAGCTGATCACATCGCCGTAGTCGCAAACGAGCCACATCGTCGTCCCCGTCACCTTCTCCCGCGTCCCGACAGCCGGCGATCCGCCGGCGCGGTCGCAACCTACCAGCAGGCGCGACGGGTCCGGGAGCTCGCCGCCGCCCTGCCGCCGCCCTGCCGCCGTCCCGCACGGACCTGCACGGCACGGCGCGGCGTCGTTCGTCGCAGGCGGCTTGCGAACTTTTCCCCGCGCGCCCGCCGCCAGGCCCCTACACTGGGGCTGCGGGTCGGACCGGTGCCGACGGTGCCGGCGGTCCGCTCGAGCCGCCCGCGGGCGCGGGCCGGACCACGAGGAGGACCGTCAGGTGAGGATCTCCACGCTTCTCGGCACCAAGGGTGCCTCGGTCGTCACGATCCGCCGCGCGGCGAGCGTCGCGGACGCCGTCGCGTTGCTGAGCGAGCACGGGGTCGGCGCCCTCGTGGTCTCCGACGACGGCCTGCACATCGACGGGATCGTCTCCGAGCGCGACGTCGTGCGGCGGCTGCACGACCTGAAGGCAGGGCTGCTCGCGGAGTCCGTGACGCTCATCATGTCGTCCGAGGTCGAGACGTGCTCGCCGGACGACGACGTCGAGTCGCTGTCGGTGACGATGACCGAGCACCGCATCCGCCACGTGCCCGTCGTGGACGACGGTGGGGTCCTCGTCGGGATCGTGAGCATCGGCGACGTCGTCAAGAGCCGGATGGAGGAGCTCCAGAGGGACCGGGACGTGCTGGTCGAGTACATCCACGCCCGGTAGCAGCGCCGCGTGCCGCTCACCTAGTCTCGGGTCGAGGCGCGCGCGTGCGCGCGGCGCGGGAGGTCCGGGTGCACGTCGACGTCGCAAGCGTGGAGGGCCGCGTCCGCCGGCTGCTCGAGGAGCGGTTGCGGCCGGCCGTGCGCCGGGACGCGGTCGCCTGCGCGGTCGGTGCGTTCGTCGTCGACGGCGAGCCGGTCGTCCCGGCGGTCGGGATCGGCGCGGACTACCAGCCCATCGCCCCGGGCACGCCGTGGGGGCGCCCGTGGGGCACGACGTGGCTGCGCGTCGCCGGGCGCGTCCCGCCGGCGTGGTCCGGCCGGCGCGTCGAGCTCGTCGTCGACCTCGGCTTCGGTCCGCAGAGCCCCGGATTCCAGGCCGAGGGCCTCGTCTTCGACGAGTCGGGGGTGCCCGTGACGGGCATCGCGCCCCGCAACGACACGGTGCCGCTCGAGCTCCTCGGAGCCGGAGCCGGCGACGACGTGCTCGTCTACGTCGAGGCGGCGTCGAACCCCGCCGTGATGGGTGCCGGCGACAGCTTCGCGCCGACCCGTGCCGGCGACCGTGCGACTGCCGGGACCGATCCGCTGTACCGGCTCGGCCGCATCGAGCTCTGCACCGTCGACGAGGAGCTCGACGGGCTGTGCCTCGACGTCGAGGTCCTCGTCGGGCTGGCGGCGCAGCTCGAGGCGCACGACCCGCGCCAGGCGGCGCTCTGGCGTGCGCTCGACCAGATGGCCGACGCCGTCGACCTCGACGACGTGCCGGGCAGCGCGCGCGCTGCGCGAGCGGAGCTCGCCGAGGTGCTCGCGAGCCCGGCACATGCCAGCGCGCACCGGGTGACGGCGGTCGGCCATGCGCACATCGACTCGGCGTGGCTCTGGCCCGTGCGCGAGACGGTCCGCAAGTGCGCGCGCACCTTCGCGAACGTCCTCTCGCTCGCCGAGCGCCACCCCGAGCTCGTCTTCGCCTGTTCCCAGGCCCAGCAGTACGCGGGGGTGCGCGACGGCTACCCGGAGCTGTTCGAGCGGGTGCGCGCACGGGTGCGGACCGGCCAGTGGGTGCCCGTCGGGGGGACCTGGGTCGAGCCCGACGGCAACCTGTGCGGCAGCGAGGCGCTTGCTCGCCAGCTCGTCCTCGGTCGCCGGTTCTTCGCGGACGAGCTCGGCGTCGAGTGACCCGAGGTGTGGCTTCCGGACTCGTTCGGCTACAGCGCCGCCTGGCCGCAGCTCGCCCGGCTCGCAGGCGCGCGCTATTTCCTAACCCAGAAGCTCTCGTGGAACCAGACGAACGTCTTCCCCCACTCGACTTTTCTCTGGGAAGGCATCGACGGGACCCGGATCCTCACGCATTTCCCGCCGGTGGCGACGTACAACGCGGAGCTCTCGCCCGAGGAGCTCGCACGCGCGTCGCGCGGCGACACCGTGCACGGCCGCGGCACGCGCTCGCTCGTCCCGTTCGGCTACGGCGACGGCGGGGGAGGGCCGACCCACGAGATGCTCGAGCGGGCAGCCCGCCAGCGGGACCTCGAGGGATCGCCCCGGGTCGAGGTCGCATCTCCCGCGACGTTCTTTCGCGAGGTCGAGGAAGAGCAGGCCGAGCTCCCCGTCTGGTCCGGCGAGCTCTACCTCGAGCTCCACCGGGGAACCTTCACCTCCCAGGCGCGGCTCAAGCGGGCGAACCGCCGGTGCGAGCACCTGCTGCGCGAGGCCGAGCTGTGGTGGACGGCAGTGCTCGTCGCCGGGCTGGGGGAGTACCCCGACGCCGACCTCGACAGCTGCTGGAAGACACTGCTGCTCCAGCAGTTCCACGACATCTTGCCGGGCAGCTCGATCGCGTGGGTGAACGACGACGCCGCCGCTGCATACGCCGGGCTCGAGGAGCACCTCGAGGAGCTCGTCGGCACCGCTCTGTCGCTGCTGACCGGGCCGGGGGACGACGCCGTGGCGTGCAACGCGGGTCCCTTCGCGCTCTCCGGCGTGCCCGCCCTCGGCGCCGCCCCGCTCGCCGCCCCCGCTCCCGGCCCGGGCGTGACGATCGGCCCGGGCGATACGCCCGGCTCGCTCGTGCTCGACAACGGGCTCGTGCGGCTCGGGCTCGTCGCCGCGGGCCTGCTCGCGTCGGTCCGCGACCTCGTGGAGGACCGCGAGCTCGTCGCGCCGGGGTGCCGCGCGAACCTGCTCCAGCTCCACCGCGACCTGCCGAACCGCTGGGGCGCCTGGGACGTCGACGCCTTCTACCGCCGGTCCGTCGTCGACCTCGACGCGTGCGACGCCGTCGAGGTCGTCGAGGACGGTCCGGCACAGGTCGTCGTCGAGGTCCGCCGGAGCTTCGGCGCGCGCGGCGCGTCGCGAGCGGTCCAGCGTGTCCGCCTGCGTGCGCTCGAGCGCCGCGTCGAGCTCGAGACCGAGGTCGACTGGCAGGAGGACGAGAAGCTGCTCAAGCTCGCCTTCCCCGTCGACGTACGGGCCGAGTGGACGAGCGCGGAGATCCAGTACGGTCACGTCCGACGGCCCCTGCACGTCAACACCTCGTGGGACGCGGCACGCTTCGAGGTCGTCATGCACCGCTTCGTCCACCTCGGGGAGGACGGCTACGGCGTCGCGCTCGCGAGCGACAGCACCTACGGCTACGACGCGACGCGCACGACGCGTCCCGACGGCGGCACGACGACGACCGTGCGGCTGTCGCTCGTGCGCGGTCCGCGCTTTCCCGACCCTCGGGCCGACCACGGCCACCACAGGTTCGGCGTCATGCTCGCGCCCGGTGCCACGACAAGGGGCGCGGTCGCCGAGGGGTACCGCGCCAACCTGCCCCTGCGGGTCGTCACGGGCCGCTCAGGCGTCGCGCCGGTCGTGGCGGTCGACGACGGGGGCCGCGGCGCCGTCGTCGTCGAAGCCGTCAAGGCTGCCGACGACCGCTCGGGCGCTGTGGTCGTGCGCCTCTACGAGGCGCTCGGCGGCCGGGTGCGCGCACTGCTGACGCCCGGCTTTCCTGCAGTGTCGGCCGCGCGCGCCGACCTGCTCGAGCGGCCCCTCGCAGGTGGCGAGCTGGCACGAGACGACCAGGGCGGCTTCGCGCTCGAGCTGCGCCCGTTCGAGGTCGTGACCGTCGTCCTGCGCCGCCCGCCGGCCTGACGAGCGACCTCGCGCGTCCGCCGGCAGGGCCCGTCTGCCTGCTCGTCTGCCTGCACGGTAGGATCCGGGCATGCCGTTGACCGGGGAGTACGTGCCGAGCACCGAGAAGTGGGTGCGGGACCAGGTGGCGCTCTACGAAGGCTCGGGGGGTCTCGAGGGGACGACGCTGCGCGGGATGCCGGTGGTCGTCGTCACGAGCCGGGGGGCCCGTACAGGCAAGCTGCGCAAGACGCCGCTGATGCGCGTCGAGCACGAGGGGCGCTACGCGCTCGTCGCGTCGAAGGGCGGCGCGCCGACGCACCCGGTGTGGTACTACAACCTGCTCGTCGATCCCCGCATCGAGCTGCGGGACGGGCCGTCGGTCTGGGACATGGTCGTTCGCGTCGTGGACGGTGACGAGCGCGCCACCTGGTGGGAGAGGGCGGTCGCCGCGTACCCGGACTACGCGAGCTACCAGGACAAGACCGAGCGGGAGATCCCGGTCTTCGTCGCGGAGCCCGCCACCGCCTGAGCCGCGCGTGCCGGGCCGCGGGAGTGGCCGGCCGTCCTCTCAGGCGAAGCGCCGGGCATCGGCTGCCGCGTACCTCGCGACCGCCGTGTCGGTCCCGGCGGCCCGGGTCACGGCCTCGACGGTCGCGCGCAGCCCGCGCGCCGGCAGCGCGCACGTCATCTCGTCGGGCGTCATCCCGGTCCGGGCTCGGCTCAGCGCGCAGCCGACGCTCGCCGCGGGGACCTGCTTTTCCTTGGCCAGCGCGACGACGTGGCACTGTGGCTTGCCGCCGATGCGCATCTGCGGCAACGCGTCGGCGAGCACCATCAGCTGGCGACCGTTGACGCGCAGCAACACGACGTCGGGCTCGACGTGGGCCGGGGTGTCCCGTAGCGGCCCGTAGGTGATGGCGCCGGGGCGCGCGGCGACAGCGGGGATCCCGCCGACCGCGTCCGGGCTCACCCAGCCGCTCTCGAGCAGGGCACCGACGTCGTCGCGGCCTGTCACGTCCTCGAGGCGCGCCAGGCCGTGCGTGACGCTCCCGATGCTGCAGTTCCCGTGGTCCTCGGGTGCGGTCGAGAACGTCGACGTGGCGCCGTGCACCCAGAACACGCAGCCTGCAGAGACCCGACCCCGCCGGCCGTCGGCCGCCGGCTCGCTGAGCGGCGCGCCGAACCCCGCGACGCCCTCGGGCCGGTCGTGCGAGAAGGTGATCGCGACCGGCGACGTGGCGAGGTGGAGCGCGCAGACGAGACTGTCCGCGAGCTCGCTCCACTGCGTCGTCGCGTCCATGGGTGTCCCTCCTTTGCTGGCGTCGGGTCCGGGTCGGGTCGTCGGGCAAGCGAGAGCCGAGGTGGCGGACCGGGCGGGCTCGCCCGAGCCGCCCGAGAGCCGGCTCGACGCTGTGGCAGGCTAGCGCGATGGCCAGCTGCTCCGAGGATCTCGCCTTTCGCGAGCTCGTCTACCAGACGAGCGACCCCGTCCTTTTCGAGCTGCTCGACCGCGGCGGCCTGGTCGTCTACGTGGGGTTCGACCCGACGTCGGACAGCCTGCACGCCGGGAACCTCTTGCAGCTCTGCCTGCTGCGCCGGCTCCAGCTCGCCGGTCACCGGCCGATCGTCGTCGCCGGGGGTGGGACCGGGCGCATCGGCGATCCCGGCGGCAAGGACGCCGAGCGGCCGATGCTGACGGCCGAGCAGATCGAGGCGAACCTCGCGGGCATCCGGCCCCAGCTCGAGCGCTTCCTCGACTTCTCCCCGGGCGACGGGGACCGGTCTGCGCTGCTGCTCGACAACGCAAGCTGGCTCGACGATCTGCCGCTCGTCGACTTCTTGCGTGACGTCGGCAAGCACTTCACGGTCAACCAGATGGTCGCGCGCGACTCGGTGCGCAGCCGCTTCGAGCGCGCCGAGCAGGGCATCTCCTTCACGGAGTTCAGCTACATGCTGGTCCAGGCGTACGACTTCCTCACGCTCTTCGACCGCTACGGCTGCCGGGTCCAGCTGGGAGGGAGCGACCAGTGGGGCAACATCGTGAGCGGCGTCGAGCTGATCCGCCGAGCGCGCGGCGCGACCGCCTATGCCTGCACGACGCCTCTCGTCACGAAGGCCGACGGCACGAAGTTCGGCAAGTCCGAGTCCGGGGCCGTGTGGCTCGACGCCGCGAAGACCAGCCCGTACGCGTTCTACCAGTTCTTCTACCGCACCGAGGACGCGGTCGTCGGCGCCTACCTGAAGATGTTCACGTTCCTCGATCGCGTGGAGATCGAGGCCCTCGAGTTGGCGGTGCGCGAACGGCCGCAGCAGCGCGAGGCCCAGCGCGCCCTCGCGCGGGCGGTGACGAGCCTCGTCCACGGCGAGGACGAGACGGCACGTGCCGAGCGCGCGGCCGCCGCGCTCTACAGCGAGGACGTCGTCACCCTCGACGAGGCGACACTGCTCATGGTCGCGGCCGACGCGCCAGTCACGGAGCTGAGGCGGGCGGATCTCGACGCCGGTGGGCTCGACGTCGCCGCCGCCCTCGCGCTGTCGGGGCTGTCGCCCTCGCGCGGCGCGGCACGCCAGGCGATCGCGCAGGGCGGCGCGTACGTGAACAATCGCCGCGTGCCTGCGGACGGCGCCGTCCTCGGTGCCGGCGAGCTGATCGCGGGCAGCTACGTCCTGCTCCGACGCGGGCGGCGGGACCTCCGGCTGCTCCACGTCACGTGAGCGGCGCGCGGCGATGAGGCGGACCCTGCCTGCCGTCGTGCTCGTGCTGGTCGCGGTCGTCCTCGCCGGATGCTCGGGCTACTCTGGCGGCGAGGCGCGCCAGGTCGCCCAGTGGGCGTCCGGAGCCCAGCTGGCGACCAACGACGGCTACGTCGTGGCGGACCTCGCCGACATCTCCCGCGGGATCTCGGCGGGCGATCTCGGCGCGACGCACACGGCGTGCGACGGCCTCGCCTCGGACGCCGCGACGGCCTACGGCGAGCTGCCGACGCCGCTCGCCGCGCTCACCGACGACCTCGCCACCGCCTACCTCGACGACACGCGGGCCGCGCAGGACTGCACCTCTGCCGGGTCGTTCGCGGCGCCGGGCTTCCGGCGCTACCGCGCGACGGTGGCGCGTGGCATCCGCGCCTTCGACGCGGCGCAGCGCATCTTGCGCCGGCTCGGCGACGGCTGAGGAGGCAGCGGAAGCGGCAGGGAAGCGGCAGGGAAGCGACAGGGGAGGCGCCGCCGGCGCCGACGAGGTAGCTTCGGCTGCGATGGCCCCGCATGCGCGCCTCGTCGGGCCCATCCCCGACGGTGCCGATCCCGACGAGTTCGACCGTGTCCGCCGGAGGGTCCTCTGGAAGCTCACCACCGGCCTCTACCTCCTGGCGAGCCGGGGACGCGAGCAGCGCAACCTCATGACGTGCAGTCTCGTGACGCAGCTCGCGACCGATCCGAAGCTGGTCGGCGTCGCCGTCGAGAGCGACGCGCTGTCGCTCCGGCTCGTGCGCGAGGGCCGCTCGTTCCTGCTCGCACTGCTCGACCGGGAGGACCGCGCCGTCGTGCGCTCCTTCGCGAAGCCGGCGCTCGACGACCCCGAGGCCGGGACGCTGAACGGTGTCGCCTGCCGGCCGTCTCCCGTCACGGGCTGCCCGCTGCCCCTGCGCGCGGCTGCGTACCTCGACTGCCGCCTCGAGCGCGAGGTCGACGTGGGCTCGCACGTGCTCTGCGTCGGCGAGGTCGTCGACGCCGGCTTCGGCGCTGCCGGTCCCGACGTGGCCCTGCTGCGCTCCGAGGACACGCGCATGAGCTACGGCGGCTGAGCGGTGGCGACCTCGTCACCTCGCCGCGCTCCTGGCGTCCGGGCCCACGAGCGGGCCCACGGGCGGGCGGAGAGGGCGCACGAGCCCGTCGCGTACCGCCTCGTCGAGGATGCTGCGAGCTTCGCCGAGCTCGTCGAGGAGCTCGCGGGCGCCGACGCCTACGCGCTCGACACCGAGTTCCACCGCGAACGGACCTACTACCCCAAGCTCGCCCTGCTCCAGGTCGCCTGGACGGGAGGGATCGCTCTCGTCGACCCGCTCGCCGTCGAGGTCGCGCCGTTCTCCCGCGTGCTCGAAGGCGGCGCGCTCGCCGTCCTGCACGCGTGCGACCAGGACCTCGAGGTTCTCGAGCGGGCGTGCGGCGCCGTGCCGTCGCGGCTGTTCGACACCCAGCTCGCCGCAGGCTTCCTCGGCATGTCCACGCCGTCGCTCTCCTCGCTCGTCGAGCGGATGCTCGGGGTCAGGCTCGAGAAGGGGGACCAGCTGACCGACTGGACTCGCCGGCCGCTCACCGCCGAGCAGAAGGCCTACGCCGCAGGCGACGTCCTCCACCTGCTCGAGCTCCACGACGCCCTCGCGTCCCAGCTCGAGGACCTCGGGCGCCTCGCCTGGGCGCAGGAGGAGTGCGCGATCGCCCTGCGCCGCTCCCGCGCGCCGGTCGTGCCCGAGGAGGCGTGGTGGCGGCTGAAGCACGCCCGCCAGCTCCACGGCCGCAGCCGCTCAGTCGCCCAGCAGGTCGCCGCCTGGCGGGAGCGGCGCGCGCAGCTCCTCGACCAGCCGACGCGCTTCGTCCTGTCGGACCTCGCCGTCGTCTCGATCGCGCAGCGCCCTCCTGCGGATCGTGGCGAGCTCGAGCGCGTCCGCAACCTCGACGCCCGCCAGCTCGGCGCCGGCGGAGCCGCCGAGCTGCTCGCGGCGATCGCAGAGGGGATCTCCCTTCCCCCGAGCGCCGTGCGGCTGCCGCCGGTGCAGCGCAACGACGGCTCGGTGCGCCCCGCGGTCGCCCTCGCGACGGCGTGGCTCGCCGAGAGCTCGCGCCAGCTCGGGATCGACCCGGCGGTGCTCGCGACGCGCGCGGACCTCGCGGCGTTCTTCCAGGAGCCGCCGGAGGGCCGCCTCGTCAGCTCGTGGCGCAGCGAGCTCGTCGGCGAGCCCCTGCGCCGCCTCGCGGCGGGCGACGTCGCCCTCGCGCTCGAGGGCGGGTCGACTCTCGTGCTCGAGGAGCGCTCCCGCCGCCGCTACGTCGCGGGCGCGCCCGCGGAGGAGGACGCGGCCGGCTGAGCCGGGTCGGCGCGCTCCGCCGGGGGTCGGAGGTCCACTGTGAGGGTCAGGATCCCGCCGTCGAGCGAGGCCTGGGCGTCGCCGAGCATCGCGAAGTCCATGTAGTCGAGCTGCATCTGCTCACGGATGCGCCTGCGCTCGTCGCCCTCGACCGGCGGTAGGCCGCGGCGGCGCACGGCGGCGGCCCGCTCGCGAAAGCGCGCGAGCATCGCGGCGGTGTCGAGGACGTCGTCCATACGGCCACGCTAACGCCGTCGCGCGCGGTAGGCCGCGCGCACGCCGCGACGCGCGCAGGGCGACACCGTCGCGCCGGTCCTCGCCGCCGGGGGCGTGATCCGGTCGGGACATCGCGTGTGCCCAGCTCTCGCGGGTGCCCCGGCGCCGTGCCGGCGGTATGCTTCGTCGCCGGCGCCGCGGTCTCGACGTGGAGGCCAGCGGGCCGCGATGCGAGACGGCCGGAGGTTCAGCCCGGGGTCGCGGTGCTCGCACGCAAGCGAGGAGTTGCTCGTGAAAAAGGGTCGTCATCGGCGTTTCGAGGAAGCACGCAGCCTGAAGCGCGCCGTCGAGGTCGTGGTCGAGCCGTGCCCGGAGTGCGGTGCCGACCCCGAGGACGACCATGCGAGCTGGTGCCTCTACGAAGCGGAGGAGCTGGACGACGACGCGGAGGAGCTGGACGACGAGGACCGCACGACCGGCGACGGCTAGCGGGCGCGCTTGCGGACGGCTGGGTGCGCGAGGAGCTGCGAGCGTGCCCGGCGGCCGTCGAGGTAGGCGGCGAGCAGGCGGTAGGGCTCTGCGCCAGCGAGGGCGACGATCTCCTCTGCGAGGGAGACGTAGACCGGCGACCGACCCGAGAACGCGTCCGGGGCGTCGGTGCACCACCACGCGAAGTCCTCGCCGGCAGGTCCCCAGTGCCGCCGGTCCCACTGGGTGACCGTCGACGTGACGTGCCCGGTCGCCTCGTCGGTCACGTCCTCACGGCGCAGCGGCAGCTGCCAGCAGACGTCCGGCTTCAACGTGACGGGGGAGATGCCCCGGTCGAGAGCGGCGCGGTGCAGGGCACAGCCCGCACCGGCCGCGAAGCCCGGCCGGTTCAAGAAGATGCACGCGTCGTCGACGAGACGCGTCATGGTCACGCCGCCCCGACGCTTGAGCGGCCCGCGCTCCGCTGCCCGGCGCCGGTGCTGCCACTGCTCGGCCGTGAGCGACTCCGCAGCTGCCTCGACGCGCGCCACGTCCTCGGGCCCGCTCAGGTGCGCGCCGTACGAGCAGCACCCCTGCCCGAGCTCGGGCGCCGGCGCGTCGAGAACGCCCTTGCAACCGCAGCCGTACAGGCACGACCAGCTGCTCGCGAGGAACGTCACGTCGAACAGCCACGTCCGGTCCTCGTCGGGGTCGTCGACGCTCCACCACTCGTGCTCGTTGCCGCCTGACCGGCCGGACGCGGTTCTGCTCGTCGCCACGGTGGAGACCGTAGCCATCCGGTGCAGGCGCCCGGTGCAGGCGCCCGGTGCAGGCGTCCGCCGTGCCTAGGACGACGGGGCGAGCATCCCCTCGCGGACCGCGCCGAGCTGGCGCGCGGTCGGCTCGGCGCAGCAGAACCACGCCTCGCTCAGGTGCGGCCGTTGCACGGCCCCGCCCGGCGTGGCGGCCGCCGGCGCGCCCGGGTCGGCGAGGCCGAGGCCGGTGAACACCGTCGAGCGCACGGCGTCGTAGGCCGCGCGAGCGCTCCAGCCGTGGCAGGCCGCCTGCTCGGTCGTCGCGGCGACCGCGGCCTGGACTGCGTCGAGGAGCGGGTCCGGTGACTGCCAGGTCCAACCGAGGGCGTCGGGGTCGAAGCTGCCGAGGGCGCCCGCGAGCACCGGGTCCGGGTCGCGCAGGAGCAGCGAGCCCGGAGGCAGGAGCAGCCGGATCCCGTACTGCACCGCGTCGACGCTGTCGACGAGGTCGTGGCGCGCCACGAAGTCGAGCAGCTCGACGAGGTCCTCACGACGCGTCCAGGGCGTGAAGGGCAGGAACGACGGCCTCGGCTCGATCCCCGCTGCCCGAAGCACGGCGACCGCCTCGGCGGCCTCGGCAGCCGTGTGGCCCTTGTCGAGCCGCTCGAGCACGGTCGCGCTCGTCGACTCGAAGGCGGACACGACGAACGAGCAGCCCGACTCGCCCATCTGCGCGACGACGTCTCGGTGGGCGAGGATGTGGCTCACCTTGACGGTCGCGTCGAAGCTCACGTCGGGGAAGTGGGCGTGCAGGGCCGCGACGACCCGGGTCGCGTGCCGCGGGCGGTTGAGGAAGTCCGGGTCGCCGAGGTGGATGTGCCCGGCGCCGGAGGCGACGAGCTGGGCGACGTCGGCGAGAACCTCGCCGACCGGCACGGCGCGTGTCCGCCCGTCGTAGACGGTCGGGACCGGGCAGTGCCGGCACCGGTGCGAGCAGCCCCTGCTCGCCTCGACAGCGCCGACGAGGCGGTCGGGACCCTGGCCGACGAGGCGCGTGTAGCGCTCGAGCGGTGGCACGAGCGAGCGGTCCGGCACGCCGTCGAGCGCCGTAGTGCCGGACGGTGTCGTGCCGGACGGTGTCGTGCCGGACGGTGCGGCCCAGCCCGGCCGGACGTCGGAGCTGCGCGGCCCGATCTCGACGCGCACGACCGGGCCGTGCGGTCTCCCGGCAGGTGCCGGTTCGCGCAGGGCTGCGACCCAGTCGACCAGCGCGCCGTCGGCGTCGCCGGCCACTGC
Organism: Acidimicrobiaceae bacterium; assembly: GCA_027335685.1. GTDB lineage: Bacteria > Actinomycetota > Acidimicrobiia > Acidimicrobiales > Bog-793 > JAJZCK01. The sequence goes on from DAHWHN010000034.1 coordinate 38,880, forward strand.
GAGGTCCCCGTCGTGAAGCGCCGAGGCCCCGACCGGCGCGTAGAGGCCGTGCAGGGCGACGGGGAGCTCCGGACGTGCCGCCCGCACGGTGGCGAGGACCCCGAGAGCGAGGCGCAGCGCCGTGTGCATCGGCACCGAGCACACGACGGCGTCGGCCCATGACAGGTCGTCGGGGCGGATCTGCTCGACGGCGAGGTCGCGGCCACGCAGCTCGTGGCCGGCGAGGCCGAGGGGGCGGGCAGGACCGGCGATGCCGAGCGGCTGGTGACCGAGCTCGTATGTGGAGAGCAGGAGCACGCGCACCGGACGAGACTAGTGAGCCCCCGCCCCCGCTCCGGTCGGTCCGCGACGCGCCCGTCAGGCGATGCGCACCTCGAGCTCGCGGTGCGCACGGCGCAGGGCGAGCTCGACCTCGTCCGGGGTGTCGGCACGGGCGAACACGAACCCGAGGTAGCGGCCGCCTTCGGGCAGCGCCTCCACCGGGCGCCCGCGAGCGATCGCGATCTCGACTCCGGTCACGTGGGCCACCGCGAGGGCGTCGTCGACGCCGGCGACCTCCTCGAGGGTGCCCGAGCGCGGGATCGGCAGCATCATCACGCCCGACGCGCCCGGCTCGAGGACGGGCAGCGGCCCGTGCCCGGCGTCGAGACCGAGAGCGTGCCCCAAGACGAGGGTCTCGAGCGAGGTGCCCTGCGCGAAGCGCAGCGCGCGCGAGCACTTGCCGCCGATGGTGCGGGCGGCGACCTCGACGACCACCGGTCCCGGCGGGTCGAGAGCGGCGTCGGTCCGGGACCTGTCGAGAGCCCGGGATGCCGACGCAGCGGCGAGGTGCGGCAGGCGGAGCTCGGCGTGGACCGGCCCCTCGGTGAGCCCGAGCGCGCGCACTGCTGCAGCGACGAGGTCGGCGGCAGCCGAGCAGTCGGACGCGTCGAGCCGGGACGGTGTGACGTAGATCGTCTCCTCGAAGTACGGCCCGTCGAGTGGGTCCGGCTTGTCGAAGACGGCCAGCGACGTGAACGACCCCGAGCGGACGATCCCCTCGACCGCCACCTCGGGACCGGGGACGAAGCGCTCGACGATCAGCGGCGCGTCGGCGGCCTCGCCGGCGGTGGCCACGATCGAGCGGACCCGTCGGGCGACGACCCGGACCGAGGCGTCGTCGTCGGCCCGCACGACCCCCCTGCTCCCCGAGAGCGTGCACGGCTTGACGACGACCGGAAAGCCGAGCGTGCGAGCTGCGGCCGCGACCCGGTCGGCCTCGCCCTCGGGGTCGGCTGGCGATGCCGGGACGATCTGCCAGGAGGGCTGCGCGACCCCCGCCTCGCCGAGCATCTTGCGCATCGTCGCCTTGTCGCGCGTCGCGGCGACGGCCTCGGGGCTGTTGTGGAGAAGGCCGAGGCGCTCGGACGCGAGCGCGGCGGCACGCGCGCCGCGGTCGTCGACGGCCACGACGGCCTCGAGCGGGACGCGCCGGGCGAACGTCGCGATGGCCGACGCGGCGCGCTCCGGGTCGTCGAGGTCGAGCTCGAGGAAGTGGTCGCCCATCACGCCCGCGAGCGCCTGCGGTGCGTCGGAGCCCGTCACCACCTCGACGCCGAGCCGGGCAGCCGCCGCGAGGAACTCGGAGGCCCGGTAGGTCGACGTGGGCAGGAGGAGCAGGGCGCGTGGCATTCCACCATCATGGCGCCGGCGCGCTGTCGCCTGGCCGGTAGGATGCCCCCGTGGACGGCGACCTGACTGACGGCGGCGGTATGGCGGGCACGGACGCCCCGGTCGGGGCGCGTGGTGCCGTGCTCGGCGTGACGCCCCCGGCACGCGAGCGGGTGCTCGCGGCACGGGCCGACGAGGCAGATCCGGAGCGCCTCGCGCTGTTCCTCGAGGTGAGCGGCACCGCTGGTGGCGCCTACACCTACGACATGTGGTTCGAGTCGGCCGTCGACGCCGGTCCGTCCGACGCCGTCGAGCGTGTCGGGGACCTCGTCGTCGTCGTTCCCGCTGCGAGCGTCGACAAGGTGCGGGGGGCGACGCTCGACGTCGGGGACGACGGCGGACTCGTCATCGTCAACCCGAACTCGCCGCCGGCCGAGCGGCTCGTCGCGGCTCCGCCCGTGGCAGACCTGTCGAGCCCTCTCGCCCAGCGAGTCGTCGCGGTCCTCGACGACATCGTCAACCCGCAGATCGCGCAGCACGGCGGGTACGCGGAGCTGGTCGCGGTGGAGGCCGGGACCGCCTATCTCCGCATGGGTGGTGGCTGCCAGGGTTGCGGGCTCGCCCAGGTCACCTTGAGCCAGGGCATCACCGTCGCGATCAAAGACGCCGTGCCCGAGATCCTCGAGGTGGTCGACGTCACGGCCCACGCTGACGGGACGAACCCCTACTACGAGGCGGCGAAGAAGTAGGGGGAGCCGCCGGCGGGCGGCTGGCCGGTTGCGGGCGATGCCGATGCCTGTTTCGAGCCCGACCGCCTCGCCGTCGCCGCGTCGCCGCCCGGACGCGTACGTGCCCGAAGTAGATTGCCGGGAATGCTGCGCTACCTGACCGCAGGGGAGTCCCACGGCCGTGCCCTCGTCGTCGTCGTCGAGGGCCTGCCTGCAGGCTTGCCGCTCACTGCCGCGGAGATCGCCGGGGAGCTCGGACGGCGCCGCCTCGGTTTCGGGCGGGGCCCGCGCATGCGCTTCGAGCAGGACGAGGTGACCCTGCTCGCTGGCGTCCGCCACGGGCGGACCCTCGGCTCGCCCGTCGCGATCGAGATCGCGAACACCGAGTGGCCGAAGTGGGAGCAGGAGATGTCCCCCGCGCCCGGCGTGCCGGCGAAGGTCCTCACCGCGCCGCGCCCAGGTCACGCGGACCTCGCAGGTATGCAGAAGTACGGGTTCGACGACGCACGCGACGTCCTCGAGCGCGCGTCGGCCCGCGAGACGGCGGCTCGAGTCGCAGCGGGCACCGCAGCCAAGGCGCTGCTGTCCCGCATCGGCGTCGCGATCGTCAGCCACGTCGTCGCCCTCGGAGGCGTCGCCGCGCCCGAGGGGGTGCGACCGTCGCCGGCCGACCTCGAGGCCGTCGACGAGTCGGCCGTGCGCTGCTTCGACGCGGCTGCTGCCGAGGCGATGGTCGGCGCGATCAAGGCGGCGGCCAAGGTCGGCGACTCCCTCGGGGGCGTGGCCGAGGTCGTCGCCTACGGCGTTCCAGTCGGCCTCGGGAGCCACGTCCACTGGGACCGCAAGCTCGACGGTCTCCTCGCGCAGGCGCTCATGAGCATCCAGGCCGTGAAGGGTGTCGAGATCGGCGACGGCTTCGCCGTCTCGGGCCGGCTCGGCTCGCAGGCCCACGACGCGGTGAGCTACGACGCAGCCGCGGGCCGCTACGTCCGCGAGACGGCGCGGGCCGGCGGCGTGGAGGGCGGCATCTCGAGTGGTGCGCTCCTTGTCGCCCGGGCCGCGATGAAACCGCTCGCCACGCTCAACAGGCCCGTGCTCAAGACCGTCGACGTCGCGACGAAAGAGGAGACGGTCTCGTTCAAGGAGCGGACGGACGTGACGGCGGTGCCTGCCATGGGCGTCGTCGCGGAGACGATGGTCGCCCTCGTCCTCGCGAGCGAGGCGCTGCGCAAGTTCGGCGGGGACTCGGTGGCGGAGTTCGTGCGCAACCACGACGCGTACGTCGCTGCCCTCGCGCAGACGCCGTCGTCGGCCCGGCCGCAGGACGGTGCGGCGATGCCCGGCGCGGCTCCGCGCACGTGAGCGCCGCGCAGCCCCGGGCAGGTGCGCCTGGCACCGTGACGCCACCGGCGGACCACGTCTTTGTCGTCGGCATGATGGGCACGGGCAAGTCGACCGCCGGCCGGCTCGTCGCCGAGCGTCTCGGCCGGCGCGTCGTCGACACCGACGACGAGGTCGAGCGCGCAACGGGCCGGACCGTCCCCGACATCATCTCCTCGCTCGGTGAGGCCGCGTTCCGCTCCGCCGAGAGCGCCGCGCTCGGTCGTGTGTGCGACGCGCGTCCACGTGCGGTCGTCGCCGTCGCCGGCGGCGCGGTGCTCGACCCGGCCAACCGCGCGTTGCTGCGCCGTGCGGGCACGGTCGTCTGGCTCCGCGCGCGCCCGGAGACGATCCTCGACCGGGTCGGCGATGCCCCCGATCGCGTGCTGCTCCAGCCCGATCCTGTCGAGGCCGTCCCGCGCCTGGTCGACGAGCGCCGCCGCTACTACGAGGAGGTCGCGGATGCGGTCGTCGACGTCGACGGCCTCGCGCCGGCCGAGGTCGCCGCGCGCGTCCTCGAGGCCGTGGTCCGGCGCGTCCGGGTCGGCGTGCCGGGTCGCGGCTACGAGGTCTGCGTCGGACCGGGGGCCCGCCGCGCGCTCGCGGCGGTGATCCCCGAGCGCGCCCGGCGTGCGGTCGTCGTCACCCAGGACGGGATCGACGTCGACGTCGACCCTGGTATCGACACAGTTCGTGTTATCATTGGCGACGGCGAGCGGGACAAGTCGCTCGCGACGGTCGAGCGCGTCTGCCGCGAGCTCGCGCGCTCGGGCGTGACCCGCCACGACGTCGTCGTCGCCGTCGGCGGAGGCGTCGTCACCGACGTCGCCGGCTTCGTCGCCTCCTGCTACCACCGTGGCCTCGACCTCGTGAACGTCTCGACGACCTTGCTCGGCCAGGTGGACGCGGCGATCGGGGGCAAGACCGGCGTGAACCTCCCCGAGGGCAAGAACCTCGTCGGCGCGTTCTGGCAACCCGTCGCCGTGCTGTGCGACACCGACGCGCTCGCCGGACTGCCGGCGCGTGAGTGGCGGTCCGGCTTCGGCGAGATGGCGAAGTACGCGTTCCTCGGCGTCGAGGACCTCGACCGCCGCCCGCTGTCCGCCGCCGTCGCGCGCTGCGTTGCCGCGAAGGCCGCGGTCGTCGCGGGCGACGAGCGCGAGGCCGCGCAGCGGGTGGTGCTCAACTACGGGCACACGCTCGCGCACGCCCTCGAAGCCGGCGGGATCGCGGGCGGCGACGGCTCCGGCGCAGGAGCGACCGCGACGATGCGCCACGGCGAGGCCGTCGGCGTCGGGCTCGTCTTCGCCGCGCTGCTCGCCCGCCGCCTGGGGCGGATCGACGACGCACGTGTCCGCCGCCACGTCGAGCTGGTCGCACGCTACGGCTTGTCGACGGCGCTGCCGAAGGGGGTCGACCACGACGAGCTCGTCGTCTTGATGGGTCGGGACAAGAAGGCGACGGACGGCCTGACCTTCGTGCTCGACGGTCCCGACGGCGTCGAGGCCGTGGCAGGCGTCGATCCCGGCGCGGTCCTCGCCACGCTCGCGGAGCATGCCGGCGTGGGCGCCGACGGCGGGGGGCGGTCGTGAGCGCACCCCTGGTCCTTTTGTTGTCGGGTCCCAACCTGCTGCTGCTCGGCGAGCGCCAGCCGGAGATCTACGGCACGGCGACCCTCGCCGACCACGTCGCGCGCGCCGCGGCGGCCGCGGAGCGGCTCGGGCTCGTGCTCGAGCACCTCCAGAGCGAGCGCGAGGGCGACCTCGTCGACGCGGTGCACGGCGCGCGCGGCCGCTGCGACGGGCTCGTCGTGAACGCCGGGGCGATCAGCCACTACGGCTGGTCCCTGCACGACGCCCTCGCGACGTTCTCCGGACCGGTGGTCGAGCTCCACCTGTCGAACCCCGACGCCCGTGAGCCCTGGCGGCACCGGTCCGTGCTGGCACCGGTGTCGGACGGGACCGTGGCCGGGTTCGGGGCGGTCGGCTACGAGCTCGCGATCGAGGCGGTGTCGAGGCTGCTGCGGCCCTCGGCACGGCGGGGCTAGGCCCGGCGTGGTCCGCCACATCGACCTCGCCACCCTGCCGTCGCCGGACGTCGCCGGCCGCCTCGACCGGCTGCGGGCCCGGTTCGACGGTGCCGGGTGCGACGCGCTCGTCGTGACCAAGCTCGAGTCGGTCCGCTACCTGACCGGGTTCACCGGCTCTGCCGCTGTCGTGCTCGTGCTGCCCGGCTCGGCGCTGTTGTGCACCGACGGCCGCTATCGCGACCAGGTGGTCGCCGAGCTCGACGCGTCCGGCGCCGCCGTCGAGACCGAGATCGCCGCGAGGCCGGACCAGCTCGAGCTCGTCGCCCGCGCATGCGGTGCGACGGCGCGGATCGGCCTCGAGGCCGCGTCGGCCAGCTGGTCGCTGCAGCGCCGGCTCGCCGAGCATCTCGGCGAGGACCGCCTGGTCGCGACCGACGGGGTCGTCGAGGCCTTGCGAGCGGTGAAGGACGCGGGGGAGGTCGCGCGCATCGAGGCGGCGTGCGACATCGCGGACGTCGCGTTCGCCCAGGTCAAGTCCCGCCTCGCGGACGGGGTCACCGAGGCGGACTTCGCTGCCGAGCTCGAGGCGGAGATGCGCGCACGCGGCTCGGCGGAGACGTCGTTCGCGACGATCGTCGCGAGCGGCCCCAACGCGGCGATGCCGCATGCCCGCCCGGGCGGGCGCGTCGTGGGCTCCGGCGAGCTCGTCGTCGTCGACTTCGGGGCGACCGTCGACGGCTACCGCTCGGACATGACGCGGACGCTCTGCGTCGGCGAGCTCTCGGGCGAGCTCGCCGATCTCCTCGACGCCGTGCTCGCCGCGCAGCGGGCCGGGATCCGGGCGGTGCGCGCCGGAGCGACCGGCGGGGACGTCGACGCCGCGTGCAGGGGATCGCTCACCGAAGCCGGGTATGGTGCGGCCTTTGTCCACGCGACGGGCCACGGTGTCGGTCTCGAGATCCACGAGGCACCGGCCCTGGCGAAGGGCTCGACTGATATCCTCGAGCCCGGTGCCGTCGTGACCGTCGAGCCCGGTGCGTACCTCGCCGGCCGAGGCGGAGCGCGTATCGAGGACACCCTCGTCGTCGGCGCCGCCGGCAGCCGCCCGCTCACCAAGTCGACCAAGGACTACGCGATCTGATGGCCCTCTCGCTCACCGACCTCAAGAACGGCATGGCGATCGACCTGCCCGACGGGTTGTTCACCGTCGTCGAGTTCCAGCACGTCAAGCCGGGAAAGGGAGGTGCCTTCGTCCGGACCAAGCTCCGCAACGTCCGGACAAAGGCCGTGGTCGAGCGGACGTTTCGTGCCGAGGAGAAGGTCGAGCAGGCCCTCATCGACAAGCGGGAGATGCAGTTCCTCTACCGCGACGGCGAGCAGTACGTGTTCATGGACAACTCGACCTACGACCAGATGACCGTCGACGGCGCGTCCCTCGGCACCTCGACGTCGTTCCTGAAAGAGGGCGACTCGGCGGTTCTCGAGCTGTACGGCGGCGAGATCGTCGACGTCGACCTGCCGGCGGCCGTCGAGCTCGCCGTCGCCGAGACGGACCCCGGCCTGCAGGGCGACCGGGTCTCGGGGGCGCGCAAGCCGGCCACGACCGAGACGGGCCTCGTCGTCCAGGTCCCGCTCTTTGTCAACCCGGGCGACCGGATCAAGGTCGACACCCGGTCCGGTGAGTACCTCACGAGGGCGTAGCGGGCAGGAGCAGGCTCCGGCTGTCGGGGAGCGTCGCCGCGCCCGCGAGAGGGCGCTCGGCCTGCTCTACGAGATGGAGATGAAAGGCGCCACGGCCGACGAGGTCATCCGCGTCCTGCCGATCCCGCCCGAGCCGTACGCGGAGCAGCTGGCCCGCGGTGCGTGCGACCGCCTCGCCGAGATCGACCTGCTCGTCGCAGCCCACGCCACCGCGTGGGCGCTCGACCGCCTGCCCGTCGTCGACCGACAGCTCCTGCGCCTCGCGGTCTACGAGCTGCTCGGCGAGGCGGAGGTGCCCGTCGCAGTCGTGATCGACGAGGCGATCGAGCTGGCCAAGCAGTACTCGACGGTCGAGTCCGGCCGCTACGTGAACGGGGTGCTCTCCGCCGTCGCCGCGCAGGTCCGTCCCGGTTCGTCGGTCCCGTCGTGACCGGCGCGTACGAGCGGGCAGGCGTCGACTACTCGGTCCTCGACGCAGCCAAGCGGCGGGCGCTCGCCGCTGCGCTCTCGACGTCGGCCGTCCCGACCGCGCGCGGCGCGACGGTCGACGACGCCTCGCGCGGCGAGCCGGCGGTCGTCGTCGACGTCGGTGGGCTCCGGCTCGGCTTCGTCCTCGAGTGCCTCGGGACGAAGTCGGCGATCGCCCGCTCCTACGAGGACGCGACCGGGGTGGACCGCTTCGCGGCGATCGGCTACGACACGGTCGCTGCCGCGGTCAACGACTGCTGCTGCGTCGGCGCCCTGCCGCTCGTCGTCAACGCCTACTTCGCGACCGGTGCGGCGTCCTGGTACGACGGGACCCGCCATGGCTCGCTCGTCGAGGGGTTCCGGCGCGGGTGCGCGGACGCAGGGGCGGCCTGGGGAGGAGGCGAGTCGCCGACGCTCACGGGTCTCCTGGCGCCGGAGGCGATCGACCTCGCGGCGAGCGTCGTCGGCCGCGTGCCCGACGGCGCGCCGCCGCTGCTCGGCGGTGCGCTCGCGGCGGGCGACGAGATCGTGCTCGTCGCGTCGAGCGGGCTCCACGCCAACGGCGCGTCGCTCGCCCGCGACGTGGCTGCACGCCTCGACGCAGGTCTCGCGACGCCGCTCGACAGCGGGCGGAGCTTCGGCGAGGCGGTGCTCGACGAGAGCGTCGTCTACGTCGCCCTCGTCGAGGAGGCCCTCGCCGCCGGCGTTCCGCTGCACTACCTGAGCCACGTGACGGGCCACGGCCTGCGCAAGATCATGCGCGCCGACCGTGAGCTCACGTACCGGATCGCCCGGCTCCCCGCGGTGCCCGAGGTCCTCGCCTTCCTCGCGTCGCACGCGGGACTCTCGGACCGCGAGGCCTACGGGACGCTCAACATGGGTGTCGGGTTCGCGTGCTACGTCGCCGACGGCGCGGGCGCCGCCCTCGCCGCGCTCGCGTCGCAACTCGGCTACGAGGCGGTCGTCGCCGGCCGGGTCGAGCGCGGTCCGCGCCGGGTCGTGCTCGAGCCGATCGGCGTCGAGTACCACTCGGACGAGCTCGACCTGCGCTAGCATCAGCGAAGCGGTGCGTGAAACGGGTCCTGTGAGGCCCGTACGGACGTCGGGAGAGCGGTCGTGGCAGACCAGGTCAAGGTGGCGGCGCGCTCGCGACGAGGGACGTTCGTCCCGAGGGCGACCGTCATGGACGCCGACGACGTCCGCCGGGCGCTCGTGCGGATCGCGCACGAGATCCTCGAGCGCAACCACGGATCGGGCTCCCTCGTCGTCGTCGGGCTCCAGACGGGCGGCGTCCCGCTCGCGGAGCACCTCGTGGCACTGCTCGCCGACATCGACGGTGCCGACGTGCCGCTCGGCGTGCTCGACGTCGCCTTCTACCGCGACGACATCGGGCTCCGGCCGGTGCTCGCCGAAGAGGTGACGCGCATCCCCGTCGAGCTCTCCGGGCGGGTCGTCGTGCTCGTCGACGACGTGCTGTTCACCGGGCGGACGGTGCGCGCCGCGCTCGACGCGCTGGCCGACCACGGCAGGGCGCGGTCCGTGCAGCTCGCCGTCATGGTCGACCGCGGCCATCGCGAGCTGCCGATCCGCCCGGACTACGTCGGCAAGAACCTCCCGACCCGGCGCGACGAGGTCGTCGAGGTCGGCGCGGCCGGCGTGCGGATCGGCGAGGTCGTCGCTCTGCCCGGACCGGAGGGCGCCCGGTGAGCCGGCCCGGCCTGCTCTCGGTGGCCGACCTCGGGCGTGGCGGCATCGTCGAGGTGCTCCACCTCGCCGACTCCTTCGCGGAGGTCTCCGAGCGCGCGATCCCGAAGGTGCCGGCCCTGCGCGGCAAGACCGTCGCGACGGTCTTCTTCGAGCCCTCGACGCGGACGCGCCTGTCCTTCGAGGCCGCGGCGAAGCGCCTCTCGGCCGACACGATGTCCTTCGCCGCCGCGACGTCGTCGGTGACCAAGGGCGAGTCGCTGCGCGACACCGTCGAGACCGTCGACGCGCTCGGCGTCGACGTCATGGTCGTGCGCCACGCGTCCTCCGGCGCGCCGGCGCAGGTGGCGCGCTGGGTCGACGCGTGTGTCGTCAACGCCGGCGACGGCCAGCACGAGCACCCGACCCAGGCCCTGCTCGACTGCTTCACCCTGCGGGAGGCGCTCGCGGCGCGTGCGGGCTCGCCACCGGCCGACGACCTCGCCGGGGTCCGCATCGCGATCGTCGGCGACGTGCGCCACAGCCGGGTCGCCCGCTCCTGCGTGCTCGCATTCGGCGCGCTCGGCGCACGCGTCACGCTCGTCGGCCCGGCGACGCTCATGCCGCCGACGACGCAGGGATGGGGCGTCGAGGTCCGCCACGACCTCGACGAGGTGCTCCCCGAGATCGACGTCTGCTACCTGCTTCGCCTGCAGAGCGAGCGGCTGCGCGAGGCGCTCCTGCCGAGCCTCGGCGAGTACTCCGAGCGGTTCGGGCTCACCCGCGACAGGGCGCGCCGGCTCGACCCGGACCTGCTCGTCATGCACCCCGGGCCGATGATCCGGGGCCTCGAGATCGCGTCGGGCGTGGCGGACTCGGCTCGCAGCCTCGTCACCCGCCAGGTCCACAACGGCGTGGCCGTCCGCATGGCCGTGCTGTTCCGTCTCCTCGCCGGCGGGTTGCCGTCGGAGCCGACCGGCGCAGGCCCGGCCGCGGACGAGGCGTCGCCGGCCGGGTCGGGCCAGGGAGGTGCCCGGCATGGCTGAGCCCGTGCGGCCCCGCCGGGTGCTGGTGCGAGGCGGGCGCGTCGTCGAGCCGTCCGGCCCGCGCCGTGCCGACGTCCTGGTCGAGGATGGCACGATCGTCGCGGTCGAGGCGACGATCGCGGCCCCGCCGGGCGCGACCGTGCTCGACGCGTCCGGCTGCGTCGTCGGCCCGGGCCTCGTCGACCTCCACACGCACCTGCGCGAGCCGGGGAGGGAGGACGCGGAGACGGTCGAGACGGGCGCGCGGGCCGCCGCGCTCGGCGGCTACACGGCCGTGGTCGCGATGCCCAACACCGAGCCGGCCACGGACAGCGCCGGAGCGGTGCGCGCCCTGCAGGTCCTCGGCGCCCGCGCCTGCGTCGAGGTCGCCATCGCCGGCGCGATCACGGTCGGGCGCGCGGGCGAGCGGCTAGCCCCCTTCGCGGAGATGGCGGGTCTCGGCGTCCGGCTGTTCACCGACGACGGGCGGGGCGTGCAGCACGCGGGGCTCATGCGCCGGGCGCTCGAGTACGCGCGCCCGCTCGGGATCGTGCTCGCCGAGCACTGCGAGGACGAGGAGCTCGCCGCCGGTGGCTCGATGCACGAGGGAGCCTGGTCGAGCCGGCTCGGCATCCCGGGCCAGCCGGCGATCGCCGAGGAGGCGATGGTCGAGCGCGACATCGGGCTCGTCCGGCTCACCGGCGCACCGCTGCACCTGCTCCACCTCTCGTGCGCGCGCTCGGTGGCGCTCGTGCGTGCCGCCCGGGCCGAAGGCCTCCCGGTGACGGCCGAGGCGACGCCGCACCACATGTCCCTCACCGACGCGGAGCTCGCCGGCTACGACCCGGTGTTCAAGGTGAACCCGCCACTTCGTCCCGGCGCGGACCTCGCCGCCGTGCGCGCCGGCGTGCTCGACGGCACGATCGACGCGGTCGCCACCGACCACGCGCCGCACCCGCCGGAGTCGAAGGAGGAGCCCTTCGACCTTGCTCCGCCGGGGATGACCGGTCTCGAGACGGCCTTTGCCGTCGCGTACGGCGCCTTGTGCTGCGACGCGTCGACGGGGGTCCCGCCCTGGCTGGCCGGCTCGGACCCTGCGCAGCGCAGGGCGTCGATCGCCGAGCTCTTCGCGGCGATGTCCGGCGCGCCGGCGCGCATCGCCGGGCTTGACGTCGCGAGTGGGCAGGGCGGCGCGCTACGGCCGGGCGCGCGGGCCCATCTGTGCGTCGTCGACCTCGACGCGCGCTGGACGGTCGATCCGGCGGCCAGCGCGAGCCGGAGCCGGAACACGCCCTTTGCCGGTCGTGAGCTCGTCGGGCGCGTCCGGCACACGGTCTGCGCGGGCGAGCCGGTCGTCGTCGACGGAAAGGCGGTCCGATGAGCAGTGCGCACCACGGTGCAACCGGTGCAACCGGCGCGCGGGCAGGAGGCGACCCCGTCCCGGCGCCGTCCGCCGTGTCGGGAGCACGCCGCCCGCCGGCGACGCTCGTGCTCGCGGACGGGGCGAGCTTCGCGGGCGAGGCGTTCGGGGCGCTCGCGGCAGGTGGCGCACGCCTCGCGACCGGCGAGATCGTCTTCAACACGGCGCTCTCCGGCTACCAGGAGATCGTCACCGACCCGTCGTACGCGGGCCAGGTCGTCGCGTTCACCTACCCCCACATCGGCAACTACGGCGTGACCGCCGCAGACGAGGAGGCGCGCCGACCGTCCTGCCGGGCGATCGTCGTGCGCGAGCTGACCGGCCGGCAGAGCAGCTGGCGCGCCACCGGCGACCTCGAAGGTTTCCTCGCCCGGCACGGGATCGGCGGCATCACCGGCGTCGACACCCGGCGGCTCACGCGCCACGTGCGCGAGGCCGGCGCCATGCCTTGCGCGCTCGGAACGGCCGACGGCGACGAGCTCCTCGCCGCGGCCCGGGCCGAGCCGGGTACCGAGGGGGTCGACCTCGTCGGGAGCGTGACGACGGAGCGGGCCTACCGCGTCGGGGACGGTCCGCTGCGCGTCGTCGCGTACGACTTCGGCGTGAAGTCGACGATGCTCCGGCGTCTTTCCGGCTTCGCGACCGTCGAGGTCGTGCCCGCGTCGACGCCGGCCGGCGAGGTGCTCGACCGCCGGCCGGACGGCGTGCTGCTGTCGAACGGGCCCGGCGACCCCGCTGCCCTCGGCCACCTCGTCGAGACGGTCAAGGTGCTGCTCGGCGAAGTTCCCGTCTTCGGGATCTGCCTCGGACACCAGCTGCTCGCCGCCGCGCTCGGCGCGCGCACCAACAAGCTCCGCTTCGGCCACCACGGGGCCAACCATCCCGTCCGGCGCGTCGCGACCGGCGCTGTCGAGATCACCAGTCAGAACCACGGCTACGCCGTCGACTCGGACAGCCTGCCAGGCGCCGACGTGAGCCACGTCAACTTGAACGACGGCGTCGTCGAGGGGCTCGCCTGCCGCGACGTCCCCGCCTTCTCGGTCCAGTACCACCCCGAGGCCGGGCCCGGCCCGCACGACGCCGGGTACCTGTTCGAGCAGTTCCGCGAGCTCATGGAGGCATGCCGTTGACACGCGCCTTGCGCCCCAGCCCTCCGTGCGCGCGATCGGTCGGGCCTGCCGTGCCGGTCGGGTCCTGCGCGCCCGGAGCAGCCTGATGGGACGGCGCGAGGACCTCGAGACCATCCTCGTCATCGGATCCGGGCCGATCGTCATCGGCCAGGCGTGCGAGTTCGACTACTCGGGCACGCAGGCCTGCCGGGTGCTGCGCGCCGAGGGATACCGCGTCGTGCTCGCGAACTCGAACCCCGCGACGATCATGACCGACCCGGAGCTCGCGGACCGCACGTACATCGAGCCGCTCTCGTTCGACGTGCTCGCGGCGATCGTCGACAGGGAGCGCCCCGACGCGATCCTCCCGACGATGGGCGGCCAGACGGCGCTCAACCTCGCGATGGCGCTCCACGAGGCTGGCGTGCTCGAGCGCTACGGGGTCGAGCTGATCGGCGCGAAGGTCGAGGCGATCGCCACGGCGGAGAACCGCGACCAGTTCAAGGCGGCGATGACCGAGATCGGTCTCGCCGTGCCGGAGTCCGGGTTCGCGCACGACCTCGCCGAGGCGCTCGAGATCGGCGAGCAGATCGGCTTCCCGATCATGGTCCGGCCGTCCTACATCCTCGGCGGCGCGGGTACGGGGATCGCGCACGACCTCGACGCGTTGCGCGAGCTCGCGACCGCCGGGCTCGCGGCGAGCCCGGTGTCGGAGATCCTCGTCGAGCGGTCGATCGCGGGCTGGAAGGAGTACGAGCTCGAGGTGATGCGGGACCGGGCGGACAACTGCGTCGTCGTCTGCTCGATCGAGAACTTCGACCCGATGGGTGTCCACACCGGTGACTCGATCACGGTGGCTCCGGCGCAGACGCTCTCGGACGTCGAGTACCAGGAGATGCGCGACGCAGCCTTCGCGTGCATCCGCCGCGTCGGCGTCGAGACCGGCGGCTCGAACATCCAGTTCGCCGTCGACCCGACGACCGGTCGCCAGCTCGTCATCGAGATGAACCCTCGTGTCTCGCGCTCGTCTGCGCTCGCGTCGAAGGCGACGGGCTTCCCGATCGCGAAGATCGCGGCCCGGCTCGCCGTCGGCTACACCCTCGACGAGGTGCGCAACGACATCACGCGGGCCACGCCGGCGAGCTTCGAGCCGACGATCGACTACGTCGTCACGAAGATCCCGCGGTGGGCGTTCGAGAAGCTTCCGGGGACCTCGGACCGGCTCGGGACCCGCATGCAGTCGGTCGGCGAGGTCATGGCGATCGGGCGGACGTTCCCCGAGTCGTTCCAGAAGGCCCTGCGCGGCCTCGAGCAGGGTCGCCTCGGGCTCAACTGCGACCCGGCCGAGGCGTCCTACGCAGCGGTCCCGGTCGAGGAGCTGCTCGCTTTCGCGACGGTCGCAACACCCGAGCGGCCGTTCCAGGTCGAAGAGCTGCTCCGTCGCGGCGTCGGCGTCGAGGACGTGTCTGGCTCGACGGGGATCGACCCGTGGTTCCTCGACCGCATCGAGGAGATCGTCGACGGTCGTCGCCTTCTCGACCACCTCGCGGCCGACGGAGCCGACGGGGAGGTGGCTCTCGCCGGGATCGACCGGAGCGGATGGCGCCGGCTCAAGCGGCTCGGGTTCTCCGACGCGCAGCTCGCCTGGCGCCTCGGCGTGGGCGAGAGCCGCGTCCGGCAAGCTCGGCTCTCCTGCGGCGTCGTGCCGACGTACAAGACCGTCGACACCTGCGGGGCGGAGTTCGCCGCCGAGACGCCCTACTACTACTCGACCTACGAGGACGAGGACGAGGTCCGGCCCGCGAGCCGGCCGCGTGTCGTGATCCTCGGCTCGGGCCCCAACCGCATCGGCCAGGGGATCGAGTTCGACTACTGCTGCGTGCACGCGAGCATGGCGCTGCGCGCGGCCGGCTACGAGACGGTCATGGTCAACTGCAACCCCGAGACCGTCTCGACCGACTACGACACCTCGGACCGGCTGTACTTCGAGCCGGTCACGGAGGAGGACGTGCTCGCGGTCGTCGACGCGGAGAGCCGTGCCGGTGCCGGAGGCGTCGTCGGTGTCGTCGTCTCGCTCGGTGGCCAGACGCCGCTGAAGCTCGCCGACCGGTTGCCCGCCGCGCTCGTGCTCGGCACGAGCCCGGCCGCGATCGACCTCGCCGAGGATCGCGAGCAGTGGTCCGCCCTCTGCGCGCGCCTCGAGATCCCCCAGCCTGCGGGCGGCACGGTGCGGACCCTCGCCGCGGCGCGCGCCGTCGTCGAGCGGGTCGGCTACCCGGTCCTCGTCCGGCCGAGCTACGTGCTCGGCGGGCGCGCCATGGAGATCGTCTACGACGACGAGGGCCTCGCGAGCGCGATGGCCGTCCTGGCCGGCTTCGGCGCGCCCGCGCCCGCGCGCGAGCCCGCGCGGCGCGGTGGGGCCGGCTCGCTCGGCCGCGAAGGCGGCCTCGCCGTCGAGCGACCCGTGCTCGTCGACCGCTTCCTCGAAGACGCGATCGAGGTCGACGTCGACGCCGTCCGGGACCGGACGGGCGAGGTGCTCGTCGGCGGTGTCATGGAGCACGTCGAGGAGGCCGGGGTCCACTCGGGCGACTCGGCCTGCGTCATCCCCCCGCCGACGCTCGCTGCGGACACGATCCGGGTCATCGAGGGCTACACGCGGGCCATCGCCGACGCGCTCGAGGTCCGGGGGCCGATCAACGTGCAGTACGCGGTGAAAGACGGCCAGGTGTTCGTCATCGAGGCGAACCCGCGGGCGAGCCGGACGCTGCCGTTCGTCGCGAAGGCCACGGGCGTGCCCCTCGCCAAGGTCGCTGCTCGCGTCGTCGTCGGCGCGACCCTCGCCGAGCTGCGCGGCGAGGGGCTGCTGCCGCCGGGCGGGCGGCTCGAGGCCCCCTACGTGAGCGTGAAGGAGGCGGTCCTTCCTTTCGACCGCTTCCCCGACGTCGACGCGCTCCTCGGGCCCGAGATGCGCTCGACCGGCGAGGTCATGGGGGTCGCCTCGACCTACGGCCTCGCCTTCGCGAAGAGCCAGATCGCGGCGGGCAACCGCCTCCCGGAGTCCGGAGCGGTGTTCTTCTCCCTCGCGGACCGCGACAAGGACAACGGCCTCGGGGTCGCCCGCTCGTTCGTCGAGCTCGGCTTCACGATCGCTGCGACCGAGGGGACCGCGTCGTTCCTCGAGCGCCATGGCGTGCCGGTGGCGACGCACGTGGCCAAGGTCGGCGACCGCCTGGCCGGAGCGCCGGGCCCGGGCCCGGGTACGGTCGACGCGGTCGAGCTCGTCGCCGGCGGCGAGGTCCACCTCGTCGTCAACACGCCGCGTGGACGCGGGCCACGAGCCGACGGCGCCCACATCCGGCGCGCCGCGTCGGCGCACCGCGTGCCGATCGTGACGACCGTCGCGGCGGCGCGCGCGGCGGCGGCGGGCATCGCCGACTGGGCTCGGCATGGGCTCACGGTGCGCAGCCTCCAGGAGCACCACGCCGACGCCCGGGCCGCAGCCGTCGGGGCCGTCGCCGCGGGCGCCGGCGAGGTCTCGCCTGGTGGTGCCGCCGGTCGATGAGCCCGAGCCGGACGACGCGCTCGCCCCTGCGGCCCGCACGGCCCTCGGGGCTCGAGGTCGACGTCGGGTCTGTCCGGCTCGCCAACCCCGTCATGACCGCGGCCGGGACCGCGGGCCACGGCGCGGAGCTCGGCGCCTATGTCGACCTCGCGTCCCTCGGCGCCGTCGTCGTCAAGTCGCTCTCGCCAGGGCCGTGGCCGGGCAACCCGGCGCCGAGGGTCCACCCTGTCGCCGGGGGGATGCTCAACAGCGTCGGGCTCCAGGGCCCGGGCGTCGCGGCGTGGCTCGCGGACGACCTCCCCGCGCTCGAAGCGGCCGGGGCGACGGTCGTCGCGAGCATCTGGGGACGCACGGTCGAGGAGTACGCCCGGGCCGCGGCGATGCTCGCGTCGTCGCCGGCGTGCGTCGTCGCCGTCGAGGTGAACGTCTCGTGCCCGAACACCGAGGACCGTGACGCGATGTTCGCCCATTCCGCGGACGCGACCGCTGCCGTGGTCGCCGCCGCGTCGTGCTGCGGGCGCCCGCTGTGGGCGAAGCTCTCGCCGAACACGCCGGACCTCGTCGCCGTCGCCGGCGCGGCGCTCGGCGCGGGGGCGGAGGCGCTCACCCTCGTCAACACCTTGACCGGTCTCGCGATCGACCTGCGGACGCGCCAGCCCGCACTTGGGGCAGGGCGAGGTGGGCTGTCGGGCCCGGCCTTGCACCCCGTCGCGGTGCGCGCCGTCTACGAGTGCCGGTCCGCGTACCCGGGCTGCGCGATCGTCGGGGTCGGCGGCGTGAGCGGAGCGCTCGACGCGATCGAGCTGATCATGGCCGGCGCGAACGCGATCCAGGTCGGCACCGCGACGCTCGCCGACCCGCGCGCCCCCGCACGCGTGCTCGCCGACCTCGCGCGCTGGTGCGCACGTAACGGCGTTGCCGACGTCGCCGAGCTGACGGGGTGCGCGCAGCGCGCGGGCTCCTAGCGCGGGCGCCCGGGACGACGAGGTGATGTGAACACGTCGCGAACATGCACAGCCTGCAGCAGCCTCGTCGCCGCGTTTCGTCACGCGACCGATACACTGCGTCGAGCTTGCCCGGCTGCACCCTTGCACCGGGGGGCCTGACCGAAGATGAGTCCGGGCAGTCGTCGCCGGAGTCAGGAGCTGACATGAGCAGGATCGACAAGGGGCGCGGCCTCCTTCGCACGGGGGTGGCCGTCGTCGCGGCTGGCTCGCTCGGCCTCGGAGTAACGGCAGCCGGCTCTGCCGCAGCGTCCGCGCCGGCGGGGGCCTCGCACGCCCGGCGGGGGCACGCGGTGCGGGCGCACAAGGTGCAGGGCGGCACGGCGTACTTCGCCGAGCAGGCCGGCGCTCCGCCGAACTACATCTTCCCCTTCGAAGGTGGCCAGTTCGACAGCATCAACAACGTCTCGCAGTTCCAGTACCTGATGTACCGGCCGCTGTACTGGTTCGGAAAGGGCACGTCGCCCCAGCTCAACCCGGCGCTCTCGATCGCGAAGCAGCCCGTCTACAGCCACGGCAACACCGTCGTGAGCTTCGCGCTCAACCACTACAAGTGGTCCGACGGCGAGACCGTCACGCCGCAGGACGTCGTGTTCTTCATGAACATGTTGAAGGTGGAGAAGCTCGTCTACGACGCCTACTCCGCCGGGTCGATCCCCGACGACATCAAGTCGATCACGACCACTGGCGACAGCGTGACGATCGACCTCACCGGCCCGGTCAACCCCTACTGGTTCACCGAGAACGAGCTCGGGCAGATCACCCCGATGCCGATGGCCTGGGACGTCACGGGCACCGGCCAAAAGCGGGGGTCGGCCTCCTGCGGGACGGCCTCGTACCAGGCCGTCGTCGTCAAGACCGTGAGCGGCGCGTCGCCCTCGGACACGCCGGTCTCCGCGGCTGCGAAGTCGTGCGCGGCTGTGTACACCTTCATGTCGAAGGAGTCCGGCTACGACCCGACGAACCCGAAGGCGCCCAACAACGCGCTGAGCACGTACGCGACGAACCCGCTCTGGCAGGTCGTCGACGGGCCGTGGCACCTTGCGTCGTTCACCTCGACGGGGTACGTCGCGATGAAGCCCAACCCCGACTACTCCGGGCCGGTGAAGCCGACGCTCGCGGAGTTCGTCGAGCTCCCCTACACCTCCGCGTCCTCGGAGTTCAACGCCCTCGTCGCGGGCAAGGTCAGCGTCGGCTTCCTGCCGCCCGAGGACGTCACCGCGACGGCGCCGAGCCCGACGACGCCCGGGGCGAACAACCCGCGGCTCTCGAACTTCAAGATCGCGCCGTGGTACCCGTGGGGGATCAACTACTTCCCGTACAACTTCAACTCGACGGGTGACGGTGGGCAGGCCGGCAAGATCTTCCGCCAGCTGTACTTCCGCGAGGCGTTCCAGACGCTCGTCGACCAGCCCCTCTACATCAAGAAGCTCTTCCACAACTACGCGGTGCCGACCTACGGACCCGTGCCGGTGCTGCCGAAGAACAGCTTCGCGACGAGCTTCGAGGAGACGAACCACTTCCCCTACAACGTGAAGAAGGCGATCTCCCTGCTCAAGACCAACGGTTGGAAGGTCGTCCCGGGCGGCGTCGACTCGTGCCAGGACGCCGCGAAGTGCGGGGTCCCGAAGGGCACGAAGCTCCAGTTCACGATCCAGTACTCGGTCCCGACGGCGACCCAGACCGACGAGATGGAGGCCCAGGCGGCCTCGTGGGCCCAGGCCGGAATCAAGGTCTCGCTCACGACGGCGACCTTCAACACCGTGATCGCCAACGCGACGGCGTGCGCGACAGGGTGCAGCTGGGAGATGGAGGACTGGGCCGGCGGCTGGACCTACTCGCCGGACTACTACCCGAGCGGCGAGGTGCTGTTCAAGACGGGCGCCGTCTCGAACTACGGCTCGTACTCCAACGCCGAGAACGACAAGCTCGTCGACCAGACCGACTTCGGCACGGCGACGCTCGCGCAGTGGGAGAACTTCCTCGCGACGAACCTCCCGGTCGTGTTCCAGCCGGAGGAGGCCTTCTACATCACCGAGGTCCAGAAGAACCTCCACGGGGTGACGCCGCAGAACCCCCTGCTCAGCATCAACCCGGAGAACTGGTACTTCACCAAGTGAGCTCGCCCGAGCGCTGAGCCAGGCGCGCGGGACCACCTCAGGCTCCGAGCCCGGTCGGCATGACCGGGTCCGGAGCCGGAGGTGGTCGGGAACTAGGGTGAGCGGAGGCGTGGTCGTGGTCGACGGGGAACGGTGGGGGAGAGCCTGAGATGCTGGGGTACGTCGTCCGGCGTGTCGCTCAGGCCGTCGTCGTCGTCGTCGGCGTGACGCTGCTCATCTTCCTGCTCTCCCACGTCATTCCGGGCGGGCCGGCGAGAGCCGCGATCGGGCCACGCGCCACGCCTGCGCAGATCCAGCAGTTCAACCGGATCAACGGCTACGACCTGCCGATCTGGGACCAGTACTACCAGTACCTGCGCGGACTGGTTCTCCACTTCAACCTCGGCTACTCCTACAAGTACAACCAGAGCGTGGCCTCGCTCATCGGCGAACGCCTCCCGAAGACCCTCGTCCTCGTCGGGATCTCGACGGTCTTCGCCCTGATCGTCGCCGTGCCGCTCGGCGTCGTCCAGGTCGTGCGCCGGAACAAGCCGGTCGACTACACCTTGACCGGGCTCTCCTTCATCTTCTACGCGATGCCGCCGTTCCTCCTCGGCACGCTGCTCATCTTGTACTTCTCGATCGACCTCCACCTGTTCTCCGAGGAGGCGCCGCAGGGTGCGAGCATCGGCAGCATCGTGTCGGACCCGCGGGCTCTCGTGCTTCCCGTGCTCACGCTGTCGGCCGTGACGATCGCGTCGTTCAGCAGGTACATGCGCTCGTCGCTGATGGAGGCGATGACCGAGGACTACATCCGCACGGCGCGGGCGAAGGGCTCGGGGCCGCGACGCGTGCTCGTGCGCCACGCGTTGCGCAACGCGCTGATCCCGATCATCACGCTGCTCGGCCTCGCCCTGCCCAACATCGTGAGCGGTGCGATCCTCACCGAGACGGTGTTCAACTTCCCCGGGATGGGGCTGCTCACCGTGACCGCGGCGCAGGACACCGACGTCCCGCTGCTGCTCGGCACGACCTTCGTCGCGACGCTCGCGACCGTCGTCGGCTCGCTCGTCGCCGACGTCCTCTACGCCGTTGTCGATCCGCGGGTGCGCTATGGCTCGCGCTGAGGAGAGCCGGACAACGTCATGACGCTCGTCCCCGGAGAGATCCCGATCAACGAGGTCCCGTCGATGCGCGAGGGCGTGCCGCCCGCGAACGGGCCGGGCGACGAGGTGCCCGGCGGCGGAGCGGTGTCCTCGAGCGGAGGGCTCGGCCGGCAGTTCCTCCGGGTATTCGTCGAGAGCAAGCTCGCGGTCGTCGGCGCGGTCGTGATCGTGCTGATGATCCTGTTCTGCTTCGTCGGACCGGTCGTCTACCACACGAACCAGACGAGCGCGCAGCTTGCCCTGCTCAACTCGACGCAGAACTCCCCGCCGAGCGCGACGAACCCGCTCGGAACCGACGGGTCGGGCTTCGACATCCTCGGGCGCGTCATGTACGGCGGCCAGACGTCGCTCGAGGTTGGCTTCGCGGCGGCGGGGATCGCCACCGGGCTCGGCGTCGTCTGGGGCGCCGTCGCCGGCTTCTTCGGTGGCTGGGTCGACGCGCTGATGATGCGCATCGTCGACGTGCTGCTGTCGGTGCCCATCTTGTTCCTGCTCATCGTGCTCGCCGTCATCTTCCAGCCGTCGCTCGGGCTGCTCATGCTCGTCATCGGCTTCACGGCGTGGCTCGTCCCCGCGCGCCTCGTGCGCGGCGAGACCCTCACCCTGCGCGTCCGCGAGTACGTCCAGGCCGTGCGCGTGATGGGCGGCTCGGGGCGCCGGATCGTCCTCCGCCACATCATCCCGAACACCGTCGGCACGATCGTCGTCAACGCGACCTTCCAGGTTGCCGACGCGATCTTGTTCCTCGCAGCGCTCGGGTTCATCGGTCTCGGCGTGCCGGCCCCGCGGACGGACTGGGGCTCGATGCTCTCGAACGGTGTCAACTACGCCCTCGACGGCTACTGGTGGGAGATCTACCCGGTCGCGGTCGCCTTCGTCCTCGTCGTCGTCTCGATCAACTTCGTCGGCGACGCGCTGCGCGACGCGCTCGAGATCCGGCTCCAGCGCCGGTGACCGGTCGGACCTAGCGGGTCAGCTTGCCGAGGTGGACAGCTCGACGGGCTCGTCGACCGGGGTCTGCAACGGGAAGTGGCACGCCGCTGCGTGCCCGGATCCGAAGGACCTCATCGGCGGCTCCAGCTCCGCGCAGACCTGCTGCGCGAGCGGGCAGCGGGTCCGGAACCGGCATCCGCTCGGCGGGTCGATCGCCGACGGCAGCTCGCCGCGGACCGCCTGGCCGCGACGGCCGTGCACGAGCGCAGGGTCCGGCACGGGGATCGTGTCGATGAGGCCCTGGGTGTAGGGGTGCGCGGCGCGCCGGTAGACGTCGTCCGCGGGACCCACCTCGACGAGCTTGCCGAGGTACATGACGCCGATCCGGGTCGCGAGGTAGCGGACGACTGCGAGGTCGTGCGAGATCACGATGTAGGCGAGATTGTGCTCGTGCTGCAGGTTCCGCATGAGGTTGAGGATCTGGGCTTGGATCGAGACGTCGAGAGCGGACACGGGCTCGTCGGCGACGATGAGGCGCGGCTGGAGGGCCAGGGCCCGGGCGAAGCCGATCCGCTGGCGCTGGCCGCCGGAGAACTCGTGGGGGTAGAGCTCCATCGCCCGGCGCGGCAGGCCGACCTCGTCGAGCAGGTGCTCGACGCGCGTGCGCCGCTCTCGCCGGTTGCCGATCTTCTGGATGACGAGGGGCTCCTCGATGATCGAACCGACCCGCATCCGCGGGTCGAGCGAGGAGTAGGGGTCCTGGAACATCAGCTGCAGGTCGCGTCTGCGGCTGCGCAGCGGCGCGCCCTTCAGGCCCGCGAGGTCGTCACCGGCGAAGCGGATCGCCCCGCTCGTCGGCCGCTCGAGGGCGACGACGAGGCGCCCGACGGTCGTCTTGCCGCAGCCGGACTCCCCGACGAGGCCGAACGTCTCGCCGTCGTGCACCGCGAACGAGACGTCGGAGACCGCGTGGACCGATCCGCGCCGGCGTCCGAAGATCGTGCCCGAGCTCACCGGGTACTCCTTGACGACCCGGTCGAGCTCGACGAGGACGCCGGCCGACGCCGCTGCCTCGCCGCCGGCCCACTCGGCGGCATCGGTCCGGGCGCGTGCGGCGGTGGTGCTCGCATGCCCGACCGGGTGGAAGCACGCGTAGCGGTGGTCGGTGCCGCCGCCGTCCCCCGAGCCGGTGAGCGGTGGCTCCTCGCTCGCGCAGAGCTCCGTCGCGTACCGGCACCGCGCGCGGAACCGGCAGCCGGCAGGAGGGTGCGACAGGTCGGGCGGGAGGCCGGGGATGGAGAACAGCGGCCGGGAGCGGTCCTGGTCGAGCCGGGGGATCGACTCGAACAACGCCTCGGAGTAGGGGTGGCGCATCGAGGCGAACAGCTGGTCGGTCGGCGCGTCCTCGATGATCTTGCCGGCGTACATGACCATGACGTGGCTCGTGCGGGCCGCGATCACGCCCATGTCGTGGGTGATGAGGATGACGGCCATCTTGAGCCGCTCGCGCAGGTCGTCGATGAGGTCGAGGATCTGGGCCTGGATCGTGACGTCGAGGGCGGTCGTCGGCTCGTCCGCGATCAGGAGCTTCGGCTCGCACGCGAGGGCCATGGCGATCATCACGCGCTGGCGCAGGCCACCGGAGAGCTGGTGCGGGTAGTAGTCGAGCCGCTCGGCGGGGCGCGGCATCCCGACGAGGTTGAGCACCTCGAGGGCGCGCTCGCGCGCCTCCTTCTTGCTCGCGCCCCGGTGCAGCACGACGGGCTCGGCGATCTGGCGGCCGATCGTCCAGGTTGGGTTGAGCGAGGTCATCGGGTCCTGGAAGATCATGCCGACCTGGTTGCCGCGGACCTTTTGCATCTCGCTCTCGCCGAGCGGGACGACGTCGCGCCCGAGCAGCTCGACGCGCCCGGCCGTCACGTGGCCCACGCTCGGCAGCAGCTTCATGATCGACAGCCCCGCCGTCGACTTGCCACAGCCCGACTCCCCGACGAGGCCGACGCACTCGCCCGCCTCGACGGAGAAGGAGATCCCGTCGACCGCACGCACGTTGGCCTTGCGCAGGTGGAACTCGGTGCACAGACCGTCCACCTCGAGGACCGGCGCGCGGTCCCCGGCTGGGCTGCCGGCGCTTCGATCGGCCATGGCGTGCGACCTCCCGGTCCGGGGCGCGCGGTCGTCGCGTGCTCCCTGGTCAGGTACGTGACGCTAGCTCGCGCCCGCTGGGGGAACATCCGTGGTGCGCCGTGAGCTGCCGCGCTATCGTACCGCCTCATGCCTCAACCTCCCAGCCTCACACCAGAACAGCGGAAGGCCGCGCTCGAGAAGGCCGCGAAGGCCCGCAAGGAGCGTGCCGAGATCAAGGACCACCTGAAGGCCGGGCGCACCACCCTCGCCGCCCTGCTCGGCCAGGCGGACAAAGACGACGTCGTCGGCAAGATGAAGGTGCTCGCAGTCCTCGAGTCCCTCCCGGGCACCGGCAAGGTCAAGGCAAGGCGCCTCATGGAGCAGGTCGGCATCAGCGAGACACGCCGGCTCCAGGGCCTCGGCGCGAAGCAGCGTGACTCGCTCCTCGAGGCGGTGGAGCGGCCCTGATCCTCGTCGTCTTCGGTCCCGGCGGGGTCGGGAAGGGGACGGTCAGCCGCAAGCTCGTCGAGCGGGACCCCCGGCTCTGGCTCTCGAGGTCGTGGACGACTCGCTCCCGCCGGCCGGGCGAGAGCGCGGACGCCTATACCTTCGTCGACAAGGAGACCTTCCTCGACAGGGTCGCCTCGGGTGGTTTCCTCGAGTGGGCGACGGTCCTCGGCGAGTACTACGGCACGCCGACGCCGGACGCGCCACCGGGTCGCGACGTCGTCCTCGAGATCGACGTCCAAGGTGCCGCCCAGGTGCGTGAGCGGTGCACGGGTGTCGTCGCCGTCCTGCTGGTCCCGCCCTCGTGGGTCGAGCTCGAGCAGCGCCTGCGTGGTCGCGGCGACCGTCCCGAGCACGTGGCGAGGCGCCTCGCCCTCGGCGAGCACGAGGTCGAGCGGGGGCGCGCGCTCGCGGACGAGGTCGTCGTGAACGACGACCTCGAGCGGGCGGTCGACGACCTGGCGGCTATAGTCGACCGCGCCCGTCGCGAGGCGGATGTGCAAGCGCGCCCGAAGGAGCAAGATGGCCGAGCCACGTAGCACGATGATCGATCCGCCGATCGAGAGCCTTCTCGACAAGGTGGACTCGAAGTTCACGCTCGTGACGCTCGCCTCGAAGCGGGCCCGCCAGATCAACTCCTACTTCAACCAGCTCGGCGAAGGTCTCGGCGCCATCGTGCCGCCCCAGGTGGCCTCCGTCGCCCGCAAGCCGCTGTCGATCGCCCTCGAGGAGATCGCGGCCGGCAAGGTCCGCTCGGGCGAGCCAGCAGCCGACGGGCCGGGCGAGCCCGTCGTGGTCGAGGGCGCCGTCCTCGACGTGGTCGACGGCGGGGCCTCGGCGGGTGCGCCGGACGCGGGAGCGACCGAGGTCGCACCGGGCGACGCGGAGCAGTAGGGCGATCGCAGGCGGGGCAGGCGGCGGGTCCGACCGCGGCCCCCTGCACGGCGCTCGCGTCGTCCTCGGGGTCACCGGCGGCATCGCCGCGTACAAGGCCGTCGAGGTGCTGCGCCTGCTCGTCGACGGCGGCGCGCACGTCGTCCCGGTCCTGACGCGGGCCGCCACCCGCTTCGTCGGGACCGCGACCTTCTCGGCTCTTGGGTCCGAGCCGTGCGAGACCGAGCTGTTCGCCGGCGCGTCGCCGATCCCGCATACCCGGCTGGGCCAGCTCGCCGACGTCGTCGTCGTGGCGCCCGCGACGGCGCGCCTCGTCGGGGAGTACGCCGCAGGGATCGCCGCCGACCTGCTCGGCGCGACCTTGCTCGCGACGCGCGCGCCGGTCGTGCTCTGCCCGGCGATGCACACCGAGATGTGGGAGCACCCCGCCGTCCAGGCCAACCTGTCGACGCTGCGGTCCCGCGGTGTCCACGTCGTCGGGCCCGACACCGGGCGCCTAGCCGGCGGCGACAGCGGCGCAGGGCGGCTCGCAGCGCCCGAGAGCATCGTCGCCGCAGTCGAGGCGGTGCTGGCGGGCACGGGACCGGGGGCGGCCCGAGGTCGTGGCGCGGCGCCGGGAGCTCGTGGTGGCCAGGACCTGTCCGGGCTCGAGATCCTCGTCACCGCCGGGGGGACGCGCGAGCCGATCGATCCCGTCCGCTTCCTCGGCAACCGCTCCTCGGGCCGCCAGGGCCATGCTCTCGCGGAGGTGGCCGCCGAGCGCGGTGCCGCGGTCGTGCTCGTCACGGCGTCGGACCTGGCCCCACCGGCGGGCGTCGTGACTGTCTCGGTCGAGACGGCGGCCGAGCTCGCGGACGCGGTGCTGTCCCGGTCCGGCTCAGCCGACGTCGTCGTCATGGCGGCTGCCGTCGCGGACTTCCGGCCGGTCACGGCGTCGCCCTCGAAGATCCACAAGAGCGACGGCGTGCCGGAGATCCGCCTGGAGCCGACGCTCGACGTGCTGGCCGAGCTCGGCCGCCGGCGCCGCCCCGGCCAGGTCGTGGTCGGTTTCGCCGCCGAGACCGACCACGCGATCGAGCGCGGCCGGGCGAAGCTCGCGGCCAAGGGTGCGGACCTCGTCGTCGTCAACGACGTCACCGAGCCCGGAGCCGGCTTCGCCCACGAGACCAACGCGGTGACCCTGCTCTTTGCCTCCGGGGCGACCGTCGAGGTGCCGCTCGGACCCAAGCGTACGATTGCCGCCGCCATCCTCGACGCGGCGGTGGCGTTGCTGCGCGAGCGCGGCGCCGGGGCGTCACCGTCACCGTCGTCGGCACCGGCCACCCCGACCTCGGGGCCGACTTCGGGCCCGCGTCCGCAGACCTCCCCCCACCCCGGCGACCGCGGCGCCGGAGACGAGCAAGGAGCACCCAGGTGAGCAGCTATACCTTCACGTCCGAGTCGGTCACCGAGGGCCATCCCGACAAGATGGCCGACCAGATCTCGGACGCGGTCCTCGACGCGATCATCGGCGCGGACCCGACGGGCAGGGTGGCGTGCGAGACGCTGCTCACGACGGGCCTCGTCTGCGTCGCGGGCGAGATCACGACGACGGCCTACGT
This sequence comes from Acidimicrobiaceae bacterium, assembly GCA_027335685.1. Lineage (GTDB taxonomy): Bacteria > Actinomycetota > Acidimicrobiia > Acidimicrobiales > Bog-793 > JAJZCK01. Next base: position 65,969 of record DAHWHN010000034.1, read on the forward strand.
CGACATCCCCCACATCGTGCGCTCGACGATCTGCGACATCGGCTACGACCGCGAAGAGTTCGGCTTCGACGGCAACACCTGCGGTGTGATCGTCTCGATCGGCGAGCAGTCGCCCGACATCGACCAGGGCGTGACCCGCGCCCTCGAGGCGCGCAGCGGCTCGTCGGACGAGGACGTCCTCTCCGGTCAAGGTGCGGGCGACCAGGGGATGATGTTCGGGTTCGCGTGCGACGAGACGCCGGACCTGATGCCCCTGCCGATCTGGCTCGCGCACCGCCTCGCCCAACGCCTCTCCGAGGTCCGGCGCGCCGGCGTGCTGCCGTACCTGCGGCCCGACGGCAAGACCCAGGTCTCGATCCGCTACGTCGACGGCCAGCCCGTCCAGCTCGACACGGTTCTCGTCTCGACCCAGCACAAGCCGGGCATCGACCTCGAGACGCTGCTGCTCCCCGACCTCGTCGACCACGTCATCCGACCGCTCCTGCCCCCGGACCTCGACACCGCAGGCCACCGCGTGCTCGCGAACCCGACCGGGCGCTTCGAGATCGGCGGCCCGCGCGCCGACGCCGGGCTGACCGGGCGCAAGATCATCGTCGACACCTACGGGGGGGCCGCGCGCCACGGGGGAGGGGCGTTCTCCGGCAAGGATCCCTCGAAGGTGGACCGCTCGGCTGCCTACGCCGCGCGCTGGGTCGCGAAGCACGTCGTCGCGTCCGGTGCCGCGCGCCGGTGCGAGATCCAGGTCGCCTACGCGATCGGGGTCGCTCGTCCCGTGTCGGTGATGGTCGAGACCTTCGGCACCGAGGTCGTGGACCCGGCGCGCATCGCCGCCGCGGTCGACGAGCTGTTCGACCTCCGACCCGCAGCGATCATCCGCGACCTCGACCTTCGCCGGCCGATCTACCGCCGGACTGCCGCCTACGGCCACTTCGGCCGTGCGGACAAGGAGTTCTCGTGGGAGGCGACGCCTCGCGTCGACGACCTGCGCCGGGCGCTCCAGCTCTAGCGGCGCGGTGCCGCCAGACGGTTCGTCGCGCGCCGAGCCGCTGCGCATCGCCCGGGTCGTCCCCGACGTCACGGGTGTCGACCGGCAGTTCGACTACGCGATCCCTGCAGGGCTCCAGCCGAGCGTGCGGGTCGGATCGGTCGTGCGTGTCCCGCTCCAAGGTCGGCGCGTGCGCGGCTGGGTCGTCGAGATGCGCTCGGCGACGTCGACGACGGTCCCGCTCCGCGACGTCCTCGACGTCGTCTCGCTCGGGCCCTCCCCCGACGTCGTCGAGCTCGCCCGGTTTGCGGCGTGGCGGTACGCGGGCCGGTTGCGACCGCTGCTCGTCGCAGCCTCCGCGCCGCGCAACGTCCGCAACCTCCCCCCGCAAGGGCGGGGCATCGCGCCGGGGGCACGCGGGGGGGAGGGAGCCCGTGGCGCGCCCGGCGGCGACGTCCTCGCCGAGGCCGCGCGGCGCGCGCTGGGCGCGCAGCGCGCGGTG
>DAHWHN010000039.1 GCA_027335685.1 Acidimicrobiaceae bacterium
GTCGCTCGTCGTGCTCGACCGTCGCGAGGACGGTGCCGACCGGCGCGTCGTCGGGGATCGGGCGCATGACGCCGAGCTCCAAGACGAGCGACGTGGTGCGCGTCGCCCCGTCCGGTGCCGGTCGCGCTGCGGGCAGCAAAAGGTCGCTCGTGACCATGCAACCATGGAGGAGGTAGGACGTCCTCGCCACGGCGCACCGTAGCATCGCGTCCAACCGGACGGGATCCGACGATCCGGGGAACGACGTCGGCTGCCGTGGTATGGTCCGTTCCCTGTCAGGGGCACCGCTCCGCGGAGCTCATCGGTCACGTCGTTAGGCTGGTCGACGCATGGATCGACCTCGGCTCCTCGTGGTTCTCCGGGCGGCTGTGATCTTCTGCCTCGCCGAGGGCGCTCTTCGCCTCTTCAGCATCGGGCGCACCGTCGAACTGTTTGGCGCGCACCTCGGCACGGCAGACAGAGGCACCCCAGATTCCGCTGCAAGGAGCGGATCGGGCGCGACGGCGCGCGACGGCGCGGTGTCGCCGCCAGCATCGCTCTCTCCGGACGAGGTCTCCATCCTCGCCGTCGTCGAGAGGATCGGACGCCGATGGCCCTTCGGCCCACGAGGAGGCTGCCTGCGCCAATCCCTTGTCGCCGCACACGTCGTGCGCCGCCACGACCCGTGTATCCGCATCGCCGTCGAAAGCGACGCGCGCCGTGGCATGTCGGCGCACTCCTGGGTCGAAGTCGACGGCGAAGCGGTCACCTCGCCGGGCGCCCTCCACGCCGTGCTTACGTCGTCACGGGCTGGATCGAGACGCGGAGAATCCGGGAGACGGCTTTCACGTCGACCACCAGGCGCCGCGCGCGATGATCTTCGACCGTGATAGGCATCGTCGTCGCAATGCACAATGGTCGCGGCTTCTTGGACGCGACGGTCGCCAGTATCCGCCGGCAAACGCACGCGGACTTTACGTGCGTGATGGTTGACGACGGATCGACGGACGACACTGCAGGCTTGGCTCGAAGCCTTGGCGACGAGCGATTTCAGGTCGTCGAGCAGCACAACTCGGGTCCGTCGAGCGCGCGGAACCGCGGTCTATCCTTTCTTCCTCGTCAAGTCGGCTACGTCTCGTTCCTGGATCAAGACGATGTCTGGGAACCTGACGCCCTCGAGCGATTGCTCGAGGCAGCGACGTCGGCTCCCGATCTCGTAGGAGCCCATGGGCTTGCTCGATTCGTCGACGAGGATGGCAATGCGTTCGGCGACTTCGAAAGCTACGGCCGAGATCGTTGGGAGATTGGCCCAGACGGCAAGCAGTACCTCCAGTCCCGCAGCCAACCCACGACGTTTGCGAGCCAGCTCCTCCGCTGCACGGTCTTCCCGCCCGGCCTCATCCTCGCGCGCCGCGATATCTACGACAGCCTCGGTGGATTCGACCCGACACTTCCACTTGCCGAAGACTGGGACATGGGACTTCGATTGCTTCGACGGGGAAATCTCGCATTCGTCGACAAAGTATTGATCGGGTGGCGACGTCATTCGACGAACATAAGCTCTGATAGTCGAATGGCTTCGCATAACCATCTAGTCCGGTCCAAGACCTTCTGGTCCGCCGACAACACTCCCGAGCAGCAGCGCCTCGTGCGCGATGCCTGGCACGTCGTCCAGCGGGGCTACCTGCGCACGCATCTCGATGCGTCCGTGGCGCACCTGCGCTCCGGCGAGCTGACCAAGGCAGCCGACCGGCTCGCCCGTGCGGGGCTCGCCGGCTGGCGGGACCTGCGCGGCCGTCCGCCCCGACCGGGACCAGCCCCTACGGCCTCCCGGTAGGCGCGCTCGGCTGGCTCGCTCGGTCCTCGCCGTGACTATCGGGCGAGCACGGTGTCGTAGATCCGCCGGTACTGCCCGGCGATGGCGGACCAGGAGAACTCCTCGACGCGCGCGCGCCCGGCCCGGCCGATGCGCTGCGCCCGCTGGTCGTCCTCGAGCAGCTGCCGCAGTGCCGCTGCCAGGGCCTGCGCGTCGAAGGGGTCCGCGAGCACGCCGTCGATGCCGTCGTGGACGTACTCCGGTGCGCCGCCGCGCGAGGTCGCGACGAGTGGCGCGCCGGCGCGCCACGCCTCGAGCGCGACGATGCCGAAGGGCTCGAGCCGGCTCGGCATCACGAACACGGCCGCGCCGGCCATCGCGACCGCCACGTCCTCGCGCGACAGCCGACCGGGGAAGAGCACCCGGCCATCGAGCCCGCGGCTCCGCACGAGGGCTCCGAGAGCCTCGAGCTCGGGACCTGCACCGCCGATCACGAGGTCGACGTCTCCGAGCTCGGGAGCGACTCGGGAGAAGGCCTCGACGAGCAGATCGAAGCCCTTCTTCGCGACGACCCTGCCGACTGCGAGCACGTAGCGTCGGCCCGCTTGCACGCCGAGGAGCGGCGCCGACCCTCCCGCCGGCACGGCACCGGCGAGTGTGGCGCCTGCCGGCTGAACACCTGCCACGGTGAGGTCGACGCCGTTGAAGACGACCTGGCCGCGGCCTGGTGCGAGCCCGAAGCGTCGCTCGGCGTCGTCGAGGGTGAACTGCGAGCAGCCCGTCACGGCTCGTGCGCGCCGGATCGCCGCGCGCAGCCCCGCGCGGAGCACAGCCGAGTGGTCGAAGATGTCGTCGTTGTCCATGACCGTCTCGCCCTGGAGCGTGACGACGAGCGGCAGACGCGCGAGGAGCGAGAGGCCGAGCGCGTACACGCCGTTCGGCCCGAAGCACTGGACGTGGAGAAGGTCGGGGCGCAGCTCGGCGACGGCCCTGCGCATCTCGGACACGGCCCGCAGCCCATAGGGCACGGCGCGTGCGACCGAGCCGATCTCCGCAGCCGGCAGCTCGAAGAGGAACCGCCGGACCGTGATGCCGTCCATCACCTCGCGCGCCGCGAGGGCGCTCGTCGGCAGCCGACCCGTCCAGACCTCCACGACGTCGCCGGCTCGCACGAGCTCGCGCGCGAGGTGACGGGTGAGCTCCTCGACGCCGCCGAGTGCCGGGAGGTACGCGCTCGGGACGAGAGCGACGCGGGTCACGACAGCCGGTCTGCGACGGCCGGTCGGCTCACGCAGATCGCGAGGAGGTGTCCGTCGCGGGCATGCGCCGCAGCCCGACGTCGCCGGCTCCGACACCGGAGCGGTCGTCGGCCGGCCGGTAGGGCGACTGGACCGCGCGGACGGGCGAGGTGAGATTGAGCACGACACCGACGGTCCGCGCGCCGGCGACGACGAGGCGGGCGACGGTGTCGCGCAGCGTCTTCTGGTCGGTGCGGTGTGCGCGCGCAACGACGAGGACGACGTCTGCGTGGCCCGCGAGCGCTCCGGCGTCGGAGACCCCGGCAAGGGCAGGGGTGTCGACGACGACGACGTCGAAGCTCCGCTCGAGCTCGCCGATGACGCGACGCATCGCATCGCTTGCGAGGAGGTCCCCCGGGTCGAGGTCGCTCTTGCCCCCGGCCGGCAGCACGAACAGCCCGGCGATGCGCGTCGGCACGAGCGCGGCGAGCACGGCATCGGTCCCCGGCCCACGCCGTGCCGCCCGCGGCCGCTCCACCGGCAGCACACCCGAGGACGGGTGAGGGTCGGCCGTGCCCGACGCGGCTCGGCTCGGATAGAGGGGGTCGACGTGCAACGCGGCGCTGTCGACCGGCTCGGCGACGGCCTGGTCGGCCCCGGCACCGGGTGGCGCCCCGCGGAGCGACGCGCCGACGAGCGACGCGAGGCCGCCGGACTTGCCGCCCGCGGCGAGCACGGTGTCGAGCTGCGGGCGCCGCAGGTCCGTCGAGACGGCCACGACGCGCCGCCCGGCGAGCGCCCAGGAGGCCGCGAGGTTCGCGACGAGGAACGACTTGCCGTCGCCGACCTCGGAGCTCGTCACGAGCACGACGGTCGACGAGCGGTTCCCGAGCAGCGACTGCAGGCTCGTCCGCAGCTCGCGGACCCGATCCGCGATCAGGCTCCCCGGCGCGTCCGCGACGGGGATCGCCGTCGGGCTCGCGCGCCGGCCTGCGAGCTTCGGCTGGTAGGGCAGCTCGGCAAGCACGGGAACCTCGGCTGCCACGTCGGTCGCGGAGTGGACGCGGGTGTCGAAGCGCCCGAGGAGAAGGACGATGCCGATCCCGACGAGCAGGCCGGCGACGCCACCCAATAGGACGAGCTTCTTCTTCGAGGTCCCCGACTTGGCCGGCGCGCTCGGCGCCGCGTAGATCGACGCCGGGGGCGGCGCGGTCTCGAGCGCGACGATCTGGCTCTCGACCGAGCCGTAGCTCTGCGACGCGACGTTCAGCTCCTCGGTCTTGAGCGGGCTCACCGCTGCGCCGATCCTGCTCGGCGAGAGCGAGCGGATCCGCGCCGCGAGGGAGGACAGCTCGCCCTGGAGCACGGTGAGCTGCGACACGGTCTGCTGGTGCATGACGCTGACGTAGGCCTCCGCGAAGGCCGACGTGACGTCGAGCGCCTCCTGCGGCACGGGCGAGGTCCCGACGACCGAGACGAGGCCGGACGTCGGGTCGAGCGCGTAGGAGACCTCGCCGGCGAGGCCCGCTGCCTTGGCGGGCGAGGTGTGCAGGAAGCTCGCGGCGCTCGCGATGACGTCGGGCTCGGTCGGCGAGAGCACGAACGTCGACGTCGAGGGCGCGCCCGTCGAGCTTGTCAGCAGGATCGCGGCCTCGGACTGGTAGCTCGCGACCCGGGAGCGGGTGTAGACGTACACCGCGCCGACGGCGACCACCACTGCGAGCACCACGATCCAGCCGCGCCGGACAAGCGTGCGGACAAACTGTCGTGACGTCAGGGCACGATCTCCCGTCGCGGCGCACCGCCTGCACGGTGCTGTCCCAAGGCTCCCGCCCGCTCCTGCACGAGCATCGGCTCCAACACCTCGATCCTACCCCCTCCTCGGGCGACATCCTGCGCGCCCTCGGTCACCTCACGTCACGTAGCGCGGTCGATTCCAGTCCCTGCGCGGTGACACGATCGCTACCGCCGAGCCGCCGCCGTTCAGAGGTCGCTCGGGTAGCCTGCCAGCCGTGGCGGCGAAAGGGGCACTGGCCCGTGACCGGAGACGTGAGCCGTGATGCGCGTCGCGCGCGTCAGCCACAGCGCTGTCGTCGCTGCCTGGCGCGAGCGCGAGCGCGAGCTCGCCGCGCGCGGCGTCGACGTCGAGCTCGTCAGCGCGACGCGCTGGGTCGAGGGCGGCGCCCCGGTCGATCTCGACGCCTCGGGCGAGCCCAACGTGCACGGCGCGGGCACGCTCGGGCACCACCCGAACCTCTTCGCCTTCGACCCCCGACCGCTCTGGCGCCTGCTGCGCGACAGCCGTGTCGACCTCGTCGACATCCACGAGGAGCCCTTCAGCGTGGCCGTCGCCGAGGTCCTCGTGCTCAAGGCACTCGCGCGCAACCGGGCACCGTTCGTCGTCTACTCCGCGCAGAACCTCGACAAGCACTACCCCGTCCCGTTCCGCTGGATCGAGCGCTGGACGCTCCGCCACGCGGCGGGCGCGTACGTGTGCAACGACGAGGCGGGCCGGCGCCTGCGCCGCCGGGGCCTGGCCGGCGAGCTCGCCGTCATCGCGCTCGGCGTCGACCTCGCCCGCTTCCACCCCGCCGTCGATGCCGCTCCGCCTCACCCGGCTGACCGGGCCGTCCGGGTCGGCTACGTCGGCCGCCTCGACTGGCACAAGGGCGTCCACACCGCGATCGCAGCCCTCGCTCCCCTGGACGGCTGGGTCCTCGAGGTGGTCGGCGACGGAGCCGAGCGCGCGAACCTGCTCGACCTGGCCGCGCGGCTCGACATGGCGTCGCGGCTCGTCGTCCACGGCCACGCCGACCAGGACGCCCTGGCCGCGCACTACCGCTCCTTCGACGTCCTCGTCGTCCCGTCGATCCCGACGCCGAGCTGGACCGAGCAGTTCGGGCGCGTCGCCGTCGAGGCGATGGCGAGCGGCGTGCCGACGGTCGTGAGCGACGCGGGCGCGCTGCCGGAGGTGGTCGGCGATGCCGGGATCGTCGTCCCCGCGGGCGACGCCCAGGCGCTGCGCGACGCCCTCGTCGCACTCGCGGCCGATCCCCGACGGTGGGCGGCGCTGCGGGCCGCGGGGATCGAGCGAGCGGCGAGCTACTCGTGGCGATCGGTCGCGGCCGAGCACCTCGCCCTCTACGAGCGGGCGATACGCTCGGCACAGGCGGACCGGCGTCGCCGCTGATGCCGGAGCCCGCCACACCGCCGCCTAGCAAGGAACGAGAGCCGTTGAGCCCCGACACCAGCCGAGCTCACTCCGAGGCCGGGTCCCGCGTCGACGCGACGGAGGTGACGGCGACGCTGGAGGCGACCCCCGCGGCACGCGCGCGGGCCCATGCTGCCGCAGCCGAGGCGGCACAGCTGTTCGCTGCGCTCGCCGCCGACGAGGGCGCGCTCGACGCGATCGCTGCGGCGGGCGAGCTCCTCGCCCGGTGCCTCGAGCGCGGCGACAAGGTGCTCGCGTGCGGCAACGGCGGGTCGATGAGCGACGCGATCCACCTCGCGGAGGAGCTCACGGGCAGGTTCCGTGCAGACAGGCGCGCGCTCGCGGCGATCGCCCTCTCCGACCCGGGCCACCTCACGTGCGTCGGCAACGACCTCGGCTACGACGCGGTCTTCAGCCGCGGCGTCGAGGCTCTCGGCCGCACCGGCGACGTGCTCGTCGCGTTCACGACGAGCGGCACGAGCGCCAACGTCCTGCACGCAGCACGTACAGCCCGCTCCGCAGGCCTCGACGTCGTCGCGATCACGGGGCGCCACGGCACGCCGGTCGCAGCGACGGCGACCGTGACCGTCGTCACACCGGGAGGTGCCTGGGCCGACCGGGTCCAGGAGATGCACACGCTCGTGCTCCACACCCTCATCGAGATCGTCGAGGCATCGCTCGGCCTGAGCGCCGGCAGCTGAGCGCCGTGGAGGACGCCGCGCCCGTGGTGGGTTCGACGGAGGCGGCCACAGTCCTGCGGTCCGCACGGCGGATCCTCG
>DAHWHN010000069.1 GCA_027335685.1 Acidimicrobiaceae bacterium
ATCTCCCACAGGGTTAACCTGGTAAGGCCCGTGGTTAGACCACCACGTTGATAGGCCGGAGGTGTAAGCGCGGCAACGCGTTCAGCCGACCGGTACTAATCGGCCGAGGGCTTGGAGGTTCTCACTCGTGCTCGCTATGGAAGGCTCAGAGGGACGCGGTGTGCGTCCCCTTCGTTTCGGCGCTTCCTGTTCGGGGACGCGACGAGGCGGAGGAGCTACAGGTTTCCGGTGGCTATGGCGGTGGGGTTACACCCGTTCCCATCCCGAACACGGCAGTTAAGACCACCTGCGCCGATGGTACTTGGGGGGAGACTCCCTGGGAGAGTAGGTCGCCGCCGGGATTCATCTTGCTCGACCCCCGTTGCACGCTTGGTGCGTGAGCGGGGGTCGAGTCGCGTCCGGGGTCGAGCGCTCGAGCCACTAGGGTCGGCGACCGTGGCTCCCGCTCCGAGACGACGTCAAGACGGCAATGCTTCCTCCGAGCGGCGGGGAGTTGGCGCCGATCGAGCGGGCCGCGCGAGCCGACCGGCTGCAGGGGGAGTTGGTGCCGATCGAGCGGGCCGCGCGAGCCGACCGGCTGCAGATGGTGGCTCGACCGGGAGAGGTCGTGCCGGAGGAGTGGGCCGCGGGTCAGCCGGCGCTGGTCGGATGGGCGGTGTCGGACGTGGTCGCGGTGGCGGATCGACTCCAGCGACAGGTGGAAGCCCTGGCGGTCGTGCGCGTCCGGGGGAGGCGCGTGGCGCGGGAGCCGGTGGAGCGAGCCGTGGTGTCGGGCGCGCGTCGGTGGGCACCGGGAGGCCGCGTGCTTCTGGTGTGAAGGTGGACTACTGGCCTCCCGCGGGCTCGACGGTGTCGCGGCGTCCACGCAGTGGCGACTCGCGTGACGGGACGCGTTCTGGCGGCGCGGGGCGTGGCGGTGGAGTCCGGGCAGAGGGAGGGGGTCGGCCCCGTCCAGCCGGACCGGCTGGTGCTCGGCAGGCTCGCGTCGCCGCGCCTGGTGGGCGACCGTCCGAGGACAGGTCGTTGCGTCGGGCCGACGGCGTCGACCGTCGGGGAGCCGATCGCCCTCGACTGGCCGTGCGCCCAGGCTCGGCAGGTCCGGCCAGCGCGCGCACCGACAGGCCCAGCGCGCGCACCGACAGGCCCAGCGCTGCCCGTGCGCCGCGCCAGACGGGACCGGCGCCGGAGTCGCGTGAGCGGACGGCGCGGCGGCAAGTGGACTTCGGTCGAGCCGAGCGAGCGGGTTGGGGAGGCGTGGCGCGCCGGGGAGCGATCGGTGTGCGATCGGATGGCCCGCAGCGACCGACGAGGGGCCCGGGCGGCCGGGCAACCCCCAGTCGATCGCCGGCGCGTGGTGCCGCGGGCGCAGGGGATCGCCATGGCCGCCCGGAGCAGCGCCCTGCGCCTCGCGCTGCGCGCAGCGGCCCGCCGGTGCGCGGGCGCGACGAGGCCTGGCGGGAGCGCAACCTCGCCGCACGTGCAGGTGCAGGTGCAGGCCGCGGGGGGGAGCGGACCTACCTGCGCTCGGCTGGCCCAGCGGACCCGGACCGACCTGCGGCTGGCTCGCAGAGCGGTGCCCGGGCGGCCGGATTGCAGGCGCGCGCTGGAGCGCCGGCTGCCGCCGCGGGTGACGCCGCGGCTCGGCGGATCCGACGCAAGCCGATGCCGAGCGACGTGACCAGCGAGATCCGCGCGCACGGATCGCCACGGCAGGCGGCGGCCCTCGAGGCGCGGCTCGCCGAAGCTGCGCGCGCCTACGAGCGGGAGCGTTATGGCGACGCGCTGTCGCTGCTGCGTGATCTCGCCCGGACGCTGCCGGGGGTCGCCTCGGTGCGCGAGCTCTACGGCTTGACCCTCTATCGGCTCGGCCGCTGGAAGGACGCCTTACGCGAGCTCCAGGCGTTCGTCGAGCTGAGCGGGTCGGTGGACCAGCACCCCGTTCTTGCGGACTGCGAGCGTGCCCTCGGCCACCACGACCGCGCCGAGGTCCTCTGGGCCGAGCTGCGGACCGCCGGGGCCGGGAGCGACGTGCTCGCGGAGGGGCGGCTCGTCATGGCGGGCTCTCTCGCCGACCGGGGCCGATTGGCGGACGCGATCGTGCTCGTGGAGCCCGCGGCCCGCAAGGCCGTCCGCAAGCCGCTCGATCGGCACATCCGCCAGTGGTACGCGCTCGGTGACCTCTACGAGCGCAGTGGTGACCTCCCGCGTGCCCGCGAGCTGTTCCGCCGCGTCGTCGACGCCGACCCGGATCTGTCCGACGCGACCGAGCGGCTGGCGAACCTGCGCTGATCCCTGCATCCGGGGCCGGGTGCCGGGTCCCCGGTGCCCGGGCTCGCGATGGATCACGGCGCGCAGGCTAGGTTTTAGGCGGCCGAACGGGGCTCGTCTCCGGCGGCACCCACCAGCGAGGTACGGGAGGACGACCAATGGGCGTCGACATAGCGCAATTGCTCGGCGCGGACGCCGGCAGCTTGCTCGGCCACACGAGCACGACGATCCTGCGGGAGCAGCTGCACCTGCCGGGACCGGACTTCGTGGACCGCGTGCTGTCCTCGAGCGACCGCTCGGTCCCGGTGCTGCGCAACCTGCAGGCCATGTACGACCACGGGCGCCTCGGTGGCACCGGCTACTTGTCGATCCTCCCCGTCGACCAGGGGATCGAGCACTCGGGCGCGGCCAGCTTCGCCAAGGCGCCGACGTACTTCGACCCGGCCAGCATCGTCGAGCTCGCCGTCGCGGCCGACTGCAACGCGGTGGCGTCCACCCTCGGCGTCCTCGGCGCGGTCGCCCGGCGGTACGCGCACAGGATCCCGTTCATCGTGAAGATCAACCACAACGAGCTCCTGACCTACCCGGCCAAGCACGACCAGGTGCTGTTCGCATCGGTCCAGCAGGCCGTCGACCTCGGCGCCGCCGGCATCGGCGCGACCGTGTACTTCGGTTCCGAGCAGTCGACCCGCCAGATCCACGAGATCAGCGCAGCGTTCGCCGAAGCGCACCGGCAGGGTCTGTTCACGGTCTTGTGGTGCTACCTGCGTAACGACGCCTTCAAGACGCCCGCGGCGGACTACCACCTCGCAGCGGACCTCACCGGGCAGGCGAACCACCTCGGCGTCACGATCGAGGCGGACATCATCAAGCAGAAGCTCCCGATCAACAACGGCGGCTACACCGCCGTCGGGTTCGGCAGGACCGATCCGCTCGTCTACACCGAGCTCACGACGGACCACCCGATCGACCTGACCCGCTGGCAGCTCGTCAACTGCTACATGGGGCGGATCGGCCTCATCAACTCCGGCGGCGAGTCGGCCGGCGCGGACGATCTCGCGGAGGCCGTTCGGACGGCCGTCATCAACAAGCGTGCCGGCGGGATGGGGCTGATCCTCGGTCGCAAGGCCTTCCAGCGGCCGATGCCGGAGGGCGTGGAGATCATCCATGCCGTCCAGGACGTCTACCTCGACAAGACGGTCACGGTCGCCTGAGCGCGCTCTCCGCCGGTCTCGGGCGCTCCGGCGCCGGTCCTCGACCGGCGCACCTGCGCCTCGGGGCGGCGAATTAGGCTGTCTCACCGGCCGAGCGTGTCGTGCGTGAGCACCGCCTCGACGAGGAGGCAAGGTGACGAGCACCGTGGATCGTGACAGCGACGGGATGGGGCGCGGGGCGGGTCGCGACGCGCAGGCGCTCGACAGCCTGGTCGTGCGCTTCGCCGGGGACTCCGGTGACGGCATGCAGGTGGTGGGGGACCAGTTCACCGCGGAGAGCGCGCTGTTCGGCAACGACCTCGCGACCTTGCCGAGCTTTCCGGCGGAGATCCGGGCACCGGCGGGGACGCTCGCGGGCGTCTCGGCGTTCCAGGTCCAGATCGCCGACCACGAGATCTCGACACCAGGCGACGCGCCGACGGTCCTCGTCGCGATGAACCCTGCCGCGCTCCGTGCCAACCTCGGCGATCTCGCTCCCGGTGCGACGGTGATCCTCAATGCCGACGCGTTCGACGAGCGCAGCCTGGCCAAGGCCGGCTACGGCGTCGATCCGCGCGCCGACGGCAGCCTCGCGGCATTTCGCGTCTACGAGGTGCCGATGACGACCTTGACGGTCGAGGCCTGCAAGCCGACCGGAGCCAAGCCACGAGATGCCGAGCGCAGCAAGAACTTCTTCGCGCTCGGTCTCGTCTCCTGGCTCTACCACCGCCCGCTCGAGTCGACGCTCGACTTCGTCGCCAAGCGCTACGCGTCCCGTCCGGCGGTCGTCGAGGCAAACCTCCTGGCCTTGCGGGCCGGCTGGAACTTCGGCGAGACGGCCGAGCTGTTCGAGTCCTCCTACGAGGTCCCTCCGACTCGGCTCGCGCCGGGCACGTACGCGAACGTGACGGGCAACACCGCCCTCGCGTGGGGTCTCGTCGCTGCGGCGCACCAGGCGGGCATCCCGCTCTTCCTCGGCTCCTACCCGATCACGCCGGCATCGGACATCTTGCACGAGCTCGCCAAGCACAAGCAGTTCGGCGTGACGACCTTCCAGGCCGAGGACGAGATCGCGGGTGTCGGCGCTGCGCTCGGCGCGTCCTTCGGCGGCGCCCTCGGGGTGACGACGACGTCCGGACCGGGGATCGACCTCAAGTCCGAGACGATCGGCCTCGCGGTCAGCCTCGAGCTGCCTCTTGTCGTCGTCGACGTCCAGCGCGGCGGTCCCTCCACCGGCCTGCCGACCAAGACCGAGCAGGCCGACCTGCTCGCCGTCGTCTACGGGCGCCACGGGGAAGCACCGGTGCCGGTCGTCGCGGCCAAGACGCCGTCGCACTGCTTCGCCGCGGCGCTCGAGGCCGTGCGGATCGCCCTCACGTACCGGACGCCGGTCTACCTGCTGTCCGACGGCTACCTTGCCAACGGGTCCGAGCCGTGGTTGCTGCCCGAGCCGGGCAGCCTCCCCGTGCTCGATCCCGGCTTCGCAGCGGCGCGGCTCGAGGGCGCTGCCGGTTCGGACCGGCCCTTCCTTCCCTACGAGCGCGACCCCGAGACGCTTGCACGCCCGTGGGCCATTCCCGGGACGCCGGGACTCGAGCACCGCATCGGGGGGATCGAGAAGGCCGACCTCACCGGCGACGTCTCGTACGATCCGGCCAACCATTCCCGGATGGTCCACCTCCGAGCGGCCAAGGTCGCCGGCGTCGCCAGGGCGATCCCGCTGCTCGAGGTGGACGACCCCGGCGCTGCGGCGGGGGAGCCGGCGCCGCTGCTCGTGCTCGGCTGGGGCTCGAGCTACGGCGCGATCACGGCTGCCGTGCGTCGCCTGCGCGTGCGCGGGCGGGCCGTCGCGCAGGCGCACCTGGTGCACCTCCACCCGTTCCCGGCCAACCTCGGCGAGGTGCTTGCCCGGTACCCCAAGGTGCTCGTGCCCGAGACGAACCTCGGTCAGCTCGTGAAGATGGTGCGTGCGGAGTTCCTTGTCGACGCCGTGGGGCTCGCGAAGGTCGCCGGCACGCCGTTTCGCATCGCGGAGGTCGAGGGTGAGATGCTGCGCCTTCTCGACGGCGGCGCGCGTCCCTCCGATCGTGACGGGGGGGTGCGGCGATGACGACGACGGACGGGAGCGTGCAGCTCACGACGCGCAAGGACTGGTCGAGCGACCAGGAAGTTCGCTGGTGCCCGGGTTGCGGCGACTACTCGATCCTCGCAGCGGTCCAGCTGCTGCTGCCCGAGCTCGGGGTCGCGCGGGAGAACACGGTGTTCGTCTCCGGGATCGGCTGCGCGGCGCGCTTTCCGTACTACATGAGCACCTACGGGATGCACTCCATCCACGGCCGCGCGCCGGCCATCGCCACCGGGCTCGCCGTCAGCCGGCCGGACCTCGACATCTGGGTCGTCACCGGCGACGGCGATGCTCTCTCGATCGGTGGCAACCACCTCATCCACGCGCTGCGTCGCAACGTCAACCTCACGATTCTCATGTTCAACAACCAGATCTACGGCCTCACGAAGGGTCAGTTCTCCCCGACGTCCGAGCAGGGCAAGGTGACGAAGTCCACGCCGTTCGGCTCGCTCGACGCGCCGTTCAACCCGATCTCGCTCGCGATCGGCGCGGAGGCGACGTTCGTCGCGCGCACGCACGACCTCGATCGCAAGCACATGATGGAGACGCTGCGGCGGGCCCACGACCACCGGGGCGCGGCCTTTGTCGAGATCTACCAGAACTGCAACGTCTTCAATGACGGAGCATTCGCGGCAGTGAACGCGAAGGAGCACCGCGACGACATGCTCGTCCCCCTCGTCCACGGCGAGCCGATCCGCGTCGGGGCCGACGGGCGCCGGGGGGTCGTGCTCGGGCGGGATGGTCGGCTCGAGATCGCCGCGGTCGCGGACGTCGGCGAGGACGCCCTTCTCGTCCATGACGAGTCTCGGGACGACCCGAGCCTCGCGTTCATGCTCTCCCGGCTCGCCCGGGGGCCGTTCGAGCCGACGCCGATCGGGGTGTTCCGCGCCGTCGAGCGCCCCGACTACGCGGCTCTCGTCGCTGCGCAGCTCGACGCCGTCCGCGCCCAGCGTGGCACCGGCGACATCGACGCGCTCTTGCGGTCGGGGCCGACGTGGGTGGTCGACGGGGCGCCGGGCTGACTGGAGTCGGCGAGCGGCGTGCCCCGCACGTCGTGGGGCCGGCGCGCGAGCTCGGCGAATCCTGCGTCGGCCGCTCCGAGCGTCGATACTGACGAGATGGCTTCTCGTGGTGCTCGGCGCCCCTGCACGCTCCCACGCACCGGTGGCCTCCGGAGCCGCCGCACGAGCCGCTGGCTCGTCGGCGTCGGGCTGGTTGCCGTTGCGTGCGCGGGACCGGCCGCGGCCCGAGGTGGCGGATCGCCTGCGGTGGCCGTGCGCGCGCGACTGGATGTCGCGACGCCGCTGACCTCGAGCCCGGCGTCGGCGTCGACGTGGTACGCGCCCTACCTCGACACGACCCTCCCGCCCCTCTACCCGGTCCAGGTGGCGGCGGACAACCCGGCCCGCCAGACCGTGTTCGGCTTCGTCGTCGACGCAACCGGGGCGACGTGCACCCCGTCGTGGGGCACGTACTACTCGCTCGCGCAGGCCGATGCCGCGCCGCTCCGACTGTCCCAGCTGATGGCCACCATGGAGGGGGAGGGGGAGCAGCCCATCGTCAGCTTCGGGGGAGAGGCGAACCAGCCACTCGCGGACACGTGCACGAGCGCCGCTGCGCTGCAGGCCGCCTACAGCTCGGTCATCGACCGCTACGACCTCCGCGTCATCGACCTCGACATCGAGGGCGCAGCTCAAGGTGACACCGCCGCTCTCGTCCGTGACGCGGCCGCGATCCGCGCAATCCAGTCCGACGACGCCGCGACAGGCACGACACTCGGCGTGTGGCTCACGTTGCCGGTCGCGTCCGACGGGATGCTCCCCGTCGCAGAGAACGTCGTCACGACGATGCTCGCGGGCGGCGTGCAACTCTCCGGGGTCGATCTCATGACGATGTACTTCAGTCCCTCGCCCGGCGACGGTGCGCCGATGCTCGCGGCGGTCGAGCAGGCGCTCGTCAGCGCGCACGGTCAGCTCGCTGCGCTCTTCGCAGACGAGGGGATCACGCTCAGCTCGCGAGCGGTCTGGCAGCACATGGGGGCGACGGTCCAGGTCGGGCAGGCAGGCATCGCCGACCAGGCCTTCACGACCGCCGACGCGTCGGGTCTTGTGGCCTTCGCAGAGGGGAAGGACCTCGGACGGCTCTCGGACTGGTCGATCAACCAGGACGCTCCATGCGGGTCCGTCGCCGACCCGATCGTCGGGGGTTACTCCAACACCTGCTCGGGCGTCGTGCAATCGCCCCTGCAGTTCTCCGACACGTTCGCCGCCTTGACCGGCACTCCGGACCAGGCCCCACTCCTCGCCACGGCGACGGCTCCCACCACGACCACGACCGAGCCGGTCGCCACGGCGACGACCGGACCGTTACCCGAACCGTAACTAAACGTCATCACGGCTCAAGCAGCCGCGCCTTGCGACGCGACGGTGGCGGTCCTATCCGGCGAACCGGTGCCGTCTTCGCGCTTCACCG